>NZ_RBKT01000001.1:5406133-5709200 GCF_003633685.1 Micromonospora pisi | reverse complement strand
CCGGGTTATTCGTTCCCCCGGCTGCCGCTCGCCGCGTACATCCCGACCTCGGGGCGCCGGTTCGGCGAGGGTGACTACCTTCAGCGGCCCCGGTTCCTCGCGATCCGCGAGTTCGGGCCGGGCGCGCTGATCTACCACGAGGGGTCCCGCTACCAGGTCACCCGGATCCAGTTGCCGCCGGACTCCTCGGGCGAGGTGGTCACCACGGAGGCCACCCGGTGCAAGCGGTGTGGATACCACCACGACGTCCGGGACCGCGCCGACCGGTGTCAGATGTGCCACGAACCGCTGCCGGCCCCGACCCCCGGCATGTTGCAACTGCACACGGTCTACACCCAACGCCGGGAGCGGATCTCCTCGGACGAGGAGGAGCGGCGTCGTGCTGGCTTCCGGCTTGTCACCTCCTACCGCTTCCAGGACCACGGCGCCCGCCTCGGCCGGCAGGACGCGATCGTCATCGACGGCGCCGGCCAGCTCGCCACCCTGTCGTACGGCGACTCGGCGACCGTACGGATCACCAACATCGGCCGAGTGCGGGTCAAGCCCAAAGAGCCGGACGGTTTCTGGCTCGACCCGGCCGACGGGCGCTGGATGAACGAGCGGGATGCGGGTGAAGCGTCCGGCGACTCCAGTGAGATGCCGGTCGTGGACACCGCCGGCAACGAGAAGCGCCGTAAAAAGCGGGTCATCCCGTACGTCGAGGACCGGCGCAACATCCTGGTGCTGAAGCTAGACGAGCCGCTGTCGGAGCCGGTCGCGGTCTCCCTGATGTACGCGTTGGAGCGCGGCATCGAGGCCGCCTTCGAGTTGGAGGACTCGGAGCTGACCAGTGAGCTGCTGCCGCCGGTGGACGGCCCTCGGGACCGGATCCTGTTCACCGAGGCGGCCGAGGGCGGCGCCGGGGTGCTGCGGTTGATGCAGTCCGACCGGGGCGCGTTGGCCCGGGCCGCCGCCGAGGCGTTGGCGATCTGCCACTTCGACGCCGACGGCACCGACCGGGGCGGCCCGCACCCCGACCGTCCGTGTGCAAGAGGTTGCTACGAGTGCCTGCTCACCTATGGCAACCAGCTCAACCACGCGCTCATCGACCGGCACAAGGTCCGAAACCTGCTGCTGCGCTTCGCCGCCGGCAAGGCAAGGACGACCGGCGCGGGGGAATCCCGGACGGAGCAGTTGGCCCGACTGACCAGCCACTCGGACACCGCACTTGAGGCCAAGTTCATCACCTGGTTGAAGGAGCGCGGCCTGCGTCTGCCGGACGACGCCCAGGTCTTCCTGCCAGAGGCGCTGGCCCACCCGGACTTCGTCTTTCGGCTGCCCGGCGCCAATGTCGCGGTCTTCGTCGACGGGCCGGTCCACGAGTACGCCGCAATCACCGCGCGCGACCGTGAGGCGGAGGAGCGTCTGTACGACCGCGGCTGGGAGGTTGTCCGGTTCCCGCATGACGCCGACTGGTCGGCGATCGCGAAGCGGCACCCGACCTACTTTGGGACCGGCGTGAGCGGCTGACCTCCCGGTCGGCTGCCCCGGCACCCCCCTGTCCGGCGGCCGCACCGACGACACCCCTCCCCCTCGACAGGAAGCCCCCTCCTGATGACCACCCCGTACGCCGTTGGTTCCCTCGTCTCCGCCCGTGGCCGGGACTGGGTCGTGCTCCCGGAGAGCGCCGCCGACATGCTGGTGCTTCGTCCGCTCGGCGGGTCGGACGACGACATCGCCGCCGTCTTCCCGACCTTCGAGCAGGTGCGCAGCGCCGAGTTCGCACCCCCGTCCGCCAGCGACCTCGGTGACGCCCGCGCCGCTGGGCTGCTCCGCTCCGCGCTGCGGGTCGGTTTCCGCTCCGGCGCCGGCCCGTTCCGCTCCCTCGCCGGGATCGCCGTCGAGCCCCGTGCCTATCAGCTCGTTCCGCTGCTGATGGCGTTGCGGCAGCGGACCGTACGGATGTTGATCTCCGACGATGTCGGCATCGGCAAGACCGTCGAGGCCGGGCTGATCGCGTGTGAGCTGCTCGCCCAGGGCAGCGCCCGAGGGCTCGCCGTGCTGTGTGCGCCGGCCCTGGCCGAGCAGTGGCAGGAGGAGCTGCGGACGAAGTTCGGCATCGATGCCGAGCTGGTGCTCGCCTCCACGGTCTCCCGGCTGGAGCGCGGGTTGGATCTGGGCCAGTCACTGTTTGACAAGCACCCGTACGTGGTGGTCTCGACCGACTTCATCAAGTCGACCCGGCACCGCGACGACTTCGTCCGGCACTGCCCGGACCTGGTAATCGTGGACGAGGCGCACACCTGCGTTGCCGCCGACGACACCACCTCGACGCAGAACCAGCTCCGCTTTGAGCTGCTGCAACGGATCGCCGCCGACACCGAGCGGCACCTGCTGCTGGTGACCGCGACCCCGCACAGCGGCAAGGAGACTGCCTTCCGGAACCTGCTCGGCCTGATCCGGCCGGAGCTGGCCACGGTCGAGCTGGACTCGGAGGCGGGCCGGCGGCTGCTGGCCGCGCACTTCGTCCACCGCAGGCGGGCCGACGTGCGGCAATATCTCACCAAGGACGACGGGCTGGCCGACAACAGCCTCGCCGAGGAGACCGCTTTCCCGGCCGACCGGCTTTTCCGGGATGAGACGTACAAGCTTTCGCCGGAGTATCGGGCTCTGCTCGACGACGCGATCGCGTACGCCAGCGAGCGGGTGACCGCCGCGGACCGCAAGGGTCGGCGGGAGGCCCGGATTGCCTGGTGGTCGGCGATCGCGTTGCTGCGTTCGCTGGTCTCGTCGCCGCGCGCCGCCGCCCAGACGCTGCGGACCCGTTCGGCGGCGGCGACGGCCAACACCGCCGAGGAGGCCGACCGGCTCGGCGCCCCGTTGACCAGCGACTCCGCTGACAGCGACGCCCTGGAAGGGCTCGACGTGGCACCGGGCGCGGACACCGGCGAGGCCGGTGGTCCCGGCGGGGCCCCGACCCTGGTCGCCGGCAACCGGCTGGCCGAGCTGGCCGACCGAGCCGCGAAGCTGGAGGGCCCGGACGAGGACCGGAAGCTGCGGGAGCTGGTCAAGCACCTCAAGGAGCTACTCAAGGACGGCTATCACCCGATCGTCTTCTGCCGTTACATCCCGACCGCCGAATATGTCGCCGAGCACCTGGACGGCAAGCTGGGCAAGAAGACCGTGGTGCGGGCGGTCACCGGCACGCTCTCCCCGCAGCAGCGGCTGCAACGGATCGAGGAGCTGGCCGAGGCGGCTGGCGACGACCCGGCAGCCCGGCGGGTCCTGATCGCGACCGACTGTCTCTCCGAGGGCGTGAACCTCCAACATCATTTCGACGCCGTGGTCCACTACGACCTGGCCTGGAACCCGACCCGGCACGACCAGCGCGAGGGCCGGGTCGACCGGTACGGCCAGCGGCGCAACATCGTCCGGGTCATCACCCTCTACGGCGGCGACAACGGCATCGACGGCCTGGTCCTCGACGTCCTGATCCGCAAGCACCGGCAGATCCGCAAGGACCTCGGCGTCTCCGTCTCGGTCCCGGACGCGGCGTCGAGCGGGGTCACCAACGCGATCGTCGAATGGCTGCTGCTGCGGGGCCGGCAGGAGGCACAGGCGAGCCTCTTCGACGTCGCGGAGTACCGCGAGGTCGACAAGCGGGCCGCGAAGCTGGCAGCGGAGTGGCAGTCGGCGGCGGAGCGGGAGAAAACGTCCCGGTCCCGGTTTGCCCAGCGTTCCATCCACCCGGAGGAGGTCGCCCGGGAGGTCGCCGCGATCCGCGACACCCTGGGCCGGGCCGGTGAGATCAAAGATTTCGTACGCGAGTCGCTGGGGGCGCTCGGCGGGGTGCTGCGCGGCGATCCCGACAATGTCGGCGACTTCAGCGCGGACGTGAGCGGCACCCCGGCGGGGCTACGCGACGCGCTGGCGCCGGTGCTCGGCGGCGACGCCGTCGAGTTGGGCCGCCCGGTGCCGTTCCGGGCCACGGCAGCCGTCGCGCGCGGTGAGGCCGCACTCGTCCGGACCGATCCGGCGGTGGTGGCACTCGCCGGTTACGTGCTGAACGCCGCCTTGGACGACCAGGCCGCCGGCCCACGCCCGGCCCGCCGCTGTGGCGTGATCCGCACCCAGGCGGTATCGGGTCGTACGACGTTGCTGCTGGTCCGTTACCGCTTCCACCTGACCCTGCCGTCCCGAGCCGACACCCGGCAGCTCGTCGCCGAGGACGCCCGGCTGTTGGCCTTCCGGGGCTCCCCCGGCAACGCCGACTGGCTCTCCACCGAGGACGCGTTGGCGCTGCTCGAGGCGACCGCCGACGAGAACACCGACCCCACGTTCGGCGAACGGACCATGAGCCGGCTGCTCGACGCACTGCCCGAGGTCAACGGCCGGTTGGAGGCGTACGGCGAGGAGCTGGCCGCCGAACTGCTCGCCTCGCACCGCCGGGTCCGCAGCGCCGCCGGAGAGATCGTCCGAGGCGTCAACGTCACCGCGCAGCGGCCCGCCGACATCCTCGGCGCGTACGTCTACCTGCCGGTCTCCTCCACCCCCACCGTCGCCGCTGCCGGAGGCAACGCCTGATGTCCGCCATCGCCCGCAACCAGGTCTTTTCCGCCGTACACACGATCGGTGGGCTCATTCCCGCCGACATGCTGGTCCGGATCTCCGAGGGCCGGGACGTCAAGGGCTCCTCCCCCGCCGACTACCGGTTGGTCGGCACCCGGTCGGTGCGCGACGACGCCGAACGGCACTGGGACTATCTCAAGTCGGTCTGGGCCGACCTGCGGCAGAAGCTCCCGGTCGCCCAGGAGGCGGCAGCCCCGGCCGACCCGACCGGGCTCGCCGTCACGCAGTGGCTCGAACCCCTCTTCTCCGAGCTGGGCTTCGGCCGGCTGACCGAGATCGGGGCCCCCGGCATCACCGCCGACGACGGCGGCAAGACGTTCGCGATCAGTCACCGCTGGAATCACGTACCGCTGCATCTGATCCCTTGGAACGCGATCCTGGACAAGCGGTCCGGCGGTGCCGGGACGGTGCCGGCGCAGTCGCTGGTGCAGGAGTGCCTGAACCGCTCCGAGTCGCACCTGTGGGCCGTGCTCACCAACGGCCGCCAGCTTCGGCTGCTGCGCGACTCCAGCGCGCTCGCGACCGCCGCGTACGTCGAATTCGACCTGGAAGCGATCTTCGACGGCGAACTGTTCAGCGAGTTCGTCCTGCTCTACCGCCTGCTGCACGTCTCCCGCTTCGACGTGGCCGAAGGCACCGCCCCGTCGACCTGCTGGCTGGAGAAGTGGCGCACGGAAGCAATTCAGACAGGCATCCGGGCGCTTAAGCAGATTCGTATTGGAGTTCAGGAAGCTATCGCGTTGCTCGCGACGGGATTCTTGCAGCATCCAGCCAACGATCGCCTTCGAAAGGACTTAGATACAGACGCGCTACAACACGCGCTACTACGCTTCGTCTATCGCTTACTCTTCGTCTTCGTGGCCGAGGACCGTGGCATTCTGCACCCCCCAAGCACCGACGCGAAGATCGCACAACGATATGCGCAATATGCGTCGACCGCTCGACTACGGCAGGTCGCACGGCGACGAAGAGGCAGTCAACATACGGACCTATATCTGGCCCTGAGACTTGTTCTGGACAGCTTGGGGAGGAACGAGGGGCGGGCAGAACTAGGACTTCCGGCTCTCGGTGGCATATTTGAGGAAACCGACGCAGACCGACCACTGGACGGCCTTTCACTTTCGAACCAGGCTCTTCTGTCTGCTATCCGACAGATATCTCAAATAAGAGACACGAACTCAAATCGCTACCGCGCAATAGACTACCAACATTTAGGTGCAGATGAACTTGGATCAATTTATGAGTTTTTACTTGAACTCCGCCTAATTTCATCTGCCAACAAGCGTGCCGCTCAGATGGTTGAAGTCGGTGGCAATGCACGGAAAACTACAGGTTCTTTCTACACCCACTCCGCGATCATCGAGTGCCTACTCGATTCCGCGCTCGACCCCGTACTAAACGACGCCGTGGAGCGAGGCCTTAGGCGGGCCGATTTGTCGGCAAACGCTAACCAAACGGCCTTCATTATCGAGGAACTCCTGGGAGTGACGGTTTGTGATCCCGCCTGTGGATCGGGTCATTTTCTCGTCGCCGCCGCTCGCCGCATCGCGAAGCGGCTCGCGGCAATTCGGGAAAGTAGTCCAGAACCGACCGCGGAAGCCCTGCGTGGAGCAATGGGGGAAGTGGTAACTCACTGCATATACGGCGTAGACAAGAATCCAATGGCGGTCGAGCTAGCCAAGGTGTCTTTATGGCTGGAGGCGCTGGAGCCGGGCAAACCATTGGGCTTTCTCGATGCTCACATCAAACAGGGAAATGCGCTCGTTGGAGCAACGCCCGCCCTCCTTTCTCGGGGAATCCCCACAGTTGCATTCACCTCAATCGAGGGTGACGACGAATACTTCGCCACCGACCTAAAAAGCATCAACAAAAGGGAACACGAAGGCCGCGTGACCCTTTTTCTGTCCGATACCAGGCGCGAAATTCCAATCTCTAATGCAACTTTCGCAGACGAATTACACAGCATCACCACCCGCAGGGCCGAAACTTTGAGAGACGTACGGGCACAAGCCGCAGCGTTCCACAGGTTGCAGAACACCCAAACGTTCTTACATGCCGTTCACGTAGCCGACGCCTGGTGCTCCTCTTTCTTTTGGGAGAAGACGAAGGATGCTCCACGTCCGGTGACACAAGAGATCTTTCGAGCTCTAACGACCCAAGACGGTGATGGAATTCCGAAGGAAACACGCCAAAAGATCATGGAACTAGCTGACAGATACAGCTTTTTCCACTGGCACCTCGAATTTCCCGAAATATTCCGGGTGTCTTCTGATGACGAGAAGGCAGATTCCCCTGGATGGACAGGCGGCTTTTCATGCCTACTAGGAAATCCCCCCTGGGACACCTTAAGCCCAGACGAAAAGGAATTCTTTTCTACTTACGACCCGAACTTCCGAGGCCTGAAAAAGGATGAGCGCCAAGCAGCCGTCGCCCGACTTACGCAAAGCCCGGCAATCCAGGAACGGTGGCAGACGTCACGACGTGACATCTATGCCTTGGTCCACTTCATCAAGCGGAGCGAGCGCTATCGCCTATTTTCTCAGGGCAACCTAGGTAAGGGCGACTTCAACGTTTATCGAATGTTCGTGGAGACCGCCCTCGCCCTGACCGGTCCAGACGGTACAGTTGCACAGGTCACGCCGTCGGGCATCTATAACGGCGCCAACGCGCAGGCGATCCGAGCTGAGCTCTTCAACCGTTGGGAGCTAAAGCTCATGTTGGGCTTTATCAACAAAGGTGAAGAGTGGTTTGACGGAGCCGATAGCACCATGCGCTTCGGTGCTTATTCAGCACGTCGGGCGGGCAGCACAACGGAATTCTCCGTCGGATTCCAGCTCAAGGACCCCGGTGACCTAGCTGCCGCGCTGGAGAACCCGCCTCGACTCTTGGTTGAAACCGTACGTAGCCAATCGGAGGAGGCACTGGCGATCAGTGACACTATCGGAGGAGATGATGCCGAGATCACTGATCACCTATATCGCCAATGGCCGGCCTTCGCGATAATTTCGGATGATTACCCACGTCGCGCATACCAAACAGAGATTCACATGGGAAATGACCGTGATCGGTATACAGACGAGGAACCAGGTCTCCCTCTCTACGAAGGAAGGATGGTAGCACAGTATGATCATCGAGCAAAGGCCTACGTCTCCGGCAGAGGCCGGTCCGCAGTCTGGGATGAACTGGAGTTTGGCTCCGCGAAGAAAGCCATAGCACCACAGTGGGTAGTGCCGACACGAAACATCCCGAACAAGGTCAAGGATCGCATCAATCGATTCCGTTTAGGTTTCTGTGATGTCACCTCGCCCCGAAATGAGCGATCACTAGTAGCGACCTTAATCCCACCTCAAGTAATCTGCGGCCATTCGGTTCCAACGATCACCTTCGAGGAAGAGTTCGAATGGTCGTATCTCCTCTGGCTAGGTGCGGCGAATTCACTATGCCTCGATTTCCTCGCTCGCAAAAAGGTATCGCTGCATATTCAGCTGGGCGTGCTCGATAGTCTTCCCTTCCCACGCCTTCACCCGGGCAACCCGATTGTCGACCGCCTTGCTCCACTCACCCTTCGCCTCACATGCACCGGCCCAGAAATGACTCCCTTTTGGAACAGGATGGCTCAGTTCAATTGGGTGCCCCCCGTGCCGGAGGGACAAATTTCACCCGAAGCACTCATTGACGACAACGCCCGAGCCGAAGCGCAAGCAGCCATTGACGCCATACTTGCTAAGCACGTGTTCAAGGTCAGTCGCACTCAGTTAGCACACATTCTTACGACGTTTCCTACACTCGAACGTAAGGAAAACCGCAAATTTGGCACCTACCGAACTCGGGACCTCGTCCTGAACGCGTTCGACAAAGCATGACGCAATATACGAAAGGCTGCCGTTACATCTGGCAAGCAAACGCTTGACCTCGTCAATCTGATGATGGACCAGTTCAACCGAAGGCAGCAGCGGTTGCTATTCGGAGATCATGTCCTGCTTCCACCAATAAATAAGCCGGAAGCAGGCTACGGTTAGCGACCCGAAAGGAGAGACGGCGGCCCCATAGATGAATCAAGGATCGAGGGGGGAGCCTTCGTTGGCGCATTAAGAATTTCGCTCAGAGGCGTCAGCGACAAAGACGCCTAATCCTTGCCGGCCGACAAGCTCGCCGGACTCAATCATCAGGTCTACAGCTCTCCGAACAGTTGCGGAGCTTGTCGAGTACTGATCCATGAGCTTCTGCGTCGTCGGGATCTTCTCACCCGGCTTCAACAAGCCCGCCTTGATCCTGGCCCGAAGATCATCACGTATGGATCTCCAGAGGGGCGTGGCGTAAGGCATAGCTTGATGGGATCACTCTGGATCAGCAGGTAGACGAGTAACCCTGGGTTTGCTAGGAATCCTAGTTAGCCTGAGGTAGGCTCGTCGTACGAGGACGGCAGGGGGGACATGGGCAGGCGATGGAAGTGGTTCTTGCGGCCGGGGGAGGTCGGGGTTGACCTGGTCGGGCAGGTGGCGCCGGACGGGGATGTGCCGGTGCGCTGGCGGCGGCTGACGGTGGCGCATGTCGTACCCGATCTTCAGGCGACCTCGCGGTGCGACGGCGCGGCGGAGTGGCGCGGGAGGCGGGGAGCGGATGGTTGACGACATGGGGTCGACGGTGCCTCGACGGCAACTCGGGCGGGAGCTGCGGGAGCTGCGCACCGAGGCGCGGATGACGCTCGACGGTGCGTCGGAGGCGTTGCAGTGCAGCCGGCAGAAGGTGTGGCGGATCGAATACGGCCTCGGCCCCGTGCGGGCCCTCGACGTCCGCGCGATGTGCGAGCTGTACGCCGCCACCCCCGAGCTGACCGGCGCGCTGATCGCCCTGGCCGGCGAGACAAAAACCAAAGGCTGGTGGCACTCGTACGGCGACACCGTCCCCGAGTGGTTCGAGCTGTATGTCGGCCTGGAGTCCGCCGCCTGTCGACTCCGGGAACACGACGAGGCGCTGATCCCCGGACTCCTGCAAACCCGCGCCTACGCCCTCGGGCTCTATGGCAACCGCTCCGGCATGGCCGACGACGAACGGGAGCGCCTGGTCGGGCTGCGGCTGCGACGGCAGGCCCTGCTCCGGCGTCGGCTGCCTGCCCCGCCCCGGCTCGACGTCATGCTCTCCGAAGCGGTGCTGCTGCGCACTGTCGGCGGCTCGGCGACGATGGCGGAACAACTCCGGCACCTGCTGGAAATGGGCCGCCTCCCCCACCTCTCGATCCGGGTGGTGCCACTCGCCGCCGGCCCGCACTTCGGCACGGTCGCCGGGGCCTTCGTGCTGCTCGACTTCCCACCCGGCAAACGCGTCGAACCCGAACCCTCGGTCGTCTACAGCGAGTCGTTGACCGGGGCGCTCTACCTCGACCGCAAGGAAGAACTAGCCGCCTACGAGCAGGTCTGGGCCAGCCTCGAAACGCTCGCCCTGAACGAGCAGCAGTCCCGACAGCTCATCAACAAAACCATCGAGGAGATCTACCATGGCTGAACTGACCGGCGCCCACTGGCGCAAGAGCACCCGCAGTGGCGACAACGGCGGCAACTGCGTCGAGGTCGCCGACAACCTGGCCGACATCGTCGCCGTACGCGACAGCAAAGACCCGGCCGGGCCGATGCTCACCTTCTCCCCCGGCGCCTGGACCGCCTTCATCCACGCGGCCAGGTCGAGGCGCTGACACCGTACGCCGGAAGCACGGCGCCCGGCGAACCGCCGGGCGCCGACTTCAGCGCACGGCTGCTCCCGGGCCTGATCCGGTCCGACGCCTCGGATACGGTGCGCCGAGTCCTGGCCGAGGCACTGCCGTGGGTCACCGCGCTCCCCGAGCCAGACGTCGACCAACTCCTGTCCGAGTTGGTGACGGTGACGCAGGGGGCCTCCTCCCTGGACAACCTGACCCCGGTAGCCGTCCTGCTGATCCAGTGGCGGCACACCGCCGAGGTGCACAGCGACCCAGCGCTGCTGGAAATCCTCCACCGCGAACCCGAAGGCGACTTCGGACGCGTGTAGGTGCCCCACCGGGCCGTCACGACTCGTACGCGATGGGTAGTGTCGCTTCCGCCGTCATCGATCGACCACGCCGGAGGTCCCGCCCGTGCCGCAACTCGCCTTCGCCAACAGCTTCTGGGAAAGCTACGACGTGCTCGAAAAACCGGTGAAAGCCGGAGTACGCAAGGCGATGGCGAAATTTCAGCAGCTCACCATCGCCGAGCTGCACGCCGACAAGGGTCTGCACCTGGAATCGGTCCACAACGCGCGGGACCCGCGCATGCGGACCATCCGGATCAGCGACTTCTGGCGCGGTGTGGTGCTCGCCCCGGACGACGGCAGCGACACGTTCCTCCTGCTCTACGTCGTGCCGCACAACGACGCGTACGGGTGGGCGGCGAAGCGCCTCTACACGGTCAACACCGCCACCCGGGCGCTGGAGGTGCGCAACGTCGTCGCGATCGAACAACTCACCCCGGCGCTGGAACAGGCTGCGGCGAACGCGTCGGCGCTGCTCTTCGCCAACCGCTCCGACAAGGTGCTGCGCCAGCTCGGCATCGACGACCAGGTGCTCCGCGCCGTACGCACCATCATCGACAAGCCGCAGCTGGAGGCGTTCAGCGCGCTCTTCCCGGAGGACCAGTTCGAGGTCCTGCAATACCTCGCCGAGGGTTTCACCCCCGACGAGGTCTACCGGGACGTGGTCGCCGAACGTCGGCCCGCCGACGCCGACGATCACACGGTCGACAGCCTCGCCATGGCGATCGCCAACACCACCAGCCGGATCACCCTCGTGACCAGCGCCAACGACCTGGCCGAGATCCTGGAGAAGCCGTTCGCGGCGTGGCGAGTCTTCCTGCATCCGTCCCAGCGGCGGGTCGCCTACCGGGGCTCGTACAACGGGCCGGCGCAGGTGACCGGCGGACCCGGCACCGGCAAGACGGTGGTGGCGCTGCACCGGGTCAAGCACCTGCTCGCCCGCTCCCCCGACAGCCGGGTGCTGCTCACCACCTACACCAACGCGCTCGCCGGGACCCTGCGGGAAAACCTGGCGTTGCTCCTCGACCACGACGCGAAACAGCTCGACCGGGTGGAGGTGACCACCGTGAACGCCTTCGCGGTGCGTACCGTCCGCAACCTGGTCGGGCGGGTGCCGTCCCTGATCGGCGACGCCGACGAACGGCAGGTCTGGCGACGCGTACGCCGCCAGCTCGACCTGCCCTGGACGGAACAGTTCCTGGCCCAGGAGTTCCGGCACGTCATCCTCGCCCACCAGATCGACGACCTGGCCGGATACCAGCGGGTCGTCCGGCGTGGCCGGGGCTCGACGATCGGCCCCCGGCAGCGGGAACGCGTCTGGCAGGCGATCGGGGTCTTCCAGGCCGAGTTGAACGCGACCGGCACCAGCACCCACCTGCAACTCTGCGCCGAGGCGGCCCGGCTGCTGGGCGAGGCCGATCTCGCCACGCACGGCTTCGAGCACGTGGTGGTCGACGAGGCACAGGATCTGCACCCCGCGCAGTGGCGGGTGCTGCGCGCGGCCGTACCCAACGGGCCGAACGACCTGTTCATCACCGGTGACCCGCATCAGCGGATCTACGACTCGCGGGTAGCGCTTGGCGCCCTCGGCATCGCCACCGCCGGGCGCAGCAGCCGGCTACGCGTCAACTACCGCAGCACCGAGGAGATCCTCACGTGGTCGACCGGGCTACTCGACGGTTCGCGGGTCGAGGACCTCGGCGGGGAGGGCAGCGACAGCCTCGCGGGATACCGCTCTCTGCTGCACGGCAGGCGTCCGTACGCCGGAGGTCACCCGAGCGAGCAGGACGAGGTCTCAGCGCTGGCGCAACGGGTACGGGAATGGCTCGACCAGGGAGTCAGGCCGAGCGAGATCGCCGTCTGCACCCGGTTCAACCTGCTGCTGGACCGGGTGGGCGACGAGCTGGAAGGGGCGGGAATTCCTACCGTCCGGGTGAAGGACCAGCCCGGTGCGGACGTCGACGGCGTACGCCTCGCCACCATGCATGCGATGAAAGGTCTGGAGTTCCGCTGCGTCGCGGTGCTGGGGGTGACCGCCAAGGCGGTGCCTTTCGCCAAGGAGATCACCCCACCAGAGGTAGACCGCATTCAGCACGACAGCGACCTGCTCCGCGAACGCTGCGTGCTCTTCGTCGCCTGCACCCGGGCCCGGGAAGCGCTGCATGTCTCCTGGAACGGGACGGCGAGTCCCTTCCTGCCATAGGACGCGCACACTCCAGGGCGGCAACATCCCGCACCCGCCCTCAAGGCGGCCCAGCCAGCTATCCGCACCTTCCCAATCAAACTGAGGTTGTAGACGGTTGCGTGTTGGGTGTGGGCGTTGGTACCTGCGACTTGGACGAGGTGGCCGGCGGAGGTTTTGAGCCATTGGCCGTGGCGGAGTTCAACGGCGTCGATCCAGCGTCCGCCGAGTGTGTCGGTGCCGTCATACAGGAATTTGCTGTTGGTGCCTGCGTTTTCGCGGTTGGAGCGGCGGCCGAGTCCGTCGCAGCCGTAGCTGACGGTCAGACGTCGTTTGATAACCAATCGCGCCGCATGATTCCGTGCATCCCTCGGGTACTGCTTTGGCATCTGTGGAACCCCTTCATACTGAGGAAGCTCGCCCAGACCACGGTGGGTTCACAAGCCTCGAGTGAAGTGCTCACCCTGGTGGCGTTTCGCCGGGGAGCCCTGCGCGACCACTTCAGCTAAGCCCTACAACCGCGTGTCGAATACCCACGACATAGAAGTTCGACATGAGGCCCGGGTACGTCCACGGACGGGGAGCCGGGAGACGATGCGATGACCCAGACGGTGAGCAGGCAAAACCGCGGTGCCGCCAATTGGCGCACGCAGTCTGCGGGTTCTACCTCGTTGTCGGGACGAGCTGCCGGCACCCGCCAACACAATCTCGGGACGTCGGCAAGTCTCGACACCAATTTTCGACACGTCCAGCGGTAGGTCCGATCCACGCCGGGCCGGCGGCGTCCGATCCCGGTTGCAATCGCCGCTGCGACGCGTACGCCCGTCAACGCCGACCGGAAGTTCATCCGATAGCCGACAAACTCAACCGCTCCCGGCGGCCCCTCCGTAGCCTCTGATGACTGAGGACGGGGAGGTCGGGTGTCGTACGTTCGCATTCAGATCAACTTCACGCCGCTGGTCGAGGACGACGAGTTCGTTCTCGACCAGTTGACCGAGGAGCTGACAGACCAGCTCCGCGAGATCGGTCTGGTAGAGCGTGTCCGAAAGCAGGTCTCGGGCACGGACAACAAGGGCATCGCCGAGCTCACGCTCAACACCGTGACCGTGCTGGCAGGTGTCGACCCAGGCTACGTGCAGGCCATGGTTGACCTGGTTGTGGCGTTCCTACAGCGTCACACCGGCCGCCGCGTCCACCTGCGGGTGGGCGACATTGAGCTGACCATCGATCAGCCAACCCATAACGAGACCGCCGAGCTAATCCGGACCATCCAGGCCGCAATCGATCGGTCTCGCTGATGGGCCGCCATGCGCTGCTGCTCGGAACCGCCGTTCACCACGCCGACCGCCAGCTCCAGCCGCTCCCATCCGTACGTCAGGACCTGACGCAGCTCAAGACTCTGCTGGACAGCTCCGGCGGATTCGACACCGTGGACGACGGGCTGGATCTGCCAGCCGCGCACCTGCGCCAGGCAATCGAAGAGTTCTATGGCGCACGCCGCACCGGCGACCTGGCGCTGCTCTACTACTCCGGCCACGGGGTGCTGCACGACGACCAGCAGTCGCTGTTTCTGGCCGCTACGGACACCGTAGTCGGCCAACCACACACGACGGCCTTCGACGTTGACGGCACCCTGCGCCACCTTCTCAACATCACCAAGGCCAGTCAGAAGGTGGTTCTGCTCGACTGCTGCTTTTCGGGCGCCTTCACCGCACGACACCGCTTCCGCGGCGGCGTACGCGAGGAACCGCGTCGCGCCAAGCGCGAGCGTGGCACTGTCATTCTGACCTCTAGCAATCACATGAAGTCGTCAAAGGCGCAGGACTCGAACCGCCCGTCGGTCTTCACCGAGGTGCTCCTCGATGGGCTGCGGGGTGCGGCCGCGGGGACGGCGGACGACGGCTGGATCACTACCAATGATCTTTCCCGGTACGTTCTGGCCGAAATGGCTCGGCGCCGGCAGCACACACCGGTCGAGTCGAGCGAGGGCGTCTCCGAGCCGATTCGCCTGGTCGCCGCGCCGGGCTCCGAAGCCGCCGCCCGTCAGACCATGGTCGCCGTCGAGCCCCCTACAGACGACGCCCCCTTCGATACCGACCAATGGCGTCGACTGGTCGCGTACTACATCAACTGTATGCAACGTTCGACCGCCCTCCAGTCCTTCATCGACCCACAGGCGAGCGACACGTACATCCCGGCCCCGTCCGGCGCCGAGGCCGTCTTTACGGCCACCGCACCGGTGCAGCTCAGTGGTCGCGCGTCCGCGTTGGCCACCCGGGCCCGCGCCGACGGTAAGGAGTTGCAGTACGGCTATCCGGTTGTTGCCGTACGCCCCAGCAGGCAGAAGCCGGTACGGCTCGCCCCACTGCTGGTCTGCGACGTGACCGTGGGTACGGACGACGTCCTGCACCCCATGTTCCCACCCCGCCCGAGCCCCGCGCTGCTCGATTTATTTCAGCTCTCCGAGGTGGAGGCCGACGAGCTGGTGCTGCGAATCGAGCAGGTCTTCGTTCCTGGTAACCCGGAAGCCCTCGCTGCCACCGTCGATCTGCTGATGAAGACGTTTGGCCTGACCCCGGTGGTCGACCTGGACGCGGCAACGCTCTCCGGTACCGTGCGGCCGGCGCCGCTAGACCGGGTGCAGAACGCGGCGGTGCTCTACACGGTCGACGCCGCAGACTCGCCGCAGCGACAGCTCGTCGAGGACCTGCAGGGGATGGTCAAAAACCCGAAACTCATCGAGCGAACCGCACTGGGCGCGCTGGCGCTGCGCTCGGCCGCCGTCGTCCCAGCGCCGGCTTTGACGGTGACCCTGAGCCCCGTGAACGAGGCACAGGAAGAGATCATTCAAGCGGCCATGTCACAGCGGATGACCGTCGCGCAGGGCCCACCCGGAACAGGCAAGAGTCAGCTGCTCACCGCCCTGCTGGCTACCGCCACAGCCGCCGGACAGAGCGTGCTGATCGGCTCCACCAGCAACCAGGCTGTCGACTCCGTGGTCGACCGGGTCATCGACCTAATCGGTCCCGGCCTGATACTGCGTACCGGTAACAAGGAACACCGGCTACAGGAGCCGAAACACATCTCGGACATACTTGCGGCCTATCCGCCGGCAGAGCAGCTCCGGGAGCTGGACGAGCGTACGCCCGTACACGAACTGCGGCTGTTGGCCGACGAGGCCGGCGACCTGCGACGGACCCTGGACGAGCGGCGCCTGATCGAGCGAGACCTGGCGGACCTGGCGCTTGAACGCCAGGCCGAGCGGGCCGCTGTGGTTCCCCTGCCGGCCGACGACACCGCCCTGACGCAGCTCGTCCACCTGACCGATCGCGCCCTGGCGAGCCGATGGTTCGGCTGGTGGTACCGGTGGCGGCTACGCCGGCACGGCGTAGCCGACCGCGACGCCATCGGGTCACTCGCCGAACGGGCCGTGATCGAGCTGCGTTGGCGGGAACGTCGGCAGCGCCTCGCCGAGCTGCCCGAAACCGACGCGTCCTGGCGACGACTGGTCGAACTTGTCGGCACCGATCGACCCGCCGTCAGCGTTGGGCTACTACGTGCCCAGATCGCCCGACGCGTGGCCGCGGACGTACGGCTGCTGCAGAACCGGGCCGATGAAATGGCCAAGCCGCAGTCCGACAGCTGGGCGTACTTCCCTGACTTGCTACGGGTGCTACCGGGTTGGGCCGTCACCGCACTGTCCGCGCGGCGGCTGCGCAGGATTCCCGCGATGTACGACCTGGTGGTGATCGACGAGGCGGCCCAGTGCACCGTGCCGGCGATCCTGCCGATGCTCTACCGCGCCAAGCGTGCGCTAATCATCGGAGACCCACGCCAGCTCCCGCCAGTCGTCGACCTTCCCGAGGCCGATGACCTCGCGCAGCAGGCCAAAGCCGGCCTGGGAACGGGGTGGTTGACCACCCGCAGGCTGGGCTACGCGCGCCATTCCGCATACGACGCGTTTGCCGCCGCGTCCGGCGCGACCCACCTCCTCGACGAGCACTACCGGTGCCATCCGGACATCGTCGACGTGCCCAACCGTGAGGTGTACCAGGGCCGCCTCACGGTACTGACCAACCCGGCCCGGCTCACCGCCTGGGCCGACCCAGCCGTGCGCTGGCGGGACGTGGCGGGAACGTTCAATTATGGGCCCACCGGGTCGGGACGTAATGACGCCGAGATCGTCGAGGTGGTGGCGGAGGTGGTGCAGCTGCGGGCGTCGTACCCCGATGCGTCGATCGGGGTCGTCACACCGCTGGCGGCGCATCAGCGTGGCCTGGCCGCAGCCCTGCATTCCGCCGGCCTCGATGAGAATCTGCTCTGCGCGACCATCCACAGGTTTCAGGGCAGCGAACGCGACATCATGGTCGTCTCGCCGGTCGGAGCGCACGGCATCCGCGACCGCACCCGGGACTGGCTTGTCCACCAGACGAACCTGTGGAATGTCGCCATCACCCGGGCCCGGTCCCAGCTCGTCGTGGTCGGCGACCGGTCGTGGTGGTCCGGTCAGCGTGGTCTGCTGACCGCCCTGGCCGCCGGCCCACGGCCACCCGTGGCTGCGTCGGACGCCACGCCGGGACCCGCCGACCGGCTTCATCTTGCCCTACGAAAGGCGGGCCTCGCCGTCCAGCGGGACGTCATCGTGTCTGGGCAAACCGCCGACCTGGTTGTGCGGCGGGCCGGCTCGGAGGTCGCCCTCTTCATCGACGACCCGGCGGGCGACTCCGACGGCCGCACGTTACGCAAGGTACTCGCGCGTCTCGATATCGCCGCCGACCATACAATCGTCCGACGGGTGCCAGCATGGCGCTGCCTGGCCGACCCGGAGCAGGTGGCAGCAGAGTTGTCGGAGCACCTCGACCGGTTGCTCGGAAGCACGCCAGCTGCCCCGAACGACCGTTAGCACGGCATTGCGGCTACCCCCGCCTGGTCCTTAATTTGCGCAGATCGACTGAGGCCCGCCCGTACCGCCCGAAACGTAGACTCGTCGCCCGTATGGAACCTGCGCGGGCCCCCAGGCCGCTGTCAGCAACGACGATATGCTGCAACTGTGGCCTACGTTGTAACGCTCGACTCCGACAATCTGGCATCGCTGAAGGAACGATTGAGAATCGAACAGCGACTCACCAAGGCCCTTCCGAAAGGAGTGCCCCTAGACTCAACGATGGCCGGTCCACCCTTGGTCCTAGTGCTGGGCAAACCGGGCGACAACGAAGGACTTCGCCATCTCGCATGGTTGGGAGTTGTCGACAAACACGGCGTAGTGGGCGCAGTGGATAAAAGCATTACCGTAGATCCGCTACGGGAATGCCGCGAGCTGATTCTCCTCGACGGACAGGAAGGGCTACTCACACTTCTGCCAAAGAACTTGCGAGACGATTTTGAGCGAGGCGCTCCGCACGGCGGAGTAGGCGAATGCAATCGCACGGTTTGGGAAGCGTTCGACAGGGCCCTCCGCACAATGCATCCGGGACTGATACCCCTACTGGACTGGTTAATCGCCCAGGCAAGCCCTCCGGCACTGAACAGCGACGACGCCGCCGATCGGGCGTGGCAGGAGCAGCAGGACGCCACGCGCACCGTCGTACGCATCGCGGACTTTCCAAGCGCCGCCTTCGCGGCCTGGCGGCGCCCTGAGTCGAGGGATGCGCCCTACCTCGCCGGGCTAATACCTCAGCCCGTGGAGCACAGCCTAATCGATCACGACATACGTGTCACCGGAGATGCGTTCGGCCTGTCCCGCGAGTGGCTGAGCCAGCATGATGGCAGGTGCGACATCCACGTGCTGCAAGACGACCAAGGTCGGCGCCTGGAGGTGGTGAATGTCAACGCAACGAGAGTCGAAGCTCGTTTCGGAACCGACATGATTTACTACCACGAGCCGACGAAAAGCTTCGTGCTTGTTCAGTACAAACGCCTCGACCCACACAAGCGTTCGACGCGCGTTGACGACAGGCTGCTCCGGCAACTCGATCGACTTGAAGAGCTGACCCGACTTAGCGGTACACCGGAACGACCGGCCGAGTGGCGACTCGGAAAAGACCCCTGCTTTCTCAAGCTTGCCTACTGGCCCGCCGGATACGACTCACCCTCGCTTAAGGGGCTTACACCGGGCATGTACCTCCCGGTCTCCTACGTTCGCCTACTCCTTGCCGACGATTGCACTTTGGGCAGCAGAACAGGAAGCCAGGCCCGACTCCTCGGGTACGACCAGGTCGAGCGCCACCTCGTCAACACCCAATTCATCGAACTGGTCAAACATGGACTTACCGGAACCGTCGGGACCAGCGTCACCCAACTGCGCAACCTAGTAATGAGACGCGTTGAGGAAGGCCGGAGCGTCGTCTTAGCTAGAGAAAGCAGCAACGAGTCGAACAGGGAACGCGCGAAACGCACACGTAGCCGTGGCACGAAAGCCAGGCGATACGCGCACCAGACGCATCCGCAGGATCCGCTTTTCTAATCGCCCTCACCGACATCCGCAGCACCCTCCTCTTTCCATCGACGTCCCAACACCATCGCGTTTCTGGCAAAGACCTCACCCACGCGCGACGCTGGCAAGCGCCGGAACAGCTCACGCCGACCGAGATTCTGCCGCGACACGTTCCTGGACAGCAGGGCGAGCAGATGGCACACGCTCCAGCGCCGCTGCCCGCCCCGCAGGGGCCCGGGTGTCTGGAAGCCGAGAGATCCCGGCCGAGTAACCCAGAGCCCAGGGCTGTCGCGTCGTACCCCAGGTGTGGTGGCGTCCCCTCGGAACAGCCACCGGCTCACAAGCCCTGTTCCGTGCAACCAGACCAGACCAGCATCCGGTGTGCGCTCGACCGCGATATTCCAGCTACCTCTGTCACTCGCCGGGCGACTGATCATTTGGCGAAGGCAAGGTGCGGCACGAGAGGCATTCAAGGGGTGGGACGAGGCAGGGAGGTGAGGTCAGGTTCCGGGGCGCACCGCCTGTTGGTAGAACCAGGCGAGGTGGTCGATCAGTGCCGCGCGGGTCTTGGCGTCGGCAAGGACGTCCAGGGGGAAACCGGGGCGGAGGGCGAGCTTGGCGGCAGCGATCTTCACGCCCGGCAGTTCGCTCAACCGCTGGCGGAACTCCTCGCGGAGCGCAATCTCGTCGAACGGTGTCCGAATGCTCAGATGCTGGAACACAACCTCGAACTTCCCGCTGGGGTAAATCGTCGCGGGCCAGATGCTGCCGAGCTCGTGGTCCTTCCCCCGTGCCATTAGAAAGCAAGACGTCTCGCCGCCCGAACCGTAGAGCGGACTGCCGCCCATCTCGGTCCAGGCTTCGATGACGGCAAGCGCGCCCACCACCACCTGCGCATCCTGCAGATCCGTCAACTGCTCGACGAACCGGTCATCCAGCAGATCGTTACGACGAGATCGTGGGCGAACCAGCTGCCCGGACGCATCCTGCTGTGGCATGCCGGCAACCTGGGCCAGTTCCTCAACGCCAAAGCGCTGTGCCTGGCTGGCCCGCCCGTACTTGTCGAACTCGACCCCCTCGGCGCGCAGCAAATCGCGCGGGTCCTCGGTCCGGGACGGGTCGAGCCACCGGAAGCCGGGCGACACGGTGCCCTCGGCCTGGAGCACCCGGTGTGCGTTCGGCGCCGTCTGGCTGGCCAGCCGGGCGCCGACCGACACGGGGTGACTGCCGATCAGCGCGGCCACATCGCCGTACGCGGTCCAGGAGCCGGCTGGCAGTGCGGCGAGTGCCTTGTTCATGACGTCCCAGGGCACCTCGGACCGGCTGCCTGCCTCCTCGGTAGGTCCGGGCCAATGGACGATGATCTGCTCGGCAAGCGCATCGGCGCGGGCGTAGATCTCCGGGCGGCCCCAACGCTTTTGCTCAGCGATGTCCCGGTTGAGCGAGATCCCGCTCTTGCCCAGTTTGGCCCGTTTGACCAAGAAGGAGCTGTTGCTGAGCTCGGCGTTGTAGCCGGTGAGGGTCAGGTTGCCCAGCGTGTGGACCAGGGCCTCGTGCACTTCGGCAAAGCTCTCCTCGCCTTGCAGATCCTCACTCAACACCTGCCGCCATTCCGCAGTAGGACTCTGCGGCATGACGTGTTCGATGGTCAGCGAGTCCGACGCCACTGGCTCCTTGCTGCCATGCGACTCCTCCAGCCACTGGAGCACCAGCTTCCGCTGGGTGGCGCGCCCGTTTAGATAAAACGGGATGGACCGTATCGCCGCCCGAACACTGGCGTCGCTGGCGTAGTACTTCCGGCCAACCGACAGGTATTTCCGCACCGCCTGGTCGACCGGCAAATCCGCGCCCATGTCGGTCACGACGCGTAGCAGGATCCGGTTAATGCTCGCGGTGGCCCGGCCGATCAGCAGGCGCCGAATGAAGTAACTCTCCACATACAGCATCGCCGAGGCGATCTGCTCCGACGTCGCCGTCCCCTGCTCCCGACGGTCCAAAAGGTGCAGCAGCAGCGGGTACACGGTAGTCGTGTCCCAGGCGTTGAGCCGGGCCAGCCGCCGCTGCACCTCCGGGTCGCCTTCCTCCTCGGGGTGAAGGATGATCCGCAGCAGGGCACCGAGCCGACAGAACCGGCGTACCTCTGCCTCAATCTCCGCCTCGGTGTGCAAGCGGTTGAGCCGCGCCTGCTGACCGGTGTAGGTGTCGGTCTGCTTGACCTCGGGATTGCGGTGCACCAGGTCGAGCCAGAACAACTGCTCAAGCTCCCCGGAGTCCAACTGCTGCTGCAGCGGGAACCACAGGGAGCCGTAGACGGCCTCGCCCCGGTTCGGCAACCGCATGAAGAGATAGTTGCGCAGCAGGTCGGCCTGAGTGAGCTTGAGGCCGGTGTTGTTCAGCGACTCGAAGATTCGGTAGACGTTGTCGCCCGCTTGCGCGACGACCGACACCAGCGCCATCCCGGAGATAGCGGCGTCCTCGATGCGCTCGATGTCCAACGAGTCGTCCGGGGTGACGGCAGCGAGCTGTGACTTGAAGAACCGGTACGCCGCACCGACCCGGTCCGTTCCGCCCGCCTGCGGGGTCGCATCGAGGCATGCCTCGTACGCCGGCCGGTCAGCCTGAGTCGGGACGAGCTTGAACCGGTGAGCAGGCTTGTACTTGTTGATCAGATATTCCTGGTCGATGCGATCTCGATGATCTGGGTTCTCGTGCTGCACCCGATGGTCGCGGATGGCGCAGAGCAGGATCGACAGGGTGGTGAGTCGTTGCTGACCGTCCACCACCAAGAACTCGGAGACCGCCGGCCCATGGTTCGGGCTGGGCGCGAGTACCAGCGAGCCGATGAAGTGCGTGAGGGTTGGGTCTTCGATCCGCTCCTCGGCGAGCTTGCGGATGTCCTCCCAGAGGCGGTCGAGCTGGGAGTCCGTCCACGAGTACGTCCGCTGGTACAGCGGCACCCGATACTGCTTCGCGCCCTCTAGCAACTCCCGCAGCGTCGTTTCGTGTGCCGCCACCATGTAACCGGCTCCTCAATCACTGTGGACCGTCCCTAAGTCGGCTAGACAACCAGAGCATCGGTCAGCGGAGCAACCTACAGTCACGACCGGTAGCTGTCGAAAACCTGACAGTAGTTCACAACCACTTGGATCCGGCGACGCTCAATATCCAAACTGATGTATGGCTCGCTTGGACGGTACGCCCAACGGAACCCGGAGCCGCCACAATTCGGTCAGGCCCGAGGAGAGTTCGAATAGGCTCCCGGATTCGCTGCAATCCCTGGTGGCACGCATCGCCGATCGCCGTACCCCTCGCAGCGAGGCGACCCTCCAGGCCGACATCCGACAGCTTCTGCTGGCCGGAGACTTCGGGCTCTTCGATTTCGAAGTCGACGTCGACCTCGAAGCTCCGGCCGGCCGTGGCCGCCGCATCGACGTCGAGATCGGCTTCACCGTCATCGAGGTCAAGAAACGGCTCCAGCCCGGCCGGACCCTCCAGGAGGCCGAGCACCAACTGGCGGGCTATGTCAGGTCGCGGAGCCAGGAAACCGGGCAACGGTACGTCGGCATCCTCACTGACGGCGTCACCTGGCGTGCTTACCAGCTGCGGGCCGGCGCTCTGGCCCTGGTCGACAGCCACGCCGTGACTCTCGCCCGCCCCGACGGGCTGGCCCTGTTCTACTGGCTGGAGGGCGTACTGGCGACGAGCCAGCGCGTTCCCCCGAGCCCCGCCGAGGTAGCCCGCCGACTCGGCTCGGCGAGCATGTCCCACAAATTGGACCGCACGGCGCTGGCCGCTCTCTACGAAGAGCACGCACAGTCGCCAACGGTGCGGTTGAAGCGACAGTTGTGGGCAGAGCTGCTGGACAGTGCGCTGGGTACGCAGTTCGTCAACGACCCGGACCTTTTCGTGGAGCACACGCTGCTCATGAACAGCGCGCACATCATCGCGCACCTGGTCGTCGGCATTGACGTCATGGAGTTGCAGCCGCAGGATCTGATCACCGGGCAACGGTTCGACCAGGCAGGCATCCTCGGCGTCGTCGAACACGACTTCTTCGGCTGGACCACGGAGGTGGCCGGCGGTCGCGAGTTCATCCACGGGCTCGCCCGCCGGTTGGCGCGGTTCGATTGGGCGAGGGCCAACCACGACATCCTGAAGGTGCTGTACGAGTCGATGATTGGCGCAGAAACGCGCAAACGGATGGGCGAGTACTACACACCGGACTGGCTTGCCGAACATCTCGTCGACACCGTCGTCACCGACCCGCTGCGGCAACGGGTGCTGGATCCCGCATGTGGCTCAGGCACCTTCCTCTTCCACGCCGTACGCCGCTACCTCACTGCGGCCGAGGAGGCAGGCGTTCCGCTCGACATCGCGCTGACGCGGCTCACCCACCAAGTGATCGGTGTTGACCTGCACCCCGTCGCCGTAGCGCTCGCACGGGTGACCTACCTGCTCGCCATCGGGCACCAGCGCCTGACCGATCAGCGAGGGGCCATGACCATCCCGGTCTACCTCGGCGACAGCATGCAGTGGCGGGAACGCCGAGACCTCTTTACTGAGGACCACGTACGCATCAGCGCCGGCCACAACGCGAGCCAGGTCGAGGACTGGCTCCGCTTCCCTAAGGACCTGCTCAAGGAGCCGAGCCGGTTCGATCAGATCGTCGCGGGGCTCGCCAGCATCGCGGCAAAACCACGGGATGCAGACAGTCCGCCTTCGCTGGCCGGGTTCTTCCATCGGATGAAGATCGTGTCTGGCGACCAGCCGATGATCCTCGGCACCTTCGAGGCGATGTGCCGACTACACGATGAGGGACGCGACCACATCTGGAGCTACTATCTGCGCAACCTGGCCCGGCCGGTCTGGCTAGCGAAGGACGAAAACCGGGTGGACGTCCTGCTCGGCAACCCGCCGTGGCTCTCCTACCGCCACATGCCGCGCGATATGCAGACGACCTTCAAGAAGCTCTCCCACGACCGCGGGTTGTGGCACGGCAGACACTTTGCAACACAGCAGGACCTCTCCGGCCTGTTCGTCGCAAGAGCGATCCAGCAGTACCTCACCGACGGCGGGACGTTCGCCTTCGTCCTGCCTAACGCTGCGCTCGATCGCGAACACTACGAGGGCTTCCGCAGAGGGTGGTACAAGGACGAGATTGAGCCCGCTGCCGTCGCCTTCAGCGACTCCTGGGACCTGCGGCGGCTACGCCCGCACCCGTTTCCGCGAGGCGCCAGCGTCATCTTCGGCGATCGTGCCACCTGGAGCACTTACCACCGACTGCCTTCGATCACCGAGCAGTGGACCGGACGCCTTCCTGCCGATGCCAAAACGTGGAAGCAGGTCGAGCCCTTGATTCACCGCGAGCGCGTCGACCTGGCGCAGAGGCGGGCGTCTCTCGCCGAGTCACCGTACAAGCCACAGGTGAAGAACGGGGCGACGATCTTCCCCAAGGTCCTGTTCTTCGTCGAAGCAGACTCCGGAGGAAGGCTGGGCCTCAGTGCCGGCCGCCGCGCCGTACGCTCGGCGCGCAGCAATCTCGAGAAGGCGCCGTGGAAGGACCTACCGACCCTTCAAGGGGTCGTGGAGGCGGAGTTCGTCCGGCGGGTCCTGCTCGGCGAGAACCTGTTGCCGTACCAGATCCTGCCCGCCAGGCAAGCGGTTCTCCCGCTCGACGGCTCGGTCCTGCTAACTGGCACCGATTCCCGGCTCGACTACCATCCAGGTCTCGCTGACTGGTGGCGGCAGGCGGAAGCGCTCTGGAGAGTGCATCGAAGCAGCGACCGCCTCACCCTCGCCGAGCAGCTCGACTTCCGACACAAACTCACCGCCCAGTTGCCCGCGCCATCGCTGCGACTGGCCTATGCCGCATCCGGCATGCACGTCGCCGCCGCCATCGTCGACGACCCAGCCGCAATCATCGAGCACGGCCTCTACTACTGCGCCATCTACACACGAGCCGAAGGCCACTACCTCAGCGCGATTCTCAACAGCCCCATCCTCACTTCGCTCGCCCGTCCGTTGATGTCCTATGGAAAGGACGAGCGGCACATCGATAAGCATCTGTGGAACCTGCCCATCCCGATGTACGACGCTGGGAACGCAGCACATCAACGGCTCGCGGATCTCGGCCGTGACCAATCCCAGGCTGTCGCTGGACTCAGTCTCGACGAAGGCATGAACTTCGTGACGATGCGCCGCCGGGTCCGAGGCGAACTCGCCCGGCACCCGGCCGCCTCGGAGGTCGAGGCCATCGTCACGGAGCTACTCGAGTGACGGACTCGAGTGTCTCCTGCCACCACTCCTCCAGCCACAGCGCAGCGACCCTGGCCAGCACCGGCGAGAACGCAACGTCTTGATCCTCCGGCCCGATCCCGATGCCTTCGAGTCACACCCGCTGGCCGTCACACTATCGCCGACACCCAGCGCACCCACCGCAACACAGGGCTCGATCGGCTCCTGTCCACGATCACGACGCCGTCCACCGGCCCGCGCGGCGGTCCAACCGCTTCCGAGCACCCGTCGAGCACTCCACCTTTGGCACGACATGAAGAAGGCCCCGATCCGGCGTTTAACGCCGGATCGGGGCCTATCTCAGTGGTGCGCCGCCAGGGACTCGAACCCCGAACCCGCGGATTAAGAGTCCGCTGCTCTGCCAGTTGAGCTAGCGGCGCTCTCTGACAACGGGTGAAACCCTAGCACGCACCTGGGAGCCGACTCCAATCAGATACCCCCGACCAGCCGTACGGGCGGTGGTGCCAGCAAAGCGGGCGAAACCCTGCCGAGGGTCGTTTCGGGGCCCCGGACTTTGGTACGGATGGTGCACGATGTGGCCCAGGATGCGGATGAACGGGGTGGGGATGGCTAACGTCAGGCGGGCCTGGGCGATGATCGCTGCCCTGGTGGTGGTCGCACCGATGGCCCTGGCGGGGTGCGGGGAGGGCGAGAAGCCACGCTTCGTCAACGCCACCGGCCAGCCCACGACGAGTCCCACTCCACCAGCCGAACCGGTGGTGTTGGCGATCACCCCGGCCACCGGGGCCGCCAAGCAGCCGGTGAGCACGGAGATCGGCACCACCGTGACCGGCGGCAAGATCACCGATGTGACGCTGACCACCGGTGGCACGAAGGTTCCCGGCAGTCTCCGTGAGGACGGCACCTCCTGGGTGCCGGACGGACCGCTGAAGTACGCGAAGCAGTACGAGGCCACGGTCACCGCCACCGGTCCGTCCGGGCAGGTCGAGACGAAGACCACCTCCTTCACCACGATGGCGAAGCCGCGTTCCCAGATCGGCTCGGGGCTCTACCTCTTCGACGACAAGGTCTACGGGGTGGCGATGCCGGTCGTGGTCGAGTTCTCCCCCGGCATCCCGAAGAAGGACCGGGCGGCGGTGCAGCGTCGGATGTTCGTGCGGACCGACCCGCCGCAGCCGGGCGCCTGGCACTGGGTGGCGAACGGCACACAGGCGTTCTACCGGGCACCGAAGTTCTGGCAGCCGGAGACGAAGCTGACCGTACGGATCGGCCTGGAGGGCATTCCGCTGAGCAACGGCAAGTACGGCAACGTCGACCGGAAGGCCAGTACCCGGATCGGCGACAGCTTCGAGATGAAGGTCGACAACTCGACCAAGCAGATGACGGTCTTCGAGAACGGCAAGTTGGTCCGGACCATGCCGGTCAGCCTCGGCAAGCGGGCCACCCCGTCGTCGAGCGGCACGATGGTCGTGATGGAGAAGAAGGAGACCACGGTCTTCGACACCAGGGACGACCCGAACCCGGCCAACCGGTACGTCACCGACATCGACTTCGCGCAGCGCCTCACCTGGGGTGGCGAGTTCATCCACGCCGCACCCTGGTCGGTGGAGCAGCAGGGCCGTACGAACGTCTCGCACGGCTGCGTCAACCTCTCCACCCCGAACGCGCGCTGGCTCTTCGAGCGGACGAAGATCGGTGACCCGGTCACGGTCAAGGGCACCGAGCGCAGGCTCGAGAACGGCAACGGCTGGACCGCCTGGGACATGAGCTGGGACGAGTTCGTCAAGGGCAGCGCGTTGCCGGTCTCGACGGCTCCGGCCGCCACGGGGAGCGCTCCGGCCAGCCCGTCGGCCGGTGTGACGCCCAGTTCCTGATTTCAGTAATCATTTTCGGCGAGCGGCACTTTTCGTACCTTTCCCCGGTGGTGGCAGAGGTAGTTCATGCCCGACGCCAAGCTGCTGATCCACGGCCCCAGCAGGCAAGATCGGCAAGGACAAATCAGCCACTATACCGACATCTCAACTCCCAAATATGGGTTTCTCGCCACGTCGTGAAACCAAAATTTGCCGCGTGGCGTCTTTGGGAGAGGATGAGACGTGGGGATGAGAACTGTGAGGGGACAATGCGCGCGAGTCGAGACCAGTTGATGAGGCAGACCGCGAGACGGCGTCGGGCAACCGCACGCACGCTCGTGACGGTCGTGCTGACCGGGGTGCTCGCACTCGCGGCCGGTTGCAGCAGCGGCGGCGGTGGCAACTCACCGGCCTGGCAGGGTGGCAAGGCCCCCGAACTCCCGAAGGCCAGCGCCGTGGTCACCAGTCCGGCCGCTGACGCCAAGGACGTGCCCGCCTCGACCGAGATCTCCTTCGGCAGCAAGGACGCCACCGAGACGAAGTTCGAGCTCAAGGACGGCGCCGGCAAGGTCGTCGAGGGCAAGGTCAACGCCGAGGGTACGAGTTTCCTCCCGAGCGGGGCGCTCGAGTACGGCACGACCTACACCGCGACCGTCACCGCGACCGGCGACGACGGCAAGCCGGCGACGGTCAACAGCAGCTTCACCACCATGGCCAAGCCGGCCAACCAGGTCCGGGTCACCAGTTTCCTCGGCGACGGCTCGGTCGTCGGGGTGGGCATGCCGGCGATCGTCCAGTTCTCCCGGGCCATTCCGGAGGAGTACCGGGACGACCTCCAGCGCCGGATGACGGTGACCACCACCCCTCCGCAGGAGGGTTCCTGGCGGTGGATCAGCCCGACCGAGGTGCACTACCGGCCGAAGACCTTCTGGAAGGCCAACACCGAGCTGGACTACAAGATCCAGGCCGGCGGCCTGCCGCTCGGCGACGGCTGGTACGGACGCGCCGACCTCACCATCGACGCCAAGATCGGCCCGGCGGTGGTGATGACGGTCGACAACAAGACCAAGAAGATGACCGTCACCAAGGACGGCAAGGTCCTCAAGACCTTCCCGATCAGCCTCGGCAAGCCGAGCACCCCCTCCTCCAGCGGCACCATGATCGTGATGGAGAAGCTGCGCAAGACCGTCTTCGACACGATGGACGACCCGAAGCCGGAGAACCGCTACAAGACCGACATCGAGTACGCCCAGCGGCTGACCTGGGGTGGCGAGTTCATCCACGCAGCGCCCTGGTCGGTGGCGCAGCAGGGGCATACCAACGTGTCGCACGGCTGCGTGAACATGTCCCAGGAGAACGCGGCCTGGCTCTTCGGTGTGACCACCATCGGTGACCCGATCACCGTGAAGGGCACCGAGGTCCAGCTCAAGAACGGCAACGGCTGGACCGACTGGAACATGAGCTGGGACGAGTACATCAAGGGCAGTGCGATCCCGTACGAGCCGCCGTCGGCGGACGAGCCGGCCGGGGCCGACCCGAGCAGCACGCCCACCAACTGAGCGAAGAACGGCGCGGGCCGGTCCGGGAGGCTCCCCGGTCCGGCCCGCGCCGTTTTCCTGCCCGCCGTTTCACCAGCACCGGGCAACCAACACCCGGAAACGAAACAAGCCCCCTCCGAAGAGGGGGCTTGACGTGGGGTGACTGATGGGAATTGAACCCACGACACCCGGGACCACAACCCGGTGCTCTGCCTACTGAGCTACAGCCACCATGCCGTCCACGCCCGGAAATCCGAACCCCGGGCGGTGCGACGACCAATCATAGCCACACCCACCCGCACCGCGTCGAGCGGGTTGGCACCGCCCCTGCCGGTACGACTCAGAGCTGGGCGGCGATCGACTTCGCGGTCTCCACGTCCGGGCCGGGCAACGGCACGAAGAGGGTACGGCGGTAGTACTCGAGCTCCCGGACGCTCTCCCGGATGTCGGCCAGCGCCCGGTGGGCCAACCCCTTAGCCGGCTGCCCGTAGTAGACCCGGGGGTACCAGCGCCGGCACAGCTCCTTGATCGACGAGACGTCGATCATGCGGTAGTGCAGGTACCCGTCGAGCCGGGGCATGTCCCGGGCGATGAAACCCCGGTCGGTCGCGATCGAGTTGCCGCAGAGCGGAGCGCTGCGCGGGTCCTTGACCAGGCTGGTCACGTACTCCATGACCAGGTCCTCGGCCTCGGCGAGACTCACCGCGGAACGACGTACCTCCTCGGTCAGGCCCGAGCGTTCATGCATAGCCCGTACTATCTCCGGCATCCCTGCCAGCGCCTCTTCGTCGGCGTGGATCACCACGTCGACACCTTCACCAAGAACGTTGAGATCCGGATCGGTAACCAGAGCAGCGACCTCGATCAGTGCATCCTTGCCGAGATCGAGCCCGGTCATCTCACAGTCGATCCAGACAAGAAGATCAGCCACCGCCACAGACTACGCGCAGCCCGGCAACCCGCGCCTCAACGCGGCAGCCATAACCGACCGCTAGGGTTTTCCCGTGTCAGCCGATCACCCCGCCCCACCCACGACAGCCGCGGACGACCCAGGTGGTCGCACCGCCCGCCGGCTCGTCGTGACGGTGGTGCTCGCCGCCGTCGTCCCGGTGGTCTATCTGCTCGGCACGCCGCACAACTTCTTCGACCTGAAGATCTACATGAAGGCGATGCGCTTCTGGGCGGATGGCCACCCCCTCTACGACTACGCCCAACCCGACCGGGTGCAGGGGGAGCTCTACTTCACCTACCCGCCGTTCAGCGCACTGCTCCTGCGTCCCTTCGCCGACCTGCGGCTCGGTGTGACCGTCGCCATCTTCACGATCCTCACCTCGCTCGCGGTGGTGGTGACCACCTGGTGGCTGATGAAGCCGATCGCGGACCGGCGCGGCATCCCCCGCTGGTTCGCCGCCGGGGCGGCCATTCCACTGGTCTTCGCCGCGGAGAGCACCCGGGAGACGATCACGTTCGGCCAGATCAACATGCTGCTGGTGGTGCTGATCCTGGCCGACCTGCTCTTTGCCGTACCCCGTAACTCGCGCTGGGCCGGCGTCGGCATCGGGCTGGCGACGGCGCTCAAGCTCTTCCCGGGCATCTTCATCATCTACCTGCTGGCCGCCCGGCGGTGGCGGGATGCGACGGTGGCGAGCGCGACCGCCGCCGTGGCGACCCTGCTCGCCGCCGCTGTCGCACCCGGTGACTCATGGCGGTTCTGGACCCACGAACTCTGGTCGACCAACCGGGTGGGCCGCACCGACTACACCGGCAACCAGTCCCTGTTCGGCCTCTTGAGCCGCTTCACCGTGCCCGACAAGCCCGACCAGTTGCTCTGGTTGTCACTCGTGGCCGTGGTCGGCGGTTACGGTCTCTGGCGGGCGAGCCGGGCCGCTCGCGGGGGCGACGGGCTGGCCGGACTCGCCCTGACCGGGCTGGTCGGCTCGCTGGTCAGTCCGATCAGTTGGACCCACCACGTCTACTGGTTCATCCCGGCGGTGCTGGTGCTGGCCGACGCGGGCATGGCGTCGCCGCCCGGTTGGGAGCCCGCCGGGACCAGCCGACGCCGCCGCCGAACCCTGCTCGTCCTGGCCGCCGTGGTGTACGGCAGCGTCGTCTACGGCGTGGTCTCGTTCCACGACTGGGGTAGCGCCCCGGAGCCGACCAACTCGCCGGTCGAGTTCGTCCTGCGCAACATGTACGTGCTGCTGGCCGTGGTGCTGCTGGTGGTGCTCCCGACCCGGCACCTGGTCCGGATGGCACCGGCGAGCAGTCCGCCGCGCAGCGGTGTCCCGGTCACCCGCTGACTGTCCGGTAACAGCAAAAGTTGCACCAATTGGACAGATCTCCCTTACTTGTCCCCTTGGGGCTAATCTAGAACCAACGCCAGAAACGTTTCTTCAGTTACACCGATCCCCCGGTGAGAGCGGCCCTTCGTGTCGGCAGCACGGAGGGCCGCTTGCCGGTCCGGGTACGGGCGCACAGCCCCGGGACCGTGCGTCAGCCGGGAACCCGACCGCTGCCCGCCGTCGCCTCGCTGCCAGGTGCCGGCTCGACGGGTCCGGCCGGCTCGTTCACCGGTTGCGGCGTACGGACGCCGTTGCGCGGGTCTTCCGGCCGGTTGTCGATCGACGCCTCCGTCCCGTCCGCCTCCGGCGACCCGGGCTTGCACTTCCTGGGGCGGCCGCTGGTCGCCGCTCGGCCCGCGACGTTGGTCGTGGGAACGGGCTGCGGCGGGTGCACCGGGTCCAGAACCTGGGCCGGATCCACCGCCGGGGCGGGCGCCTTGTCCGCCGCGCGCGGCGGCCAGTTCAGCGCGAGCTTGGCCGGCGGCGGTTTACTCGCCGGCCAGGCATGCGCGAGGTTGTTCTCCCTCATCGCGGAGACAGCGGGGTGGGAAGCGCGCCCGGCCGGCGCACCGTCAGCGTGGCCGCCATCGCCGCCGGCCTGGCCGCCATCGTCGTCGCCCGGGACGGCATGAGCACCGACACCTCCCGGTCGAGCGGCCTCGGCCGGGACAGCAGGATCGGCTGCGCCGTGAGCCGGGGCGGTGGGGTGAGCGGTATCGGCCGGGACAGTGTCAGGGTCGACCCGGGGACGGTCCACCGGGGCGGGCACGATGACGCCCGTCTCGCGGGCCGTCGGGGCATCCCCGGTCGGCCTGCCCGTCCGGGACGAGTTCGGTTGAGGCTGGGCGAGGAGGTCGGCGAGCGTCGCCGGCCGCGTCGCCGTCGGCAGGTTCGCATGAAGCGGCCAGCCGGGTGGCACGGCACCGGTGGCGGGACCGGCTGGGGCGACGGGTGCGGACGACCCGGACCGGAGTGGCTCGCGGGTCCTGGGCGTACCGGAGGTGGGCCGTCCGAGATCGTCCAGGGCGCGTACGCCGAGCCGGGCGCTGAGCAGCGGCAACTGGCTGGGCTCGACCACGAAGACCACCTCCCGTGGCCGGGTCGGCCAGACCAGGATGGCGACACCGAGCAGGGCGAACAGGGTGCCGGCGGCGAGCAGTCCCCAGGTGGTCGGCTCGATCCAACCGACCCGCAGTTCGGTGCGGAGGTCGAGGGCGACTCCGCTCCCGGCGTCGGGGTACATCACCACCAGGCTGAGCCGCTGCCCGCGTAGGTCGGCCGGGGAGAGGTCGAGCGTGCCGGCTGCCTGACGTACCCAGAACGACTGTTCACCCGGGGTCGCGACGGCGGCGGCGGGTACCCCGACCCGCGACACCGAGGCGACCTGGACCGGCAGTCGTCCCCGGGTCACGCTCACCCGTTCTATCTGCGCGTACGGCATCGCGGCCAGGTAGCGGCCGGTCTCGGCGGTGGGGGCGAGGCCGATGAAGGCGGGCCGCGCGTCGGTTCCGGCGCTGATCCGCAGCCGGGTTCCGGCGGTACGGGTGAACGGGGCGTCCCGGCGCAGCAGTGCGTCCAGGTCGGGTACGACGACGGCACGGCCGGGTGTCTCCACCCGTTCCAGCGACGCGCCGAAGGCGTCGCGGGTGCCACGCTGTTCCGCGACCATCCACAGTGCACTGCCGACGAGCAGGACCGCCAACCCGACCGTGAGCAGCAGCACCCCGGCGAAGGTGCGTACGACGCGCATGCGCTATTCCCCCCTGATCAATGTATCTTCAGACGATACCGACCTAAATGGGTCTAACGCGTCTTATTGCCCAAAACGGCGCTGGCCCGCCGGATCACCGACGGGCCAGCGAACAGGGTGGGATCAGCGCAGGTCAGACCGTCGGCGGAGCGGCCGGACGACGGGTCCGGGCGAACGCCAGACCGCCGAGCGCCAGGCCGGCCAGACCCGCGACCAGACCGGCGATGCCGAGCCCGAGCGCGGCCGAACTCCCCTCGTCCTCGTCGTCGCCCTCGGTACGGGCGACCGCCGCCACCGAGGCTCCCGGAGTAGCGCCGGCCGACGCCGCAGCCGCCGCCGGGGTCAGCTTCAACACCGCCGCCGGGTGCTCCGGAGCCTCGGCACCGGCCGCCGCCGGCTCATCGATCCAGCGCGCGATCTCGCCATCCGAGTAGGTCTGCAACACCTTGAAAATCAACTGGTCGACCTCGGGCAGCGGACCCATCGAGACGCCGAACTCCTGGAACTGCTCCGGCTTGACCGCCGCGTCGGCCGTGGCGGTCCAGGTGATCTTCGCCACCGCCTCGGTGACCTTGCTGCCGTGCACCTCCAGCGGCGGGTCGACCTTGCGCTTCTCCAACTCCACCGTCCAGCCCGGCACTGGAATGGTCGACACCGACGCGATCGGCGCGTTCTCCGGGAGGTTCACCTCGATCTTGGTGGTCGACGCGGTGTCGCTCTCGTTCGGCACCCGGAAGGCCACCCGGCCGTAGCCACCCTGGCTCGCCTCCTTCGGGTTCACCGTGACGTGCGCGGAGGCCGGCAGGGCAAGGCCCAACACGCCGACAAGGGTGGCGCCGAGGGCGAGGGCTGCCGCGGTCGCGGTACGCCGGGGACGGATCATGGAGTCGCCTTCCTACGTGATCGGCACGGTGGCGGTCACCGTGGCCTGGTCGATGTCGGAGATACGTACGGTGAAGCGCAGTTGCCAGTCGCCCGGGGTGGGCAGGCTGATCTCGCCGGTGGCGTGGTTGTCGGTCAACGGCAGCAGCGGGATCTCGATCGGTTCGATCCCCTTGGCCGGCAACGCCGCCGTTCCGGTCCACTCGACCACCGGCTGCGGCTTGTTCTCCAGCGTGTACGCGTACAGGTGGATCGAGTTGCTGCCGGTCTCGGCCGGGTCCACCTCCACCTGGACGGAGAGCAGCGAACTGGTCAGCGTGGTGGTGAAGATGCCCCCACCGGCGGCCGCGTCACTCGACTCGGCGGTCCGGCCGGGCGGGGTCTGCACAAGTACGGCGGAGATGGCGAGGATCACCGCGGTGACGCCCAGCTCGGTCCAGACCGCCCGACGCATCCGTCCCGGCCGTTCGGTGACGAGCCGGCGCTGGACCAGCCGTCGCGAGTACGCCGCCACCCCGATGACCAGGGCGAAGAGCACCACCTTCGCGATGATCAGTTGACCGTAGGTGGTGTCGATCAACGCGCTCGGGGTGGCCACCTCGATCAGCGCCTGCACGATCCCGGCGAGCAGCAGCGCGGAAACCGCCACCGCGGCCCAGCGGGACCAGATCGGCAGGATCGCGGCGAGTTCCCGCTCGTCGGCCCGGCGCAGCAGGAAGCCGACGAGCATCAGCAGCCCACCCAGCCAGACCGCCATGCTCCCCACGTGCACCGCGTCGACCAGCACCGAGACCGCCGGTACGGGTGACGCCGAGGCATGCCCGGCGAGCGGCCAGGTGAAGATCCCGGCCACCCCGAGTACGGCCAGCAGGATGTGGTCGGCACGACCGGCGCTGCCCCGCAGCAGCGGCCGGAGCAGGATGGCGGCGGCCACCAGGATGCCGAGCCGGACCAGCAACACGGCGCCGAACGTACTGGCCAGCACATCACTGAGCGCGCTGCCGCTGATCGAGAAGAGCCCGCCCCCGGTGGTGTACGGAACCTGCAACCAGATCCCGATCAGGGTCGCGGCGGCGACCAGGCCGAACCCGGTCCAGACCAGCCGGGCCGGCCCAGTGCGGTCCAGTCGCCTCGGCCAGAGCAGGCCGAGCACCAGCACCGGACCGACCAGCAGAACCAGTCCGGCGTAGCCGAGGTACTTGCCGACCGCGACGGCGGCCGTGATGCCCGGGTCGACGGTGTCGTTCGCGGTGTCCTCCGGCGGGCTCGACGGGGCCCCGACGGAGTACGTGTAGGCGCCGGCGACCGGGTGGCTGTCGGCGGAGATCACCCGGTAGCTGACGAGATAGGTGCCCCGGGGTCCGCCGGGGTCGACCGGAATGGTGACCACGGCGCCGTCGAAGGCGGGCTCACCCCGGTCCACCCGGGCGCCGTCCGGGCCGAGCACCCGGATCTTGTCGGGAACGTTGCGGACACCCTCACTGAAGGTGAGCACCACCTCGCTGGGCGCGCTGGGCAGCACCGCGTCCGCGAGCGGGCTGCTGCTCACCAGCACCGCGTGGGCACTCGCCGGGCTGGCCGGTCCGAACAGCAGGGCGAACGTCGCCAGCAGAAGGCCGAGCATCGCGCCGGCGCGCGACACCCATCGTCGTTGTGCGGCAGTCATGCCGGACATGCTCGCCCAGAAACCCGCCATGGCGCGACCTGGTGTCACCCGCGCCCCGTCACCGGCACCGCCGCGAGCGGCGGATCGGTCCGCCGGCTGACCCGGCCGAGCGCCCAGAGCAGCCCGGCCTGGACCACCGTGGCCAGGTGACCGATCTCGTGCACCACCGCCGTGGTCGAGTTCACAATGTCGACCGCGCTGGTCCCGGCGAGGCAGACGGCGAGCACGAACGCAACCGGCACGAACGCCTGCGCCCGCTCCGGTCGGTACGCGGCGAGCGCGAACCCGACCGCGAGCGCCACGTCGAACGATGCCATCTCCCGGCTGGTGTGCAGGTCGACCTGGACACCGAAGCCCGCGAGCAGGATCGGCAGCGCGATGGTGAACTGGGCGACGGCGGCGACCGCGACCGCCACCCGGAGGATCTGACGGCGGCCGTACGCGGCCGAGGCGGATCGGCGGGCAGCGGCGGCGGTGACCGGGTCGGCGGCCACGGCGGCGAGTACGGTGGCAGTGAGGTCGGGCACCTCGACCGCCTGCGCCCGGTGCATGACCTGGTCGAGTTCCTCCGCACGGGCCAGCCAGAGCTGGCACCCCGGGCAGGTCACGGTGTGCGCGTCGAGCGCCTCCATCGGCGCGCGCGGATCTTCCCCGTCCAGCCGCGCCGACAGCGCGACCCGTACCTCGTCGCAGGTCATGGGGAAATAGTCGGCGTACGTGGCAGAAAAGTTCCCGGAGGTGCGCAACCGCACCGAAGCCCGGCAAGGCCGCCCCCGTGCTCCGGTCGCACGCGTAACCTCGGATGGCGTGATCCCCGTTCCGCGCGAATCCGCCCTGGTCAGCGCCGCTGTCGATGCCGCGGTGGTGGACCGGACCCGCGCCCTGGACGACGCCACCCACTGGGCCCTACGTGCCCAGGGCGGAGATCCGGTGGCCCAGGCGGCGTTCGTCCGGGCCACCCAGGCGGAGGTGTGGCGCTTCACCGCCGCGCTGATCGACCGGGACAGCGCCGACGATCTCGTGCAGGAGACGTACCTGCGGGCGTTCCGGGCCCTGCCCGCGTTCGAGGGCCGGTCCAGTGCCCGGACCTGGTTGCTCGGCATCGCCCGGCGCGCCTGTGCCGACCATCTCCGTACCGTGGTCCGGCGACGCCGGCTCGACGAGCGGATGGCCGTGGCCGCGCACACCGACCACCCGTACCCCGATCCGGCCGGGCAGCTCGGCGCCACCGACCTGCTCCGGCGGCTGCCGGCCGACCGGCGGGAGGCGTTCGTCCTGACCCAGGTGCTCGGCCTGTCGTACGCGGAGGCGGCGGCGGTGGAGGGGGTCCCGGTCGGCACCATCCGCTCCCGGGTGGCCCGGGCGCGGGCGGAACTGGTCGAGGCGGTCGGCGATGCGCTGGCGAGCTGAACCGGACACGGCCGGCCGGGCGAGGCGGAACACGGCCGGCTGGGAGGTTCCTGGGACTGGCTGGTACTTGGCTGGGAAACGGAACCTCATGATCCTGCCCGGCGACTAAGGGACCATGACCATGGTGACCTCAGCACGCGCGCGTTGGGATCTGGTCCAACCGTGGCTCGGGCTGGCTGTCCGGCTCGGACTCGCGGCGGTGTGGTTCTGGGCCGGCAGCACGAAGATCGGTGACCTGGCCGCTGCCGGGCGCGCCGTGAACGCGTACCAGATCTTTCCCTTCGACGTCGCCAGGGCGATCGGGGCGGCACAGCCGTTCGTCGAGATCGCGCTCGGCGTACTCCTGCTCCTCGGTCTGGCCATCCGACTGGCCGCCGGCATCTCCGCGCTCCTGATGCTGCTCTTCATCGCCGGCATCAGCTCGGCCTGGATCAGGGGCCTCGCCATCGACTGCGGCTGCTTCAGCGAGGGCGGTCCGCTCGCCGTCGGCCAGACCCCGAGCTACCTGCCGGAGATCCTTCGGGACATCGGCTTCCTGATCATGGCGGCTTTCCTGCTGCGCTGGCCACGCAGCCCGTTTTCGATCGACCGGTGGATGGCCGGCGGGCAGCGTCTGGAGGACGAGGATGAGTAGTCCACGGGGAGCGGGCCGCCAGGGCGGCCCGGGACGGAAACCGGAGAAAGCCCAGAAGGGACCGCAGCCGCCACAGAAGGCACAACGCGGACCACAGCCGCCGCAGAAGGCACAACGCGGAGCGCAGCAGCAGCCGCAGAAGGCCCCGAAGAAGAGCTCGGCCCGGGTGGTCCGGGAACAGTTGGCCCGGGAGCGACGCCGCCGCCGCACGCTCTGGACCTCACTGATCGCGGTGGTGGTGCTCGTCGTCGCCGGCCTGATCGGTTGGAGCGTCCTGTCCAGCCAACAATCGACGAGCGACTTCACCGCCCCGGCCGGGGCGACCACCGACGGCAACGCGATCGCGGTCGGCACCGGGCCGGTCACCATCGACATCTACGAGGACTTCATCTGCCCGTTCTGCGGGCAGTTCGAGAAGTCGACCGGGAGCACGCTGGACCAGCTCGTCAGCGAGAACAAGGTCCGGATCCTGTACCACCCGGTCGCGTACCTGGACCGGGCCTCCTCCACCGAGTACTCCACCCGTTCGTCGGCCGCCTCCGGCTGCGCGGCGAACCAGGGCAAATTCCGGGAGTACGTCGAGGCGCTGTTCAACCGTCAGCCGGCCGAGGGAAGCGCCGGACTCAGCGACGACGAGCTGATCAGCATCGGCACCGGGGTCGGCCTCGACGGGGGCGCCTTCGGCTCCTGCGTACGTGACGGTACGTTCAAGCCGTGGACCGCGCATGTAACCGAGGCGGCGAGCCGGGCGAACATCAACAGCACCCCGACGGTGCTGGTCAACGGCAAGGGCGTCAACCCGAACCCGGACGACGTCAAGGCAGCCGTGGCAGCGGCCACCAAGTGATCCGACGCCTGCTCACCGCGTGCGCCGCCGGCCTGCTCGGCGCGCTCGCGGTGGGCACGCCCGCCCTCGCCCATGGCGCGGACGCACCGGACGGAACCGACTTCCGGACCACCGTCACCACACTCGCCCCGGACCTGCCCGGACTCACCGTGCGTCTCATCGAGGCCGGCGCCCGGCTGGAGCTGACCAACCGGACCGGTCGCACGATCGAGGTGCTCGGCTACTCCGGCGAGCCCTACCTGGAGATCCGGCCCGACGGGGCGTACGAGAACCGCAACTCCCCCACCACGTACATCAACCAGACCCTCGACGCCGACACCGAACCACCGGCGAGCGCCGACCCGACCCTCCCCCCGGCCTGGCAACGGACCGGCACCGAGCCGGTGGCCCGCTGGCACGACCGGCGTACGCACTGGGTGGAGGAGAGCCGGCCGCCCCAGGTCAGCGCCGACCCGGGGCACACCCACCGGATCCGGGACTGGACGGTGCCGCTGCGCGACGGGGTGACCCCGATCGAACTGCGCGGCACCCTGGACTGGGTGCCGCCGCCGAACCCGGGCACATGGTGGCTCGCATGCGTGGTCGGCGCGCTCCTGGTCGGCGCACTCGGGCTGCTTCCCACCGCCGGCCGGGCCGGCCGTACGGTGACCTCCGCCCTGGCCGTGGGCTTCGCCCTGGCCGGTGCGGGTGCGGTCGTACTCGCCGTGGGCCGGGAACTCGACGCCGGGGCGGCCGGGGCCGGCGGGGTGCTCGAAGGGCTGCTCGCCGGGCAGATCTGGCCGGTCCTCACCGGGCTCGGTGCGGTCGCGGCGGCGGCGTACGCGCTGGCCAGACGGCCGGCCGCCGACTTCGCCCTGGCGCTGGCCGGGGCCTGCCTGGCGCTCTTCGCCGGGGTGGCGAACGCGGCGGTGTTCGGCCGGTCGGTGGCACCGGTCAGCTGGCCCGCCGGGTCGGCCCGACTCCTGGTCGCCGCGGTGATCGTGATCGGTGTCGGCGGCACCCTGGTCGGGGTGCTGCGGCTGCGGGCCACGCCACCCGACCGGACGGCACCCCCGGCGGGGACCGACGATCAGCCCCGGCTGGCCGCCGCCACCGGGTCGAACCCGTAGGGCAGTTCCAACCGGTGCCGGCCGAGCAGGTCGGCGTCGGCGAGCACCTCGGCGGTGCCCCCGTCGGCGACGATCCGGCCGCCGTCCAGGATCACCGACCGGTCACAGAGTTCCAGCGCGTACGGCAGGTCGTGGGTGACCATCAGCAGGGTCACCGGCAGCCCGCGCAGGATCTCGGCCAGTTCACGCCGGGCGGCCGGGTCGAGATTCGACGACGGCTCGTCCAGGACCAGGATCTCCGGGTGCATGGCGAGTACGGTGGCGACCGCCACCCGGCGGCGCTGCCCGAACGACAGGTGGTGCGGTGCCCGGTCCCGGTGCTCGCCCATCCCGACCGCCGCCAGCGCCTCGTCGACCCGGGCCGCGAGTTCCGCACCGCGCAGCCCGAGGTTGGCCGGACCGAACGCCACGTCCTCCGCGACCGTGGGCAGGAAGAGCTGGTCGTCCGGGTCCTGGAAGACGATGCCGACCCGGCGCCGGATCTCCGCCAGGGTGCCCCGGTCGCGGTCGACGGTCAGGCCACCGACGGTAACGCTGCCCTGGGTCGGGGTGTGGATCCCGTTCAGGTGCAGGACCAGCGTGGTCTTGCCGGCGCCGTTCGGCCCGAGCAGGGCGACGCGCTCGCCCTTCGGCACGCTCAGGTCGACCCCGTGCAGGGCGACGTGGCCGTCGGGGTAGGCGAACCACAGGTCACGTACGTCCAGCGAGGCGGGAGTCTCCACGGCACCGATCATGACAGCACCAGCGCGGTGACGGCGATGCCGGCCGCGGTCAGCGGCACTGTCGCGCCAACTACCCAGTGGCCGGCGGTGGCGGCACCGGCGGACTGCCAGATGGTCGGCATCCGGCCGTCGTACCCCCGGGAGAGCATCGCCAGGTAGACCCGCTCGCCGCGTTCGAAGGCGCGCAGGAAGAGCGCGCCGACCCCGGCCGCGAAGCCGCGCAGCTGCCAGAGGAAACGCGGGTCGTCGCCCCGGGAGATGCGGGCCACCCGCATCCGCCGGGCCTCGCCGCCGAGCACGTCGAGGTAGCGCAGCATGAACGTGGCGATCTGGGTGAGGATCTGCGGGCAGTGCAGCCGGTCCAGGCCGAGGATCAGGTCGCGCATGGTGGTGGTCCCGGCCAGCAGCAGCGACGCCAGTACGCCGAGCGTCCCCTTGGCCAGGATGTTCCAGCCGCCGTACAGGCCGTCGACGGAGAGGTGCAGGCCGAGCCACTCGACCCGCTCCCCGGTGCCGAGGAAGGGCAGCACGAAGGCGAAGAAGACAAACGGCAGCTCGATCAGGGAGCGCTTGAGCAGCCAGCCCGGGCCGATCCGGGCGAGTGTGGCCACCACCGCGATCAGGAGGGCGTAGCCGCCGTACGCCCAGAACGCCTCGCGCGGGGTGGCGACCACGGCGATGCTGAACGCGACCATCGCCGTGATCTTCACCTCCGCGGGCAGCCGGTGCACGGGCGAGGTTCCGGCCCGGTAGAGCACGTGCGCGTGCCCGGCGCCCACCTACTTCACCGCTTCGGTGCCGGCGGTGGCGCCGGCCATGGGGATGTCGGCGCCGGTCGGCTCCGTACCGTCGGCGCGGGTGCCCCGGCGACGGGTCAGCCAGAAGAGGCCGCCGCCGAGGGCGAAGGTGATCAGCACTCCGGCGATCCCGGAGAGACCGGTGGAGAGGTACGCGTTCTCCACCCCCTTCACCCCGTAGTCGGCGAGCGGGCTGTCGGCGAGTTCGTGGTCCCTGGTCTGCTGAGCCGGGCAGCTTCCGCCGGTGATGTTGTCGTCGGCGTCGAAGGTGCAGCCCGCACGGAGTGAGGAGTCGAGCCCGTCCGGGTGGGACGAGGCGAAGTTGCTCACCACCCCGGCGAGCAGGAACGCGACGATCAGTCCGCCGACGATGAATCCCCAGTGTCGTTGCTTCACCGCGCACCTCCGGTAACCGGGTTCGAGAGCGCCGGCACGGTCCGCAGGCCGCGCAGGGCGTAGACGAGATCGGGTCGTACCTTGGCGACGGTGACCACGGTGGTGGCCGTGATCAGCCCTTCGCCGATGCCGATGAGCAGGTGCGCGCCGGCCATGGTGCCGGCGAGCCCGCCGAGCGAGCCGCCAAGATCGGTGGTGCCGCCGAGCCAGTACTGCAGGATGAAGCCCTGCGACGCGACCACGACGCTGACCACGGCGGAGACGAAGCCGGTCGCCGCGAGCCCGGCCGGCGTACGCGGCAGGACCCGGAGCAGGAGGGCGATCAGCAGGTAACCGGCGGCGGTGCCGATGATCGCCATGTTGGTGATGTTCAGTCCGAGCATGGCGACGCCGCCGTCGCCGAAGACGAGTGCCTGGACGATCAGCACCACGGACACGCAGAGCGCGCCGACCCAGGGGCCGACCAGCATCGCGGCGAGCGCCCCACCGAGCAGGTGTCCGCTGACCGCGCCGGTGAAGATCGGAAAGTTGAGCATCTGTACGGCGAAGATGAACGCCGCCACCAGTCCGGCCATCGGTGCCAGCCGGTCGTCCAGGTCGCGCCGGCCGCGAATCACGCAGAAGGTGAGCACCACCAGCGCGAACGCCGCGTAGATCGCGGCAACGGGACCGTTGATGATCCCGTTGGAGATGTGCATCGCGATGTTCTGCACTACATCCTCCCCATCCGCGGCGAGGGGGTCCGCGCCAGCGGGAACTCAGCGTATTTGCCCAACGGCCTCTGTTGCCAGCATTTTGCAACAACGAGGAAGACCGTTCAAGATCGTGCCTGGTGGGAGCGGGTAATGTCACGTCCCATGACGAGTCCTCGCCTCACGCCGGGCGATTTGGCGCCAGAATTCACGCTGCCGACGGACGACGGCAAGACACTCGCCCTGAAGGAGCTACGCGGACGGAAGGTCGTGCTCTACGCGTACCCGGCCGCGATGACGCCCGGCTGCACCAAGCAGGCGTGCGACTTCCGGGACTCGCTGGCCTCGCTCCAGGCCGCCGGGTACGAGGTGGTCGGCATCTCCCCCGACCAGCCGGCCAAGCTGGCGAAGTTCCGCGAACGTGACGCGATCACGTTCCCGCTCGTCGCCGACGTGGACAAGGCGGTGCTGACCGCGTACGGCGCGTACGGCGAGAAGCAGCTCTACGGCAAGACGGTCACCGGAGTGATCCGCTCCACCTTCGTCATCGACGCTGACGGCCGGATCGAACGGGCGCTCTACAACGTCAAGGCGACCGGGCACGTGGCGAAGCTTCGCCGCGATCTCGGCCTGGACTGATTCGCTCCGTTCGTCGCGGACCGTCGCCGGGGCGTGGCGGTCCGGTCAGCCGAAGCCGCCCGCCGGATGTACGTGCACGCGGTCGCCGTACAGGCTCTAGACTCGTACCGCCAGCGGGAGTGGTGTAATGGCAGCCACGCAGGATTTAGGTTCCTGTGCCTTCGGGCGTGGGGGTTCGACTCCCCTCTCCCGCACGAGCAGTCAGTTCCGTACGCGTAGGCCGTCGAGGACCAGGTCACAGACCGCCTCCAGGGCGTCGGCGACGCCGGGCTCCACCCAGTCAGGTGCGTGCACGGGGTCGTGCCAGCGGGCGGTGGCCTGGAGCACCGCCCGCGCGGTCCGGTGCACGTCCGTCGCGGCGAAGTCTCCGTCCGCCACGCCGTCTTCGATGATCAGGGCGATCTGCCGGATCAGGTCCTCGACGTGTTCGGCGACCACCGCGCTGCTCTCCCGCACCAGCACCATGTAGGTGGCGAAAAGCTCCGGGTCCTCCAGCGCCTTGGTGCGTTTTTCGGCGGCGAGCGTGGTGAGCCACGCCCGCAACCGCTGTGATGCGGGCAGGTCGGCGCTGGTCAGCGCGGGTAGCGGCGCGTGCGCTCGCTCCAGCCACCGCTCGGCGACCGCCTCCCGAAGCGCCGCCTTGCTGGGGAAGTGCCGGTAGACACTGCCGTGGCTGACCCCGAGGACCCGGGCCACGTCGACCACGGTCGTCTTGGCGGGGCCGAAGCGGCGGAGGACGTCCTCCGCCGCTTCGAGGATCTGCCCGGAGGTCAGAGTGGTGTCGGCCATGGGCACCATCTCACCGTTCGCTGTCGAGGCGGGCCATGTCGGGGGCGGCATAACGGGTTCCGGCGGCCGATCCGGCCGGCACGGCACGCTCGATCGCGGCCAGGTCGTCGGGGCTGAGCGTCAACTCCAGCGCACCGAGCGACTCGGTCAGCCGGTCCCGCTGGCGGGCACCGACCAGCGGGACGATGTCCTCGCCCTGGGCGAGCACCCAGGCGATGGCGACCTGCGCGACGCTCGCGCCCCGGGCATCGGCGATCTCCCGCAACGAGTCGACCAGGCGCAGGTTCGCGGCGAGGTTGTCGCCGTTGAACCGGGGTACGAAGCTGCGGAAGTCGCCGGGGGTGAGTTCCCGTTCGGCGCCCCAATGGCCGCTGAGCAGGCCCCGGGAGAGGACTCCGTAGGCGGTGACGCCGATGCCGAGTTCCCGGACGGTGGGCAGGATCTCCGCCTCGATGCCCCGGGAGAGCAGCGAGTATTCGATCTGGAGGTCGCTGATCGGGTGCACCGCCTGGGCCCGTCGGATGGTGTCGGCGCCGACCTCGGAGAGGCCGATGTGGCGTACGTGGCCCTTCTCCACCTGCTCGGCGATCGCCCCGATGGTCTCTTCGAACGGGACCTTCGGGTCGGGCCGGGTGATTCGGTAGACGTCGATGTAGTCGGTGCCGAGCCGGCGCAGCGAGTACGCGAGGAAGTTGCGGACCGCCTCGGGGCGCCCGTCGAGACCGCGCCAGCCGAGGTCAGGGTCGCGCATCCCACCGAACTTGACGCTGATCGCGACCTCGTCCCGGTTCCGTTCGCGCAGCGCCCGGCCGATCAGCATCTCGTTGTGGCCCATGCCGTAGAAGTCGGCGGTGTCGATCAGGGATATTCCGGCGTCGATGGCGGCGTGGATGGTGGCGGTGCTCTCCGCTTCGTCGGCCGGGCCGTAGAGGTCGGACATCCCCATGGCACCGAGGCCGATGGCGGACACCTGCGGACCGGTCCAGCCGAGCTTGCGCTTTTCCATGATCAGTTCTCCTCCCGAAACGCCCTCAGGTACGGAGCCAAGTATGTAACGACAGATGACAGATTTCAAATTTTGTCAGTCGGTCATCGCTGTTACCGCCGTCACCATGCCCGGCCGCCCGCCCGACGCCCCGTACGAATCCGACGAAGATGACCCGGTGACCCTCCGCTTCGCACTCGATCCCGAGCTGACCACAGAGCTACGGCAACAGATCGTCACGCTCTGGACGGTGGTGACCAACGCAGGCGGTGCGGTCGGTTTTGTCGCCCCGGTGAGCGAGGACGAGGTCCGCACCGTCGCGGAAGCGGCCTTCGCCGGCATCGCCGAGGGTCCCGACCGCCTGCTGGTCGGCTACACCGACGACAACCGACCGGCCGCCTTCCTGATCTTCACCTCGAACCGGTTCGCGCTGAAGGAACACTGGCAGGTGCTCAAGCGGGTAATGGTCCACCCCGGCCTCCAGGGCACCGGCAACGGCGTGGCACTGATGGCCGAGGCCGAACGGGTCGGCCGCGAACTGGGGCTGGAGGCGCTCCAGGTGACCGTCCGGGGTGGGCTGAACCTGGAACGGTTCTACCAGCGGTGCGGCTACCGCGAGGTGGGCCGGTTGCCGGCCGCACTGCGCCTGTCGCCGGGCGACGACCGCGACGAGATCCTGATGTGGCTGCCGCTGGTCTGACCAGCCGGAACGCGAAGTCCGAACACCGCCAGCAAACGGCGGTACGGGCGCGAAGAGTGGCTGACGGCCGGCGTCGCGGAACGCGGACCGCTCCCCCACTCTCGCGAAAGGCGCGACGATGCACGTTGTTCCCGGACTCAAGGTGCTGTACTTCGGGACCCCGGTGGTGCTGATCAGCTCCCGCAACCCCGACGGCAGCACCAATCTGGCCCCGATCTCCTCGGCCTGGTGGCTGGACCAGTCGGCAATGCTCGGCCTCGGCAACAGCGGACAGACGACGGCGAACCTGCTCCGCGAGCGCGAGTGCGTACTCAACCTGCCGTCGTCGTCGATGGTCGACGCGGTCGACCGGATCGCACTCACCACCGGTCGCGCGGCGGTGCCCGTACACAAACGCGAACAGGGCTACCGGTACGAGCCGAACAAGTTCGCCCTGGCCGGGCTGACCGAACAGCCGTCAGAACTGGTTCAGCCGTCCCGGGTGGCGCAGTGTCCGATCCAACTGGAGTGCCGGGTCGTCTCGTCGTACCCGTTCGGTGGTCCGACGCCCGAATGCACCGCCTTCCAGGTCGAGGTGCTCCGCACCCATGTCGAGGAGAGCCTCGTCATTCCCGGTACGCGTCACGTCGACCCGATCGGCTGGGACCCGTTGATCATGAAGTTCTGCGAGTTCTTCGGGGGCGGGAAGAACGTGCACCCGTCCCGGCTCGCCGACGGCTGGAACATGCCACACCAGCTCCAGCGGACGGTCGGCTGAACCGGCGCACAGGACGTACGGCGAACAGGACAGCCGACGTCGATCGCGGCAAAGAGTTGCAAAGCGTTACTACGGTCGTCCCCGGATCGTCCATCCGGGAGGAAACATGCGGAAACCACCACGCAAGCTGTCCTCGTCGCTGGCCGGAGCGCTGGCCACAGCCGTACTCGTCGGGGGTCTGACGGCCCCGGCGGCCGCGGAGCCGGCAGCCACCGGTCACACCGACGGCGGGCTGCCGGTCGCGGCGCTCGACGCGGCGCTGCGGGAAATCACCGATGCCGGCATGGTCGGGGTCTTCGCCGAGGTACGCGACGGCCGGGCCACCTGGCGCGGCGCCGGCGGCATCGCCGACATCACCACCGGCCGACCGGTACGCCCCGACTACCGGCACCGGGTCGGCAGCATCACCAAGACCTTCGTCTCCACCACAGTGCTCCAACTCGTCGGCGAGGGCAGGATCTCGCTCGACGCACCGGTCCGGCGCTACCTGCCGGGCCTGATGCCGGACGACGCCGTGACCGTACGGATGCTGCTGAACCACCGCAGCGGGATCGGCAGCTACGACCAGGTCATCTTCGCCACCGCCGAGCAGGTCGAGCAGCACCGGACCACCACGTTCACTCCGCGCGAACTGGTCCGGACCGGGCTCGACATGCCGCGCACGAACCCGCCCGGTGCCGCCTTCGCCTACTCGAACACCAACTACATCCTGGCCGGGCTGATCGTCGAGCGGGTCACCGGCCGACCGGCCGCCGAGGAGATCCGCCGCCGGATCCTGCGCCCGCTGGAACTACGCGACACCTACTTCCCCGGCACCGAGCCGCGCATCACCGGCCCGCACAGCCGGGGCTACGTGCCCTGGTACGAGGGCGAGTTGCGGGACTTCACCGACTACAACATGTCCTGGGGCCAGATGGCCGGCGAGCTGGTCTCGACCACCGCCGACCTGGACCGCTTCTACCGCGCGCTGCTCGACGGCCGACTACTGCGCGCGGCCCAACAGGCCGAACTGTTGCGGTTCCTGCCGACCAACCCGGCCGACCCGACCGGCCTGCGTTACGGACTCGGCCTCCTGTCGCTGCCGCTGGCCTGCGGCGACGCGTACGGACACGACGGTCAGGTGTTCGGCTACCACACGCTGTCGCTGCACTCCCCGGACGGGAAACGGCAGGTGAGCGTGGCGCTGAACGTCAGCCACTACCAGTACCCCGCAGACCCGATCAGCGCGGCGACGATCCAACTCGTCGACGCCGCACTCTGTGGTGGTGAGACCGTCGACGCGGCGCGTATCTCCGTACCGCGGGGCTTGCCGCTCACCCCGGCACCAGGCCTCCTACCCCCCGCCCAGCTCCGCTAACCCCCAAGCACCACCCCCTCCCCCCTCCCCCCTCGCCCTCCCCCCTCGCCCACCCGCCTCGCCTCGCCGATCTAGGGCAAATCGTTGCCGTCGAAGATCGATCCACGCGGTTTCGCCCTAGATCGCGGGGCGGGGGGCGGGGGGAGGGAGGCGGGGGGGCAGGCGTTTGATGGGGGGGAGGGAGGCGGTCGGAGATGCGGGTGACGATGACGAGCGCCGCAGCACGGGCTGGACGCGCGAACGAGGACTTCACCGGCGCCGTACCGACGGCAGCGGTGCTGATCGACGGGGCCGGCATCCCCGGCACCGAATCGATCTGCCGGCACGGCGTGGCCTGGTACGCCAACCGCCTCGGCGGCAGCCTGCTCGGCCTCTTGTCACGCGTACCGGGCCGCAGCCTCTCGGCGCTGCTCGCCGAGGCCATCGAGCAGGTGACGGACGATCACCGGCACACCTGCGACGTCGCCGACCCGATCAGCCCGTCGGCGACCGTGGCAATCCTGCGCCTGTCCGACGGCCTCATCGAGCACCTGGTGCTCGGTGACTCGGTCCTCGTGCTGGACAGAGCAGACGGTCCGCCGTACGTCGTATCCGATCCTCGCGAGGTGGTCATCAGCCGGTCGTACCTGCCCGCGCTCGAGGCCGCCGGCGAGGGTAGCGACGAGTACCACCGGGTTCTCCGGGACCTGCGCGCCAACCGGAACCAGCCGGGCGGATTCTGGGTGGCCAAGGACGATCCGAGCGCGGCGGACGAGGCGATCACCGGAAGCTCTCCGATCTCCGAGCTGACCAGCGCGGTCCTACTCAGCAATGGGGCCAGCCGCATCGTGGACCGGTTCCGCCTCGCCGACTGGCCCGAGGTCATGGCCGTGCTGGCATCGAGCGGGCCCGCCGAAATCATCCGCCGGGTCCGGCAGGCGGAGGCGCGTCACGCGGTGGCGGCGGACGACGCGACGATCGCGCACTGCACCGACCTCGGCACGGCCCGACCGCCGCACGCGGAACCCGCCCTGCTACCTGGCCCGTGACCCGGCCAAAGGTCAGGAGGTCGGCAGCCAGAAGCGCCACTTGTCACCGCGCTGATCCTCGAGGACCCCGCCGTTGGCCTCGATCACCTTGCGGGAGGCGACGTTGGTGACGTCGCACGTCACCAACGCGGATTCGATGCCCAGGCCCCGCGCCACCGGCAACGCGGCGCGCAGCATCGCGGTGGCGTAACCACGGCGCCGCGCCGATGGCCGAACGTCGTAGCCAATGTGACCGCCGTACTCAAGCAGGCCGGGTGTCAGACGGTGCCGGATCGCGAGGCGACCGAGGTAGTCGTCGTCCTCGACCCACCACAGTGTCGTCGACGGCACGTGGCCGTCCGGCCGGGGTGAGTCCTCCCGCACCTGGGACCGCAGCCAGTCGACGTACGTGGAGAAGCCGTCCGGCGACGACCAACGGTGCCCGAAATCGCGGAGCTCACTGCCGATCATGCTGGTGTCGGCGGGATCTCCCCGCCCTTCGCCGCGGAACTCGGCCATGGCGTCAAGGAAGGATCGACGCACGCGTACGGTAGGCAGGCTCAACTCGGGCATGGCGACATTGCTACCACAGGCGTTGCGATAGCTGGTTCAGTCGAGTGTGCGGGCCGTAGGTCGCCGGGTCTACCAGGCGACCCCGATGCCGTCACCGGGGAACCAGTGCCGGGCCGGGGTCTCGCGGTAGGCGAGGAAGCGGCGACCGGTCCGCTCGGCGTGCTCGGCAAGAACGTTGGTCACCGTGACGTTGTCGGTGAGCAGCATCGCGTCGGGCGACAGCTTCGACTCGACCGCCTCGAACTCGTTGCGTTCGTGACCGGCGCTGTGGTCGCTGTCGTGCAGGAACAGGTCGACCGGGCGATCCAGCGCCCGGATCGAGGCGATCGAGTCGCCGATGACCAGGTCCACCACGCCGGCCCACGGCTCCACCCGGGCCAGGTAGCCGGCCTCCGGGTTGATGTCGAGCGAGGTGACCCGGCCGGGGTGGCCCTCGGCGGCATTGCGGAGCAGTGCGGAGGCGAGCACGCAGGTGCCGAGTCCCTTGTCCACACCGGTCTCGACCACGTGCGCCGGTCGGGTGGCGCGGACGATCGCGTACCAGCCGATCCGTCGCGCGTAGCGCACCTGGCGGTCGGCCAGGCCGCGCCGCGCCGAGGTCGCCGTGGTCCGTTCGATGTGCTGCCGCAGCGCCTGGTCGGACTCGATCTCGGCGAGGTAGTCGCGGACCTGCTTGACCGGGGTGTCGGTCAGGACGCTGACGAACCAGGCGAGGTGTTCACGGCTCAGCCGGGTCAGGTCGTACGTGTAGTTGTGGTGTTCGCGCGAGGTGAGCAGCCAGCGGGCCGAGACGCTGAGCACCCGGGCGTCGTGTCGGGCGACCCGGAGCAGCCGTTTGGGGAAGGCCGCCACGGGCGCGAGGGGGGTACGGGCGATCGTGCGTCGGAACCGGGTCCCATCCACGGGGTTGGTTTTATCACGTCGCCGCGCGGGTCACGGTCCCGCCACGTTCGGCGGCGCCTCATTGCCATGTGAATGTTTTCATGCATAGAGTGCGCATGTGAATGAGGATTCACTTGTCCGGGATGCGGTCTTCGTCTCCGGTGCGGCAGCCCCCATGGACCAGGTGCTCGACCTGTTCCACGGCGTCCGGCTGACCCCGACCCAGCGCCGGATCGCGCACAGCCTCGTCCAGCACGCCGCCTCGGCGGCCTACCTGTCGGCCGCCGAGATCGCCGAACTCGCCCAGGTCAGCCAACCCTCGGTGACCCGGTTCGCGATCGCGCTCGGCTACGACGGCTACCCGGCCCTACGCCGCCGGCTCCGCGAGATCACCGCCGCCGGACACGGCCGACCAGCCGCGGACGTACCCGTCGGCAACGAACTCCAGCGGGCGGTCCGCGACGAGGTGGAGAACCTGCACCGGCTCGCCGAACAGCTGGTCGACCCGGACCGGGTGACCGCCGCCGGGGCACTGCTGGCCAACAGCCGCCCCCTGCCGGTGCTCGGCCTGCGCGCCGCCGCCCCGCTCGCCGCGTACTTCGCCTACTTCGCGGCCAAGGTGCACCCGGACGTACGGGTGCTCGACACCGGCGGCAGCCTCCTCGCCGACCGGCTCGACCAGGCCCAGACGGCCGGGGCCACCGCCCTGCTGGCGATCGTGCTGCCGCGCTACCCGCGCGAATCGCTCGACGCGCTCCGCGAGGCCCGGCTGGCCGGACTCTCCGTCGTCGTGATCACCGACTCGGCGGTCAGCCCCGCCGCCGAGTACGCCGACATCGTGCTCCCCGCCGCCGTCGGCGCCCAACTCGTCTTCGACCTGCACACCGCCCCGATGACCCTGGCCATGGTGCTGCTCCAGGCGATCTGCGACGCGGCCCCCAGCCACACCCAGCGCCGGTTGGAGGAGTTCGAACAGTCCGCCGCCCGCCGCCAGGTGTTCCTCAACTGAACCGACGCGCCACCACCAACCGCACCCGAATCCCGACCACTCCCCAACGCTGCGGAGGAGACCCCGATGTACCAACCCGTTCGCGCCGCGCGCGGCAGCACCCGTACCGCCGTGGGGTGGGCCCAGGAAGCGGCCATGCGGATGCTGATGAACAACCTCGACCCGGAGGTCGCCGAGCGCCCCGAGGATCTGGTCGTGTACGGCGGCACCGGGCGGGCCGCCCGGGACTGGCCCTCGTACCACGCGCTGATCCGGACCCTCACCGAGCTCCGGGACGACGAGACCATGCTGGTCCAGTCCGGTCGGCCGGTCGGGGTGCTGCGTACGCACGAATGGGCGCCCCGGGTCCTGCTGGCCAACTCCAACCTGGTCGGCGACTGGGCCAACTGGCCCGAGTTCCGCCGCCTGGAACAGCTCGGCCTGACCATGTACGGCCAGATGACCGCCGGATCGTGGATCTACATCGGCACCCAGGGCATCCTCCAGGGCACCTACGAGACGTTCGCCGCGGTCGCCGCCAAGCGGTTCAACGACACCCTCGCCGGCACCCTCACCCTCACCGCCGGCTGCGGCGGGATGGGCGGCGCCCAACCGCTCGCGGTGACCATGAACGGCGGCGCCTGCCTGATCGTCGACGTCGACCCCGAGCGGCTCGCCCGCCGGGTCCGGGACCGCTACCTGGACCAGGTCGCCGACTCGCTGGACGAGGCGATCGAGGCGGTGCTGGCCGCGAAACGGGAGCGCCGCCCCCTCTCCGTCGGCGTCGTCGGCAACGCCGCCGTGGTCTTCCCCGAGCTGCTGGTACGCGGCGTCGAGATCGACATCGTCACCGACCAGACCAGCGCGCACGACCCGCTGTCGTACCTGCCGGTCGGGGTCGAACTCGCCGAGGCGGCCGAGTACGCCGCCGCGAAGCCGGCCGAGTTCACCGACCGGGCCCGCTCCTCGATGGCCCGGCACGTGGCGGCGATGGTCGGTTTCCTCGACGCCGGGGCCGAGGTCTTCGACTACGGCAACTCGATCCGGGGCGAAGCGCAGCTCGCCGGATACGAGCGCGCCTTCGACTTCCCCGGCTTCGTGCCGGCGTACATCCGGCCGCTCTTCTGCGAGGGTCGGGGCCCGTTCCGCTGGGCCGCGCTCTCCGGTGACCCGGCCGACATCGCCGCCACCGACCGGGCCGTGCTGGACCTGTTCCCGGAGAACGAATCACTGGCGCGGTGGATTCGGATGGCCGGCGAACGGGTCGCCTTCCAGGGGCTGCCGGCCCGGATCTGCTGGCTCGGCTACGGCGAACGGGACCGGGCCGGGGTCCGGTTCAACGAGATGGTCGCCTCCGGTGAACTCTCCGCCCCGGTGGTGATCGGGCGGGACCACCTGGACGCCGGGTCGGTCGCCTCGCCGTACCGGGAGACCGAGGCGATGGCCGACGGCTCCGACGCCATCGCCGACTGGCCGCTGCTCAACGCACTGGTCAACACCGCCAGCGGCGCGTCCTGGGTCTCCATCCACCACGGTGGTGGTGTTGGCATCGGCCGGTCGATCCACGCCGGGCAGGTCTGCGTCGCCGACGGCACCGCGCTCGCCGGGCAGAAGATCGAACGCGTACTCACCAACGACCCGGCGATGGGCGTGCTCCGCCACGTCGACGCCGGCTACCCCGCCGCCGCCGACGTCGCCACCCGTACCGCTCTCACCGTCCCCATGACCCAGGCGTAAGGAGGGGCCCCTTGTTATCGGATTCCGTTGTAGAAGGGCCCCTTCCTAACGGTGGGGACGTCGCCGCGTTCCGGAAGCTCTGGGACCAGATCGCGCCCGTCGGGCGGGACCCGGTCAGCGGCGGCTACCTGCGGTTCGCCTTCACCGAACCGGAGCTGCGGCTACGGGACTGGTTCCGGCAACAGGCCGCCGACCGGGGCATGCCGGTCGAGTCCGACGGCAACGGCAACCTCATCGCCTGGTACGGCGACCCCGGAGCCGGGGACGCGGTCCTGGTCGGCAGCCACTTCGACTCGGTCCCGCACGGCGGCGCCTACGACGGGCCGCTCGGCATCGTCAGCGCCTGGCTCGCCCTGGACCGGATACGCGAACACGGGCCGGCACCGCGACGACCGATCGGCGTGGTCGCCTTCGCCGAAGAGGAGGGGGCCCGGTTCGGCGTACCGTGCCTCGGCTCCCGACTGCTCACCGGTGAACTGGACGTCGACCGGGCCGCGGCGCTGACCGACCGGGACGGGATCACCCTCGCCAAGGCGCTCGGCGACGAACCGGCCGGTGCCCGCCCCGACCTGCTGGCCCGGATCGGCGCCTTCGTCGAACTCCACGTCGAACAGGGGCGGGCCCTGGTCGACCTCGCCGCACCGGTCGGGGTGGCCAGCGGAATCTGGCCGCACGGTCGCTGGCGGATGGACTTCACCGGCGAGGCGAACCACGCCGGGACCACCCGGATGGCCGACCGGCGCGACCCGATGCTGACGTACGCCTTCACCGTGCTCGCCGCGAACAAGGAGGCCCGCCGCTTCGGCGCCCAGGCCACGGTCGGCCGGGTCGAGGTCGAACCGAACGCCACCAACGCCGTCCCGTCGCTGGTCCGCGGCTGGCTGGACGCTCGCGCCGCCGAGGTCGCCACGCTCGACACCCTGATCGAGGCGATCGGGCAGAAGGCGACCGAGCGGGCCGTACGCGACGGCACCGCGCTACGGCTCACCCGCGAGTCGGTCACCCCGCTGGTCGAGTTCGACGGCGGACTGATCGACCTGTTCCAGCGCGTCCTGCACGGCGGCGTACCGGTGCTGCCCACCGCCGCCGGGCACGACGCCGGGGTGCTGGCCGGACACCTGCCCACCGCGATGCTCTTCGTCCGCAACCCGACCGGGGTGTCGCACTCGCCCGCCGAGACGGCCGAGGACATCGACTGCGCCGCCGGAGTGGCCCGCCTCGCCGACGTACTCACCACCCTCGCCACCGGACCGGAAACCACCCCCGACACCGAGCCAGGGGACGCGCCATGACCACCAACACCAAACCAGCCGGACCAGCCGGACCACCGCCGGACGGGCGGTTCCACGCCGAGTACGCCTGGCTCCCCGGGCACGAGCAGCCGAGCCTGGACGTACTGATCGAGGTCGAACAGGGCAGGTTCCGTACGGTCAGCGCCGGGGTGGCGGCGCCGCCAGGCGTGACCCGGCTGGCCGGGGTCACCCTGCCCGGCCTCGCGAACGCGCACTCGCACGCGTTCCACCGGGCGCTGCGCGGGCGCACCCACACCGAACGCGGCACGTTCTGGAGCTGGCGGGACCGGATGTACGAGGTCGCCGGCACGCTCGACCCGGAGCGGTACCTGGCCCTGGCCCGCGCCACGTACGCCGAGATGGCGCTCGCCGGGATCACCTGTGTCGGCGAGTTCCACTACCTGCACCACCAACCGGACGGCAGCCCGTACGCCGAGCCGAACGTGATGGGCGCCGCGCTGGTCGAAGCCGCCGCCCAGGCCGGCATCCGGATCACCCTGCTCGACACGCTCTACCTCACCTCCACCGTGGACGGCCAGCCGCTGGACGGGATCCAGCGCCGCTTCGGCGACCGTGACCTCGACGCCTGGTCGGAACGGCACGACCTGCTGCGTCCCGCCCCGCACGCCCGGATCGGGTCAGCGCTGCACTCCGTGCGCGCCGTCCCGCTCAGCGCGCTCGCCACCTTCGCCTACCGCAACCAGGGCGACCCGCTTCACTTCCACCTCTCCGAGCAGCGGGCCGAGAACGAGGCATGCCTCGCCGCCCACGGCTGTACGCCGACCCAGCTCCTCGCCGACATGGGCGTACTCGGCCCGACCGCGACCGCGGTGCACGCCACCCACCTGAGCGGCGCCGACCTGGAACTGCTCGGCTCCACCCGGACCGGTGCCTGCCTCTGCCCGACCACCGAACGGGACCTCGCCGACGGCATCGGACCGGCCCGCTCGCTGGCCGACTCGGGCAGCCCGCTGAGCCTCGGCTCGGACAGCCACGCCGTGATCGACCTGTTCGAGGAGGCGCGTGCGGTCGAACTCGACGAACGGCTGCGTACCGAACGTCGCGGCCACTTCACCCCGGAGGAGCTGACGCACGCCGCCACCGCCGCCGGGCACACCGCACTGGGCTGGTCCGACGCCGGCACCATCGCCGTCGGCGCCCGCGCCGACCTGGTCACGGTCCGCCTGGACAGCGTACGGACGGCAGCCGTCCCGCCCGGTGGCGCGTTCTTCGCCGCGACCGCCGCCGACGTCACCGACGTACTGGTCGACGGGCGGGTGGTGGTCCGCGACGGCCGGCACGTCTCGGTCGACGTCGCCGCCGAACTGGGGCGGTCGATCCGCGGGGTGTGGCCGTGAACGCGCAGACCGGACCGAGCCTGCTGGTCGACAACATCGGCGAACTGGTCACCAACGAGCCCTACGGCGAGGGTGGCCCACTCGGCATCCGACGCCGGGCGGCGGTGCTGATCGAAGGTGGCCGGATCGCCTGGATCGGGCCGGCGAAGTACGCCCCGGCCGCCGACGGGCGGATCGACGCCGACGGCGCGGCGGTGCTGCCCGGCTTCGTCGACAGCCACTCCCACCTGGTCTTCGCCGGTGACCGGGCGGCCGAGTTCGGGGCCCGGATGGCCGGGCAGCCGTACACCGGCGGCGGCATCCGGACCACGGTCGGCGCCACCCGCGCCGCCAGCGACGACACCCTGCGCGCCAACGTGTCCCGGTTGCGGATGGAGGCGCTGCGGCAGGGCACCACCACGATCGAGATCAAGAGCGGGTACGGGCTCAGCGTCACCGACGAGGCCCGCTCGCTGCGGATCGCCGGCGAGTTCACCACCGAGACCACCTTCCTCGGCGCGCACGTCGTCCCGGCCGAGTACGCCGACCGCCCGGACGACTACGTCGGACTGGTCTGCGGGCCGATGCTGCGCGCCGCACTGCCCTACGCCCGCTGGATCGACGTCTTCTGCGAACGGGGCGCGTTCGACGCCGACCACGCCCGCGCGATCCTCACCGTCGGCCAGGACGCCGGCCTCGGCGTACGGCTGCACGCCAACCAACTCGGACCCGGACCGGGTGTACGGCTCGCGGTCGAACTCGGCGCGGCCAGCGCCGACCACTGCACCCACCTGACCGGCGCCGACATCGACGCGCTCGCCTCGACGAAGGTCGACTGGGTTTCCGGTGCGGAGCCGGTGACGGTCGCGACCCTGCTGCCCGGGGCGGAGTTCTCCACCCGGTCGCCCTACCCGGACGCCCGACGCCTGCTCGACGCCGGCGCCACGGTCGCGCTCGCCACCGACTGCAACCCCGGCTCGTCGTACACCTCCTCGATGCCGTTCTGCGTCGCGCTCGCCGTACGCGAAATGGGTATGACCCCGGCGGAGGCGGTCTGGGCCGCGACCGCCGGTGGGGCGCGGGCGCTGCGCCGCGACGACATCGGTGTGCTCCGCCGGGGCGCGCGCGCCGACCTGACCCTGCTCGACGCCCCCTCCCATCTGCACCTGGCCTACCGGCCGGGGGTACCGCTGATCCGCCAGGTCCTGCACAACGGAGTACCGCAATGTCAGTAGTCACCGTGACGCCGACCGGCGTCTCCCCCTCCGACGTCCTCGCCGTCGCCCGAGGCACCGCCACCGTCGTCCTGGACCCGGCCACCATCGAGGCGATGGAGACCAGCCGGGCGATCGTGGACCGGATCGAGCAGGACGGACGCCCGGTCTACGGCGTCTCCACCGGCTTCGGCGCACTAGCGAACACCTTCGTCGCACCGTCACGCCGGGCGGAGCTGCAACACGCGCTGATCCGCTCGCACGCCGCCGGCATCGGCGCGCCGATGCCGCGCGAGGTGGTACGGGCGATGATGCTGCTGCGGGTACGTTCGCTCGCGCTCGGCCACTCAGGCGTACGCCCACTGGTCGCGCAGTCCCTGGTCGACCTGCTCAACCACGACATCACCCCGTGGGTGCCCGAACACGGGTCACTCGGCGCCTCCGGTGACCTGGCGCCGCTGGCCCACTGCGCGCTGGCGCTGCTCGGCGAGGGCTGGACCCTGGGCAAGGGCGGTGCCCGCGAGGACGCCTCGGTCGCGCTGCACCGGGCCGGGCTGGCCCCGATCGAGCTGGCCGCCAAGGAAGGGCTGGCGTTGATCAACGGCACCGACGGCATGCTCGGCATGCTGCTGCTGGCGATCGACGACGCCGCCCACCTGTTCACCATGGCGGACGTGACCGCCGCGCTCGCGATCGAGGCGATGCTCGGCACCGACCGGCCGTTCCAGCCCGAACTGCACCGCATCCGCCCGCATCCGGGGCAGGCCGTGTCGGCGGCGAACATCCACCGGTTGCTCCAGGGCTCCGGAATCATGGACTCGCACCGGGACGACCTGGTGCACGCGGTCCAGGACGCCTACTCGATGCGCTGCGCCCCGCAGGTCGCCGGTGCGGCCCGGGACACCCTCGACTTCGTCACCTCGGTCGCCGCCCGGGAACTCGTCTCGGTGGTCGACAACCCGGTGGTGCTGCCGGACGGCCGGGTCGAGTCCACCGGCAACTTCCACGGCGCACCGCTCGGCTTCGCCGCCGACTTCCTCGCCATCGCCGCCGCCGAGGTCGGCGCGATCTCCGAACGCCGGGTGGACCGGCTGCTCGACATCACCCGCTCCCGGGACCTGCCGGCGTTCCTCTCCCCCGACGCCGGGGTCAACTCCGGGCTGATGATCGCCCAGTACACGGCGGCCGGCATCGTGGCGGAGAACCGCCGGCTGGCGGCCCCCGCGTCGGTCGACTCGCTGCCGACCAGTGGCATGCAGGAGGACCACGTCTCGATGGGCTGGGCCGCCGGCCGCAAACTCCGTACGGTGCTGGAGAACCTGACCAGCCTGCTCGCGGTGGAACTGCTCGCCGCCGTACGCGGGCTCCAGTTACGGGCGCCGCTGACCCCGTCACCCGCCGGCCGGGCCGCGGTCGACGTGGTGGCCCGGTTCGCGGGCGTACCCGGCCCGGACATCTTCCTGGCGCCCGCGCTCGAATCCGCCCGCGCCACCGTCATCTCCCGGGACCTGCGCACCACCATCGAGTCCCACCTCGGCCCCCTGGCGTAAGGAAGGGCCCCTTGTTAACGCATAGCGTTAACAAGGGGCCCTTCCTTACGCGGTAGCGGTGCGGGGTCAGTTGGGCAGGAGGACCTTGGCGATCACCTTGGCCAGGGCACGCAGCGCCTTGCCCCGGTGACTCACCGCGTCCTTCTCGGCCGGGCTGAGTTCCGCGTTGGTCTTCTCCTGGCCGTCGCCCAGGAAGATCGGGTCGTAGCCGAAGCCGCCCTCACCCCGGGGCGCGCGCAGCAGGCGACCGGTCTGCCGACCGTCGACCAGGTGCTCCTTGCCACCGGGCAGGACCAGCGCCACCGCGCAGACGAACGCGGCACCCCGGTGCTCGTCCGGTACGTCGCCGACCTGGCCCAGCACCAGCTCCAGGTTGGCCCGGTCGTCGCCGTGCTTGCCCGACCACCGGGCGCTGAACACGCCCGGCATGCCGTTGAGCGCGTCAACCGCGAGTCCGGAGTCGTCGGCGACCGTCGGCAGCCCGGTGTGCCGGACCCCCTCACGTGCCTTCAGCAGTGCGTTCTCGCCAAAGGTCAGACCGGTCTCCGGCACCTCCGGGTATACCGGCAGGTCATTCAACCCGACCAGTTCGATCCGCTGTGGACCGAGCGCGCCATCCAGGATGCGCTGCAGTTCGACCAACTTCTTGGCGTTGCGGGTCGCCAGCAGCACCCGGGTCATCCGCTCTCCTCGCTCCACGGTTGTCCGGCCGTACGGCCGGGTTGGTGTATTCCACCGCCGGTCCCGCGCGTGCGGGCCGGGTCTTGCCTGCCCCGGCGGCGAACGGCCGCCGGGGGCACGCCGGTCCTACTCGGCCAGGGCCTTGCGCTGGGCGTCGGCCAGCTCCACGCAACCGAGCACCCCGAGGTCGAGCAGGGCGTCGAGCTGGTCCCGGCCGAAGACGTTGGCCTCACCGGTCCCCTGCACCTCGACGAAGTCACTGGTGCCGGTGCAGACGATGTTCATGTCCACCTCGGCGGCCACGTCCTCGAGGTAGTTCAGGTCGAGCCGGGGCTCACCGTCGACGATGCCGACGCTGACCGCGGCGACCGAGCGGTGCATCACCGACGCGGGCTTGCCGGCCAGCGCCTTGCGCTCGGCCAACCAGCCGACCGCGTCGTGCAGCGCCACGTACGCGCCGGTGATCGAGGCGGTACGGGTGCCGCCGTCGGCCTGCAGCACGTCACAGTCGAGAACGATCGAGTTCTCGCCGAGGGCCTTCAGGTCGATGCAGGCCCGCAGGCTGCGCCCGATCAGGCGGGAGATCTCCTGGGTCCGGCCACCGACCCGGCCCTTGACGCTCTCCCGGTCCGACCGGGTGGTGGTCGCCCGGGGCAGCATCGAATACTCGGCGGTGACCCAGCCGAGCCCCGACCCCTTGCGCCAGCGGGGCACCCCCTCGGTCACGCTCGCCGTGCAGAGCACCCGGGTCTGGCCGAACTCGACGAGCACGGACCCTTCCGGGTGCACGCTCCACTGCCGGGTCAACGTCACTGGCCGGAGTTCATCGGGCTGCCGCCCGTCAGGTCGTGCCATGGGGGCAGCCTATGCGTTTGGCCTCAGCTCTCCGCCCTGGGGCACCCCCGAGCGTCCGTACGCGCCGACCGGGGCGTCCGAGCGGACCGGGGCGTCGTGCGCCCGGAGGAAGCCCTCGACCGATGCGGACCAGCCGAAGCCTTCGGCCCGCGCCCGCGCCGCCGCCCGTCGTACCGGCTCGCTCCGGGCCAGCAGGGCACCGATCGCCTCGGCGAAGGCGGCACCCGTGCCGTCGGCGCCCAGCCCCGCGTCCCCGACCACCTCCGGTAACGCGCTGGCGGCGTTCACCACCACCGGCGTACCGCAGGCGAGTGCCTCCAGCCCGGCGAGCCCGAAGGTCTCCACCGGTCCCGGTGCCACCACCACGTCGGCGCTGGCGAGCAGCGCCGCGACCCGGTCCCGGTCGGGCAGGAAGCCGGTGAAGTGCACCGGCAGTCCGGCGGCCCGCTGGGCGAGCGCGCCCCGACGCGGCCCGTCGCCGACCACCACCAGGGTCGCCGGCACGCCGGCCGCCCGGAGCGCCGCCAGCGCGTCGACCGCCAGTTCGGGCCGCTTCTCCGGGGAGAGCCGGCTGCAGTGGACGAGCAGCACCTCGCCGTCGGCGACGTACTCGGCGCGTACCTCGGGGTTGCGCCGGTCCGGGTGGAACGCCTCCAGGTCGACGCCGAGCGGCACCTGGGTCAGGTTCGACGTGCCGATCCGCCGGAACTCCGCCGCGGCCCAGCCGGTGGTGCAGACGATCTGGTCGTACGTCGCCGCGCTGCGCGCGTTGAGCCGGTCGGCGAGCCGTTGGCCGAGCGGAGCCGGGGTGCCCCAGACACCGAGCAGTCCGGTGAGACTCTCGTGCGACACCATCAGCGACGGTACGCCGTGCGCGCGGGCCCAGGCTCCGGTCCAGCGCAGGGTCGACCGGTCGGAGACCTCCAGCCGGTCCGGGCCCAGCGCTTCGAGGAGCTGGCGCAGCGGGGCACGGCCGACCAGGACCCGGTAGCCACCGGTGCCGGGCACCACCGGCGCGGGCAGGGTGATGACCCGGTCCGGGCCGATCATCTCGTCGCTGGCCCGCTCCCCCGGAATCACCAGCACCGGTTCGTGCCCGGCCGCCCGGTATCCGGCGCCGAGGCAGCGCAGCGCGGTGCGCAGGCCGCCGGAGCGGGGGGTGACGAAGTTCGCCAGCCGGACGATGCGCAGCGCCGTCACGCGGCGATCCGCCGGGACGTGGCTGCACCCGAGGCGGCCAGCACCGCCCGGTAGTGGCCGACCAGTTCGTCGCCGACCGCCGCCCAGCTCCGACCGGAGACGCCGGCCCGGGCCGCGATGCCGAACGCCCGGCGGCGTTCCGGGTCGGCGGCGAGTTCGGCGACCGCCTCGGCCAGCGCCGGGCCGTCCTCCGGTGGCACCAGGGTTCCGGTGACCCCGGGTTCGACCAGGTCGAGCGGACCGCCGGCCGCGGGCGCGACCACCGGCAGGCCGCTGGCCAGGGCCTCCTGGACGGTCTGACCGAAGGTCTCGTACGGGCCGCTGTGCACGAAGATGTCCAGGCTGGCGTAGAGCTGGGCGAGCTGCTCGCCGTGCTGGGCGCCGAGGAAGAGCGCGCCGGGCAGGGCTTTCTCCAGGTCCCGCCGGGCCGGCCCGTCACCGATGACGACCAGTCGTACGCCGGGCAGTCGGGAGGTCTCGGCGAGCAGTTCGACCCGCTTCTCCACGGCGAGCCGGCCGACGTAACCGACCAGCAGTTCTCCGTTGGGGGCGAGCGCGGTTCGGATGGCCGTGCTGCGCAGCGCCGGATCGAAGCGGACACTGTCCACGCCCCGCCGCCACAACCACACCCGCTGTACGCCGTGCGCGACCAGGTCGGCGGCGGAGCGGGTGGAGGGGGCGAGGGTCCGGTCGGCGGAGTTGTGGATGTTACGCAGCCAGCGCCAGGCGGCGGCCTCGCCCCATCCGAGCCGGTAGTGGCGGGCGTACGCGGCCAGGTCGGTCTGGTAGACCGCGAGGGTGGGCAGGTCGAGCTGGCTCGCCACCGCCATTCCCCGGGCTCCGAGGACGAACGGGCTGGCCAGGTGGACCACGTCCGGGGCGTGCTCGTGGAGCGTGTCGGCGAGCCGGGCGGAGGGCAGGCCGAGCCGGAAACCGCGGTAGCGCGGCACCGCCACGCTCGGCACCCGCACCACCGGATAGGGGTGGTCGTCGCCGATGTCGCGGGTGGCCGACGCCGGAGCCGGAGCGATCACGATCGGGGTGTGACCCCGGCGGACCAGGTGCTCGGCGGCGCGGACAACGGAGTGCGCCACACCATTGACATCAGGTGGGAAGGACTCCGTGACGATCGCGATGCGCATGCGCTCACCGTGGAACCCGTGCGGGTGCGACGGGCGACGGTCAGCTGACCGTCCGGCAAACAGTGCCGCACAAGATGTCGCCGTCGATGGCTAGATGTCGTACCGGGCGCCGGGTCGGGCGATTTCCACCGGTCCGGCGAACGCCGACGCCGCGGCCTCGTGGGTCAGCGCCTCACTGCCCCAGGCGCTGACCAGGTGGGTCAGCACCAGGCGTCCGACCTCCGACTTGGTGGCGATCTCCCCCGCTTCGCGCCCGGTCAGGTGCAGGTCCGGCGGGTTGTCCACGCCGTCGAGGTAGCTCGCCTCGCAGAGGAAGAGGTCCGCGCCGTGGGCCAGTCGCAGCAGCGCCTCGCAGGGGGCGGTGTCGGAGGAGTAGACCAGCGAGCGGCCGTTGTGCTCCAGTCGTACCCCGTAGGTCTCGACCGGGTGGTTCACCCGGTCGACGGTGACCGAGAACGGCCCGATCGGGAAGGTGCCGGGTTGCAGGCCGTAGAAGGTGTAGACGTCGTCGACGGTCGTCTCTTCCTGGCTGTACGCGGCGGCGAGCCGGTCCGGGGCGCCGGCCGGGGCGTAGACCGGCAGCGGTGGATAGGGGCCGTCCGGGGCGTACCGGCGCACCACGACGTAGGTGACCGCGTCGAGGATGTGGTCGCAGTGCAGGTGGGTGAGGACGATCGCGTCGACCGCGTGCAGTCCGGCGTAGCGCTGCAGGGCGGTGAGTGAGCCGGAACCGAAGTCGACCAGCAGTCGAAATCCGTCCGCCTCGACCAGGTAGGCCGAACACGCCGCCTCGGGACCGGGAAAGCTCCCGGCACAACCCAGAACTGTCAGTCGCATCCGGTCGTCCTGAAGTTACCGATGGTCACGGACAGGCCGCCGACCAATGTGTAGACGATCTTCGTCGGCGCCTCTGTCACGGTGCGCAGCCTACGCTCCGACACCGGGACGCAAGAAAAAACTCGTGCTTGTTGTCGCCAAGGTGACACCGGTCCGACCTCCGCCCCACACCTGGGCCGAACGACTTCACCGACCCCGCCGTTACGCCCTGTCACGCCTGACCGTTGCATCAGGTGACGAGGTCCGCCGGTCCCGGCGGGCAATGACCTGGACCAGGACGGTGCACCGTGCCCTCCGAAGCTGACACCACGGCAGCCGGCGCCCAGTGGGCGGCCACGCCGACGATCGCTGTCGGCACCGTGCCGCTGGTGGCGACCGGATCGATCCGACCGGCGACGCCCGCCGATCATGCGGTCGCCACGCTGCCGGGCGGGCCCGCGCGCCCGATCGCGCCCGCCGCCGCGACGGCATCCACGGCGTCCACCGAGACGAGGCCGCCGGTCGGCGCGACGGCGGCGGTGGCGGTGGCGACCGCGTCGACGGGCAGCGCGACGCTGGCAGTCGCGACCGCGTCGCCGGGCGGCGCGACGGCGGCGGTCGAAACCGCGGCGACCGGCGCGTCAACCGGCGCGGCGACGTCCGGGGAGAGCAGGCCGCCGGTCGTGCGGTCGCCGCACGTACCCTGGGCCGCACCAACCGCCGACCACCCGATCTGCACCCGGCGGGCCGGCCCGCGCGGCACCAGCCGGCAGATCCTCGGGGTGTGCGGCTGGGCCACCGTCCTGGGCCTGGTCGGCCTCGCGGCCGGACTGCGCGGACTGGTCGCCGTGGTCGCGGGTCTGGCCCCGAACTGGTACGAACCAACCATCGCCGCCATGGGTCTCGGCGGGATCGCGCTCACCATGGTCGCGTTCCTCTTCATCCGGCACCCCCGACTGCCCTGGATCATGCTGAGCCTGGCCACCCTGCCGCTCGCGGCCAACCTGGCACTGACCCTCGCCGCGTTGTAGCCGGCGGTCGCCCCGAGCGGCCGTAGCACCGCCAGGGCGACCGGTCCGACTCACGCCCAGAGTTGGCCCTCCAGGGCCTCCTCGGCGTCGCCGAGGGTGCCGCCGTACGCGCCGGTCGAGAGGTACTTCCAGCCACCGTCGGCCACCACGAAGGCGACGTCGGCGCGGCGGCCGGCGCGTACCGCCTCGTGTGCCACGGCGAGCGCGGCGTGCAGGATGGCCCCGGTGGAGAAACCCGCGAAGATCCCCTCCACCTCGACCAGTTGCCGGGTACGCAGCACCGCGTCACGGGTGCCGACGGAGAACCGCCGGTTGAGTACGGTCGCGTCGTACAACTCCGGCACATAGCCCTCGTCGATGTTGCGCAGCCCGTAGACCAGTTCGCCGTAGCGGGGCTCGGCCGCGACGATCTCGATCTCGTCGACCTTCTCGCGCAGGAACCGCCCCGTTCCCATCAGGGTGCCGGTGGTGCCCAGTCCGGCCACGAAGTGGGTGATCGTCGGCAGGTCCCGGAGCAGCTCCGGCCCGGTGGTCTCGTAGTGCGCGCGCGCGTTCGCCTCGTTGCCGTACTGGAAGAGCATCACCCAGTCGGGGTGTTCGGAGGCGATCTGTTTCGCCGTCGCGACCGCCTGGTTGGAGCCACCGGCGGCCGGCGAGAAGATGATCTCCGCGCCGTACATCCGGAGCAGCTGCACCCGCTCGGCGGAGACGTTCTCCGGCATCACGCAGACCAGGCGGTAACCGTGCAGCTTCGCCACCATCGCCAGCGAGATGCCGGTGTTGCCACTGGTCGGTTCGAGGATCGTGTCGCCCGGCCGGAGCCGACCGGCCGCCTCGGCGGCCCGGACCATGTACAGCGCCGGCCGGTCCTTGATGCTGCCGGTCGGATTGCGGTCCTCGAGTTTCGCCCAGAGCCGCACCGGCGGTGCCCCTTCGGGCACCGTCGGCGACAGGCGGGGCAGACCCACCAGCGGCGTGCCGCCGCAGGCGTCGAGCAGGCTGTCGTACCGCGCCACGGCGATCTCCCTCAGCGGGCGGTGTGCGACAGGATCGCGGCCGCCGCCGCGAAGCCGAACGCGCCGCCGGCCACGGCCGGCAGGATCGTCACGGTGTCGCCGTCGGCGACCTTCGCGTCGAGGGCACCGAGGAACCGTACGTCCTCGTCGTTGACGTAGATGTTGACGAACCGGTGCAGCGCACCCTCGTCCGTGACGAGCCGGCCCCGCAGGCCGGAGTGCGTGGAGTCGAGATTGGACAGCAGCTCGGCGAGGGTGTCTCCGGCGCCCTCGACGACCTTCGCGCCGCCGGTGTAGCTGCGCAGGATGGTGGGGATGCGAACCTCGATGGCCATGGCGTTACTCCTAGAGTGCGACGGTTTCAGGGGAAGGGACTACGGACAGGGCGCTACCCGCGATCTCGGGTCAGCGGCCGGAACACTCGTAGTCGACCGTCGTCGGGCTCTGCCCGAACATGTAGGACTGCACGGCGTGCGGGTCCACCGCGGCCTCGACGATCTGGACCGGCTCCTCGGTCACCACTCCATCGACGATCCGGAACGAGCGAATCTCCTCGGAGTCCGGGTCGCGGGTGGAGACCAGCAGGTAGTGGGCACCCGGCTCACCGGCGAAAGCGATGTCGGTGCGGGACGGGTACGCCTCGGTCGCGGTGTGCGAGTGGTAGATCACCACCGGCTCCTCGTCCCGATCGTCCATCTCCCGCCACACCCGCAACTGCTCCATCGAGTCGAACTCGTAGAAGGTCATCGAGCGGGCGGAGTTTTCCATCGGGATGTGTCGGGTCGGCGTATCACTGCCGGCCGGGCCGGCGACCACACCGCAGGCCTCGTCGGGGTGGTCCCGACGAGCGTGCGCGACGATCGCGTCGCGGATCGCCCGGTCGATGCTCAGCACGGCACCAGCCTACCGCCTGTTCCGGCGCACCAACTCCGGCCACCTCATCGGGTGGGACCCCAACCGGGTTAGCCCGGCCACCGGGAGGGAAGCTGTTAGCGGAAACTCAATGCAAGGAGGGCTCCGCCATGAAGAACCGCCGCATCGGTGCGGTCGAGGTGAGCGCGATCGGGCTCGGCGGTATGCCGATGTCGATCGAGGGTCGCCCGGACGACGAGAGCCGGTCGATCCGTACCATCCACACCGCGCTCGACGCCGGTGTCACCCTGATCGACACGGCGAACGCCTATCACATACACGCCGACGAGGTCGGCCACAACGAGTCGTTGATCGCGCGGGCGCTGGCCAGCTACGGGGGCGACAGCTCGGACGTGCTGGTGGCCACCAAGGGCGGGATGTTCCGGCCCGGCGACGGCAGCTGGGGCAGCGACGGTCGACCCGAGTCGCTCCGGGCCGCCTGTGAGGCATCACTCAAGCGGCTCGGCGTCGAGTCGATCGGCCTCTACCAGCACCACCGCCCGGACCCGTCGGTCCCGTACGCGGACTCGATCGGCGTCCTGCGGGACCTGCTCGACGAGGGCAAGATCCAGATGGCCGGCATCTCGAACGCCAACCCGGCGCAGATCCGGGAGGCCCAGGAGGTCCTCGGCGGCCGACTGGTCTCGGTGCAGAACCAGTTCTCCCCCGCGTTCCGCAGCTCCGAGCCGGAACTGATGCTCTGCGACGAACTGGGCATCGCCTTCCTGCCCTGGGCGCCGCTGGGCGGCATCGCCCAGGCCGCGCAGTTGGGCAGCCGGTTCCAGCCCTTCGCCGACGTGGCCGCGTCCCGTGGGGTCAGCCCGCAGCAGATCTGCCTGGCCTGGCACCTGGCCCAGTCGCCGGTGGTCATCCCGATCCCCGGGGCGAGCCGCCCGGAGTCGATCCTCGATTCGGTGGCAGCCGCCGCGCTGACCCTGGACGACGACGAACTGGCCGCGCTCACCTTCGGCTGAGCCGCCCGCTCGCGGGCGGACAAGGAAGGGCCCCTTGTTATCGCCTGGCGATAACAAGGGGCCCTTCCTTGTCGACGTACTTTGGCGTCGGAGCTAGTCGACGAGGGCGTTGAGCAGGGACTCCTGGAGGTAGCCGAGGTAGGCGTAGACGGAGAGCTGGAAGACCCGGCTCGAGGTCGGGTCCGCCACGAGGGCCTGGTCGAGTTCGTCACTCAGGTCGGTGCCGTCCTTGATCTCCAGCCGTACGCCCATCGCCAGTCGGGCGTCGTTGAGGGCGCGGAGCCAGGCCTCGGCCGCCTCGGCATCGAGACGTACCTCACCCCCGGTCTCCGGGGGGAGCGCGGCGAGGATCGCCCCGGCCTGATCGATCTTGCCGGTCTTGAGGTCGCCCTCGGTGTAGCGGCGGAACTCGGCCGAGTTGCCCGGATCGTCGGGGTAGATGTCCGGGAAGAGCCGACCGACCACCGGATCGTCATGGTCGAAGCCGTCGGTGAGCAGTCCCACAACCTCACCGGCGACCTTACGCAGGACCCGGATCTCGTCCGTCGCGAACGTGGCCACGCAGTGCTCGCCGTACCGCCGGAACATGCTCACTCCGCTTCCCCGTCACCCTCGCCCGCTCGACCGGCCCGGTCGACCCGTTGCCCAGTCTTCACGACCGGTCGACCGTCGCCCACAGCCCGTACGCGTGCAGCTGGGAGGCATCGTGCTCCATCCGCTCCCGGGCCCCGCTGGAGACCACGGCGCGCCCCTTGTGGTGCACGTCGAGCATCAACTCCTCGGCCTTCTCACGGCTGTAGCCGAAGAGCTTCTGGAACACCCACGTGACGTACGACATCAGATTCACCGGGTCGTCCCACACGATGGTGACCCAGGCCCGGTCGGAGACCGGCACCTCCTCGGTGTCCGGCGTCTCGACTGGTGCGATCTGGGGAGCCGCCATGCCCTCCATCGTGCCACTGCGTCGCGGGAACTGTTGAACCGGAACGCCGCCGATATCCGGAACTTCGCCGTGACCGACGAACCGGCGCATCTCAGGCGAGCAGGATGCCGTGGTCGACCGCGTCGTGGAGCACCGTGCCGAGGGACGACTGGACCGCTTCGAACCGCCGGGTCAGTTCCCGGGCGAGTTCCAGCTCGACCTCCCGCAGTGCGCGCTGGAGCCAGGACCGGGCCTTGGCGACGTCGGCGTTCGAGGGGCTGCGCCAGTGCTGGTAGCAGCCGCCGGAAAGACCGGCTCCGATCGGCGGCAGCACCACGCCGCCCAGTTCACCGGGGTAGACCGCCAGCGCCGCCACCGCCGCCGCCCCGGTGACCGTGGCCACTCCGCCGGTGCTGGTGACCAGCAGTACCCGGGCCAGTTCGCGTCCGCTGCGCTCCTCGTCGAAGCCCCACCGTACGGCGACCGCCACCCGTCGCCGTACGGCCTCGTCCGGGGGTGTGCCGAAAACCCGGGTGAGGGTCTCGGCCAGGATCCGTTCCACGCCCCGGTCGGATTCGTCGACCGCCCGCAGGGAGAGCGCGTGCAGTTCCCGGTCGAGCGCCCCGGGAAGGGCCCGGCAGCCCCCGCCGAAGACGAGTTCCTGCACACAGCGGAGGTGGATGTTGGCGAGTTCGAGCGCGAGGTGCTGCCGTAGCCGGTGCGCCCGCGTGTGCACCTCCCGGTCTAGCCAGTCGGCCCAGTCCGAGTCGTGCGCGGTCGACGCGACCGGGACGGTACGGGTGGCGTCCGGGGCGACCGGGGGATGCGCGGCGACCCGGTGCATCGCCGCCGGCTCGGCCCAGTCGGTCAGCGCCCGGCGGAGATGGCCCGCGTCCTCGTGCCCGGGATCCAGGGCCAGCCATTTCGCGTCCGCCAGCGACGGGACCGCAGCCAGCAGGGCGGCCCGGTGGGCGTCGAGGATCACCTGGATCGGGTCGGTGGCGGCGTCGGTGAGCACGTACCCGATCTCCGGGTCGAGGCCGGCGGTCCAGTCGACGTCGGTGACCAGGTCGGTCTCGCCCGGGTCGGGCCAGCCGCCCGCGCCGGGCGTCACCACGAAGAAGACCTTCGCGTCGCTGCGCGCGACCTCGGTCAGCAGATCGAGATCGGGTGCGGTCAGCGCCTGCTCGGCGGAGATGACGAAGAGCAGCGCGCCGGCCCGGTCGACCACGTCGAGCAGGATCCGGGTGCCGGCCGGTCCGAGTTCGCCGGTGTGCGGGGTGTCGACCATGTCGAAGCGGCGCAGCAACGGCTCGGGAAGGGTCAGTTCGACCCGGCGGGGCGGCCGGGCGAGCGCCGGTCCGGCACCGGTCGCCTCGTTGCCGTACGGGTGGGGCTCCCGGTATCCGGGCAGGTAGGCGGAGCCGGTGATCCTCGGGCCGTGCCGGATCACCAGGAACGTCCCCTCGGGCACCCGCAGGGCGGACTCGGTGACTTCGAGCAGGGCGGCGACCACGGCATCGCGACCGCCACCGGCGGGACCGACGGCGACCACCGCGAGTGGCTCGTCGGGTACGGGGTCGATCAGCGGCTGGTCGATGCGTACGGGCTCGGGTGGGGTGGGGACGGTGGTGGAATGGTCCGGCCGCGCCGCGTACGACGTGGGCACGTCCTGACGCCGGTCCGGGCCCACCCCGGCGTCGGCGAACGTGCGAACCGGCCCGGAACCGATGTTGGTGAACCGAGGTCCGGACTCCATGCGGCGGCCTCCCTGACCAGATGGAGCGCCCGACGGATCGCGCCGGACGGGTACGAGTCCGGCATTCAGCCCCGGACGAAGAAAACGCTACGTGTCGATACCCGCACGCTGCGAGCACCACCGCTACTCATCAGCATCCGTAGCGATACTCAACTCCGGCGCGTCGCGGGCCACACTCGGAACGAGTCAGATCGATATGCTGCGTGGATGGTTCTGTGGAACTTCGTCGGCCGCGCGGCTGAACTCGCCCGTATCACCGCCGCCGCCACCAGTTCGAGTGGGCGCGGCCTCATTTTCAGTGGTGAAGCCGGAATCGGCAAGAGCAGACTTCTCCGGGAAGCTGTCGAACGGCTGCCACCGGAGAAGTTCGCAGTTTGGCAGGCTTCCGGCAACATCGCCACCAGTGGGCTGCCGTTCGGCGGCCTGGCCCAGGTACTGCCGGCCGACCAGCCGGCCGGTCTCTCCGCCGCCGGGGTGCTGCGCTGGGCCCTCGACGCCCTCCAGCAGCAGGCCGCCGGGCGCAACATCGTGCTCTCCATCGACGACGCCCACCTGCTCGACCAGTCCTCCGCCGCACTGGTCTACCTGATCGCACACTCCGCGAACGCCAAGGTGTTCTGCACGGTACGCAGCGGCGAGGAGATCCCGCTCTCGATCCGGGCACTGTGGAGGGACGACCTGGTCGAGTACGCCGTACTGCGGGCGATGGACCTGTCCGAGGCGCACGAACTCCTGGACGAACTGCTCGGCGGTCACCTGGACGGCATCTCCGCCGACAAGCTCTACCGGCACGCCCAGGGCAACGCGCTGATGCTGCGCGAACTGGTGCTCGCCGGGGTCGCCAACAACGAACTGGTCCGGAACGACATCGGCACCTGGAGCTGGACCCGTTCCGGCCCGGTGGAACTGGGCCCGAGCCTGGAAGAGCTGATCGACACCCGGATCGGGCAACTCAGCCCCGGAGAACGCCGGGTACTCGAACTGGTCGCCATCGGCGAACCGATCGGCATCCGGCTGTTGCAGGACGTCACCGAGCCGGCGGACGTGGACGCCGTCCAGAATCGTGGGCTGATCCGTGAGGAACACGACGACCGCCGGGTGAACGTGTTCCTGGCCCACCCGCTCTACGGTGACCTGGTCCGCAAGCAGTGCCCGGCGAGCCGGGCCCGCCGGCTGAAGGCCGAACTCGCCGACCTGGTGGAGCGGGTTGGCAGGAACCGGAGGGACGACCTGCTCCGGGTGGCGGTGTGGCGGCTCGACTCCGACACCGTGCAGGACTCCGGGCTGCTGCTCCGCGCGGCCGGCCAGGCGTTCGGTCGGTTCGACGTACCGCTCGCCGCCCGACTGGCCAGGGCGGCGCTCAAGAACGACGGCGGTTTCGACGCCGCCGAACTGCTCGCCACCATCCTGATGTTCACCGATCAGCCGGAGCGGGCGATCAGCGTCCTGGACGGCGTCGCCGACCAGGTCACCACCGACGAGCGACGCGGCCGGTGGCTGACCGTACGGGGCATGGTGACGTACTGGGGCCTGAGTGAGCAGTCGACCGTCAAGGAGATCTCGGCGGCGGCCGAACAGCTCGTCGACCCGCCCGCGCGGGCCCGGGTCCGCGCGTTCGAAGCCATCATGCGCCTGCACCAGCTCGACTTCGCCGAGGCGCTCCGACTGAGCCGGGCGGTGCTGGACCGGCCGGCGGCGACACTCTCCGCCCGGGGACTGGCCCGGTGCACGATCGCGCACCTCCAAGCCGCCCAGGGCGAGCTGCAACACAGTGGGCGTGCGGTGACCGGGGTGGCGGCCGACGAGGCGCTGTGGCGGGGCGACATGCCCTACCTGCAACTCGCCCTGGAACTGGCCCGGGGTACCCGACTCGCGCTCGCCGGTGACCTGAAGGGCATCGACGAGATCGTCGCCGCCGAGTTCGCCGACCTGGCGGTGGCCGGCGACTTCCGGCTCGGCTCCGGTTATCTGTCAATCCTGCGTGCCCAGGCCGCCCGGTTGCGCGGCCGGACCGGGGAGGCGCTGCGGACCAGCACCGACGCGTGCGCGGTGCTCGCGACCAGTCGGGTCTTCGCCGGCCTGGCCCACGCCGAACGGGCCCACGCGGCGGCGCTACAGGGCGACACCACGCAGGCCACCGACGCGATGGCCGTCTCCGACCAGACACACTCGCCCGGGATGGAGATCCTCTATCCGTGGCGGGAGCAGGCCCGCGCGGCCGTACTCGCGTCGGTCGGCAACCTGGAAGGGGCCGTCGACCACCTGACCACTCTGGTCGGGAACCTGCGGCGGGACGGTCTCACCGGGCACGAGGTGTTGGCGCTACACGACCTGGTCCGGCTGGACCGCGCCCAACTGGAGGTCGGCCGGGAGACCCGGGACGGTCGACGGCAGAGCGTGGCACACCGGCTGACCGAACTGACCGAGACCGTCGAAGGCGTTCTGCCCCCGCTGCTGGCCCGACACGCCCGGGCGGTCGCCGCCCGCTCCGGTGACGAACTCCTCGCCGTGGCGAGCAGCTTCGACGAGCTGGAGCTGAACCTGTACGCCGCCGAGGCGACCGCGATGGCGGTGGCCCGGCTCCGCGAGGCCAAGTCACCCCGGGCGCACGAGGCGAACGTACGGCTGAGCGCGCTGCTGGAACGCTGCGACACCGTACGCACACCGGCGCTGACCGCCGAGCAGCCGGCACTGACCGAACGGGAACGCCAGATCGCCCGGCTGGCCGCCGGTGGGGTGCCGAGCCGCAACATCGCCGAGCAGCTCTACATCTCGACCAGGACGGTGGAGAACCACCTCCAGCGGGTCTACACCAAGCTCGGCGTGACCGGGCGCGGCGAGCTGTGGCCGGCGCTGCGTGCGCTGCCGGACCACGACGGCAAGGCCAGACCGTGAACGCTGCGGTCATGCTGTCCCGGTCGCGCTGGCGCGCGCTTAGGCTAGGCGGGTGAGCACTCCTCATTCCTCGTTGCTGACCGACCACTACGAGCTGACCATGGTCAGTGCCGCGCTGCGTGACGGCACGGCGGACCGCCAGTGCGTCTTCGAGGTGTTCACCCGTCGACTGCCCACCGGCCGACGCTATGGTGTGGTCGCCGGCACCGCCCGGCTGGTCGAGCTGGTCCGCGACTTCCGCTTCGACGACGCCGAACTGGCCTGGCTGCGGGAGGCCGGGGTGGTCGACGAACAGACCGCCGCCTGGCTGTCCCGGTTCCGCTTCACCGGTGACATCGAGGGGTACGCCGAGGGTGAGCTCTTCTTCCCCGGCTCGCCGATCCTGACCGTCTCCGGCACCTTCGCCGAGTGCGTACTGCTGGAGACGCTGGCGTTGTCGGTGCTCAACCACGACTGCGCGATCGCCGCCGCGGCGGCCCGGATGGTCACCGCCGCCCGGGGCCGTACGGTGATCGAGATGGGTTCCCGGCGCGCCCACGAGGAGGCCGCGGTCGCCGCCGCCCGGTCGGCGTACCTGGCCGGTTTCGGCTTCACCTCCAACCTGGCCGCCGGCCAGCGGTACGGCATCCCGACCGCCGGCACCGCCGCGCACGCGTTCACGCTGCTGCACGACGACGAGTCGGCCGCGTTCGCCTCGCAGGTGGCGGCGCAGGGCAAGGGGACCACGCTGCTGGTCGACACGTACGACATCGCCCAGGGCATCCGGAACGCGATCGCGGTCGCCGGCCCGGACCTGCGGGCGATCCGGATCGACTCGGGTGACCTGTCGGTGCTGGCGCACCACTCGCGTGAGTTGCTCGACTCGCTCGGCGCGACCGAGACGAAGATCATCGTGTCGGGTGACCTGGACGAGTACGCGATCGCCGCACTCGCCGCCGAACCGGTCGACATGTACGGCGCCGGAACCGCGGTGGTCACCGGCTCGGGCGCCCCCACCGCCGGGCTGGTCTACAAGCTGGTCGAGGTCGACGGGCGCCCGGTGGTCAAACGCTCGGAGAACAAGGCGACCGTCGGCGGTCGCAAGGTGGCGATCCGCCGCCACAAGCCGACCGGGACCGCGACCGAGGAGATCGTGGTCTCGCAGGGGGTGCCCGACCACCGGCCGAACGACCGGCTGCTCCAGCGCAGCTACCTGGTCGGAGGCGAGCCGGTGGAGCTGCCCGGACTGGTCGAGTCCCGGGAGCACCTGCGCCAGTGCCTCATCTCGATCCCCTGGGAGGGGCTCAAGCTCTCCGCCGGAGATCCGACGATCCCGGTCACCGTCGTGCCCACGAACTGAACCAAGACATCTGTGAAAGGCGACCCAGATGAGTCGAGCACTGATCATCGTCGACGTGCAGAACGACTTCTGCGAGGGCGGTTCGCTCGCGGTCGGCGGCGGCGCCGAGGTCGCGGCGGCGATCTCCGACCTGATCGCGGCCGAGCCGCAACGGTGGCGGCACATCGTGGCGACCAAGGACTACCACGTCGACCCGGGCGCCCACTTCGCCGAGGTGCCGGACTACGCGCACTCGTGGCCGGCCCACTGTGTGGCGGGCTCGCCCGGCGCCGAATTCCATCCGAACCTGCGTACGGACCGGATCGAGGCGGTGTTCCGCAAGGGTGAGCGGGCGGCGGCGTACTCCGGGTTCGAGGGGTACGCCGACAACGGCGCGGGACTGGCCGACTGGCTGCGCGAACACGACGTCGACACGGTCGAACTGGTCGGGATCGCCACTGACCACTGTGTGCGGGCCACCGCACTGGACGCCCGCCGGGAGGGATTCGACACCACTGTGCTGCTCGACCTGACCGCAGGGGTGTCCGGCCACAGCACCGAACTGGCGCTGGACGAACTGGGTGAGGCGGGCGTCACACTACGCGGCGAACCGGTGGTCAAAGCAGCCTGAACCGGGCAGACCGCCACCACCGCCGAGGAACCGGGGAAATCCGGTAGCCCGCGGGCCGTACCACTGGGCCAAGATGTTCCAGGAGGTACGGACCGTGTTGAATATGAAGCCTTACCGGGAAGTGCTCACGCTTCCCGGACTGCGGCCACTGCTGCTGGTGTCGATCCTGGCCAGGGTGCCGATGGCGGCCAGTGCCGTGGTGATGACCCTGCACGTGGTCGGCCTCGGTTACGGCTACGGGCCGGCCGGTCTGGTCGGCGCGTTCATGACGGTCGGCTCGGCGCTCGGCGCACCCCTGCTCGGCCGGCTGGTCGACCGACGCGGACTGCGACCACTGCTGATCGTCACCACCGTCGCGTCCGCGGTCTTCTGGGTCGCCGCGCCGAGCCTGTCGTACCCGTTCCTGCTCGGCTCGGTCCTGCTCGGCGGCCTGTTGACACTGCCGGTCTTCTCGGTGGTACGGCAGTCGATCGCCGCGCTGGTGCCACCGGACCAACGGCGGCCGGCGTACGCGCTGGACTCGATGTCGGTCGAGGTCTCCTTCATGACCGGGCCGGCGCTCGCCGTACTCCTGGCCACCGCCGTGTCGCCGGAGGTCGCCATGTACGCCATCGGCGCCGGCATGGTCCTCTCCGGGGTGCTCCTGTTCGTACTCGACCCGCCGACCCGTACCCAGTCGGAGTCGACCACCCCGGCGGCTCCACTGGCCCGCCGGGACTGGCTCACCCCCCGCCTGGTGGGCCTGCTCGCACTGGCCGCCGCCAGCACGCTGGTGCTCGGCGGCACCGACGTCGCCGTGGTGGCAGTGTTGCGCGACGCCGGGCAGGTCGGCTGGACCGGTGCGGTGCTGACGATGTGGGCCACCTACTCGCTCCTCGGCGGCTTCGCGTACGGCGCGCTCTCCCGACCGGTCTCGCCGCTGCTGCTGACGATCCTGCTCGGCCTGGCCACCATTCCGGTGGGGCTCGGCGGCGGGCAGTGGTGGCTGCTCAGCCTCGCCCTGCTGCCCGCTGGCGCGCTCTGCGCCCCGACCCTCGCGGCCAGCTCGGACGCGGTGAGCCGGCTGGCACCGGCGAGCGTACGGGGTGAGGCGATGGGCCTGCACGGCTCGGCGATCACCGTTGGCATCGCCATCGGGGCGCCGACGGCCGGCGCGGTCATCGACGCCTCGTCCCCGGCCTGGGGCTTCGCCGCGACCGGCCTGCTCGGCACGGTGATCGCGCTGGTGGTGCTGCCGCTCGAACTGCGGCGCCGGCAGCGGGCCGCGACCAGGCCGGCACCGGCCGCCGAGCCGACCGGGGAGGCCACGTTGGCGGCCAGCGGGGCGGGCTCCTCCAGCCCACGCTGAGCCGCCCAGCACACGCTCCGATGCTGGCGGCCCAGAGCATGCTCCGATGCTGGCAGCCCAGACCGCGCTGAACCGCTCGGACCACACTGAACGCCCGGCTGGGTCCAGCGTCCCGGATACGGCGAGGGCGCCGACCCCCAGGGGGTCGGCGCCCTCGTGGCGCTCTGTTCGACCGGTGGTTCAGTGCCGGTCGATGTCGGAGGCGACGTCCTCCTGGTAGCTGGCCCCACCGTCGGACTCGCTGGTCAGCGGCTTGGCGCCACCCTCAGGCGGACCGGCCAGGGAGTGACCTGCGGCGAGGTGCGGGAACTTGAGGTCGAACGCCGGCCGCTCGGAGCGGATCCGGGGCATCCGGTCGAAGTTCCGCAGCGGCGGCGGCGAGCTGGTGGCCCATTCGAGCGAGTTGCCGTGGCCCCACGGGTCGTCGACCTCCACCACCGGGCCGGTCTTGTACGACTTCCACACGTTGTAGAGGAACGGCAGGGTCGAGATGCCCGTGATGAACGCACCGATCGTGGAGATCGTGTTCAACGTGGTGAAGCCGTCCCCGGGCAGGTAGTCGGCGTACCGCCGGGGCATGCCCTCGGCGCCGAGCCAGTGCTGCACCAGGAAGGTGGTGTGGAAGCCGACCATGGTGAGCCAGAAGTGCACCTTGGCCAGGCGCTCGTCCAGCATCCGGCCGAACATCTTCGGGAACCAGAAGTAGATGCCGGCGAAGACGGCGAACACGATGGTGCCGAAGAGCACGTAGTGGAAGTGCGCCACCACGAAGTAGGTGTCGGAGACGTGGAAGTCGACCGGCGGGCTGGCCAGCAGCACCCCGGAGAGACCACCGAAGAGGAACGTCACCAGGAAGCCGACCGCCCAGAGCATGGGCGATTCGAAGCTGATCTGGCCACGCCACATGGTGCCGATCCAGTTGAAGAACTTCATACCGGTCGGTACGGCGATCAGGAAGCTGAGGAACGAGAAGAACGGCAGCAGCACCTGACCGGTGGCGAACATGTGGTGTGCCCAGACGCTCATCGAGAGTGCGGCGATACCGATCATCGCGCCGACCATGCCCTTGTAGCCGAACATCGGCTTGCGGGAGAAGACCGGGATGACCTCGCTGATGATGCCGAAGAACGGCAGCGCGACGATGTAGACCTCGGGATGACCGAAGAACCAGAAGAGGTGCTGCCAGAGCATTGGTCCGCCGGTGGCCGCGTCGAAGACGTGTGCCCCCAGGATCCGGTCCGCGGCGAGCGCGAACAGGGCCGCCGCGAGCAGCGGGAAGACCATGATGACCAGCAGGCTGGTGACCAGGATGGCCCAGGTGAAGATCGACATCCGGAACATCGTCATGCCGGGCGCACGGAGCGTGAGGATCGTGGTGATCATGTTCACGCCACCGAGGATGGTGCCCAGACCGGAGACCGCCAGGCCGACGATCCACAGGTTGGCGCCGACACCCGGCGAGTTCTCCACACTGCTCAACGGCGCGTACGCGAACCAGCCGAAGTCGGCGGCGCCACCGGGGCTGGCGAAACCGGCCAGCGCCATGGTGCCACCGAACAGGTAGAGCCAGTAGGCGAAGCTGTTCAGCCGCGGAAAGGAAACGTCCGGTGCGCCGATCTGCAACGGCACCACGTAGTTCGCGAAAGCGAACACGATCGGCGTCGCGAAGAAGAGCAGCATGATCGTGCCGTGCATGGTGAAGAGCTGGTTGTACTGCTCAGGCGACAGGAACTGCAGCCCCGGCCGGGCCAGCTCGGCCCGCATGAGCAGCGCCATCAGGCCGCCGATCATGAAGAACGCGAACGCGGTGATCATGTACATGATCCCGATCTGCTTCGCGTCCGTCGTACGCAGCAGCCGCGCGATGGCCGAACCCCTGACCGGCTGGCGGACCGGCCATGGCCGGGTCACGATCGGCTTCGGTGCGACGGTGGTCACGAGTGGCCTCCGGTTCTCGTTAGTCCCACTGCGCCCACAGATCTGATCCGCACGCGCTGTTGATTCTCTGTTGGCCGTATCTCGGAGGCGAGAATAGTCCCCAGCAGCGGTGGCTTCAGCGCCGGGTGGTCGGACGCGCCGTCGGGGGCGCTCCCGTGCCCCGCGCACCCCGGCCGGCGGCACGGCGACGGGTTACGCCGGATCAGGTGGTAAGTGGGCGGTTACGCCGGGTCGAGCAGCAAACGGTAGTGCTCGGCGAAGATGCGCGCACCACGACCACGCAGCAACGGGTCACGCAACGGCGGCGGGACGTCCCGGGTCCGGTCCCGGTCCCGGGTCCGGTCCAACACCCATTTGGTACGCGGGCGCCGTCGGCTCTCGTACCGGACAAGCGCCTCGGTCACCGTCTCGGCCTTGGCCAACGCCCCGGCGAGGACCAGCGCGTCCTCCAACGCCATCGCGGCCCCCTGGGCCAACGTCGGCGCGGTGGCGTGCGCCGCGTCACCGACCAGCACCACCCGGCCACGTGACCAACGTCCCAACTCGACCTCGTCACTCGAGGCCACCCGGACCGAGCGGATCGCGTCGAGCACCGCCGGCACCGGCCCGCCGTACTCGGCGAAGCGTTCCCGCAGCCGGGCCACCGGGTCCACTGGTATCTCGCCCCAGGTCTCGTCGGCGTAGCAGTGCAACCGGCCGGCGCCCATCGGGACGATGACAAACGCGGAGTGCTGGCCGAGCAGTGCGGTCCAGTCGGTGACGCGTGGCCCACCGGTGACCACGCTGCGGTAGGTGACCTGCCCGACCGGTCGGGCCGGGCCACCGAGGGCGGCCAGCGTACGGACCGTCGAATGCCGGCCGTCGGCCCCGATGACCAGGTCGTACTCCCCCTGCCGGCCATCGTCGAAGGTGACCTCGACCCCTTCCGGGCTCAGCTCCAGCGCGTCGACCCCGGTGGCGTACCGCACCTCCCCGCCGGCCGCGGTGAGCAGCACCTGGTGCAGGTCGGCCCGGGGCAGTGCCCGGCACTCCCCCACCCCGGCCCAGACCAGGCCGTTGTCCAGCTCGCAGAGCCGCCGGCCGCGTACGTCGAGGAAGCGCTGCCGCCCGACCACCTGGCCGAGCGGGCGGACCGGGCCGTCCAACCCGAGCTCACGCAGTGCGCGGGCGGCATTACCCAACAGGTAGATGCCGCCCGCGATCGCCATCGGCGCCGACTGCCACTCGGTCACCTCCGGCCGGAAACCGGCGAGACGGAGGGCACGAGCGGTGGCCAGGCCGGCGATGCCCCCGCCGACGACGAGGATGCGCAGGGTGGAACCGAGCATGGTGGTGACGCCTCCGGGAGGGGACTCGGCACGCGTTGAAGCCAAGACGCTACTCCGTGCGACCGCTGACCGATAGCACCACCTCTGGTGGCGCCGGAGTCTCCCCAGGGAATTGTCAGCGCTGGACGCGTGCCCCGCTGCCCCGCATCAGGGCCTCGACCTCCTTGCGACTGGCCATCGAGGTGTCCCCGGGGGTGGTCATGGCGAGCGCGCCATGGGCCGCGCCGTACTCCACCGCGAGGGCGAGGTCACCGTGGGCCATCAACCCGTACACCAGACCGGAGGCGAAACTGTCCCCGCCGCCGACCCGGTCGAGGATCTCCAGGTTCGGCCGGTGGGTCGCCTCGACAAAACCCGAGGCGGCGGACCAGGCGACCGCACCCCAGTCGTTGACCGTGGCACTTCGGACGGTACGCAGCGTCGTGGCGACCACCCGGAAGTTGCCGTACTCCTTGGTCACCGCCTCGATCATGCGACGGAAGTTCGCCACGTCCAGCTCGGCGAGGGACTCGTCGGTGTCCGGCACCTCGAAGCCGAGCGAGGCGGTGAAGTCCTCCTCGTTGCCGATCATCACGTCGACGTACCGGGCCAGCCGCTGGTTGACCTCCTGCGCCCGCGCCTGACCACCGACGGCCTTCCAGAGGCTGGGCCGGTAGTTGAGGTCGTACGAGATGACCGTGCCGTGCCGACGCGCGGCGGCCATCGCCGCCTCGATCGTCTCCGGGGTGGTTTCGGAGAGGGCGGCGTAGATGCCGCCGGTGTGCAGCCAGCGCACGCCGAGCGTGCCGAAGAGGTGGTCCCAGTCGACGTCTTCGGCGCGGAGCTGACTGGCGGCGGTGTGCCCCCGGTCCGAGGTGCCGACCGCGCCCCGTACGCCGAAGCCGCGTTCGGTGAAGTTGAGTCCGTTGCGGACGGTGCGCCCGATGCCGTCGTACGGCATCCACTTGATCAGTGAGGTGTCCACGCCGCCGGTCAGGACCAGGTCCTCCAGCAGCCGTCCCACCTCGTTGTCGGCGAAGGCGGTGACCACGGCGGTACGCAGGCCGAAGCAACGGCGCAGCCCCCGGGCGACGTTGTACTCACCGCCCCCTTCCCAGGCGCGGAAGCCACGGGCGGTACGCACCCGGCCCTCGCCCGGGTCGAGCCGCAGCATGATCTCGCCGAGGGAGACCAGGTCGTACCGGCACTCGTCGGCTGGACGAAGCTCGAACATCGTCATCACTCCTGACTTCCGCCGACGGCGTGGGCGGCGGAGACGGCGGCGGCGGTCAGTCGGGTGACCTCGTCCCAGCGTCCGGCGGCGAGCAGGGCCGGGGCGACCATCCAGGTGCCGCCGACGGCCAGCACCGAGGGGTTGGCGAGGTAGTCGGAGAGATTGCTGGTGTTGACCCCGCCGGTCGGGATGAACCGCACCGAGCGGAACGGCGCGGCCAACGCCTTGATCATGGCGAGCCCACCGAGCTGCTCGGCCGGGAAGAACTTCACCGTGTCCAGCCCCGCGTCGAGGGCGAGCTGGATCTCGGTGGCGGTCGCCGCACCGGGAAAGACCGGTACGCCCAACTCCTGGCAGTGCCGCACCACGGCGGGCCCGAACCCGGGGCTGACCACGAACCGGGCACCCGCCTCGACGGCGCGGTCCACCTGCGCCGGGGTGAGTACGGTGCCGGCGCCGACCAGCAGGTCCGGCCGCTGCGACATGACCCGGATCGCGTCGGCCGCGGCGTCGGTCCGGAAGGTCACCTCGACCGTGTGCAGGCCGCCCTCGGTCAGCGCGACGGCGAGCGGCTCGGCGGCGGCGGCCTCTTCCAGCACCACCACGGGCAGGATCCGGCCGGCCGCGATGGCCGACGGGACCGCTGCGGCCTCCGACGAACCCGATGATTGTTCAGAATGATGAACGCTAGTCACATACGTGACCCTAGTGCGGTCATCGAAGCTGTCAAGAGCACTAGAGTGGCAGCCATGACGACAGCCGCCGACACCCTCAGGGAAGGGGCATTCCAGCCGGTCAAGTCCGCCGGGCGGACCCTGGACGTGCTGGAGGCACTGGCGGACGGCACCGGGCCCCGCTCGCTGGTCGAGCTGACCCGAGCGCTCGGCATCCCGAAGAGCAGCCTGCACGGCATCCTGCGGACGATGATGAAGCGCGGCTGGGTCGAGGCCGACGCCACCGGCACCCGGTTCGGCCTGGGCGTACGCGCCCTCCAGGTCGGCGCCGCGTACCTGGAGACGGACACCGTGACCGGCCTGCTCAGCGGCGTGCTCGACCAGCTCGCCAGCGAATTCGGCGAGACCGTTCACCTCGGTCGACTCGACGGGCCACACGTCGTCTACCTGGCCAAACGCGAATCGATCCACCCGTTACGGCTCTACAGCGCGATCGGCCGGCACCTGCCGGCGCACGCCACCGCGCTGGGCAAGGTGCTGCTCGCGGAGCGGGCAGACGAGGCGGTCGACCGGCTGCTGCACTGGCCGCTGGCCGCGCTGACCGGCCGGACCATCACCGACCCGGACACACTCCACGCCGAACTGGCCACCATCCGGTCCCGTGGTTACGCGGTCGACCGGGAGGAGAACACGGACGGCATCGTCTGCTTCGCCATGGCGGTCCCCCTCCAGTCGCCGGCGACCGACGCGATCAGCCTCTCCATCCCGGCCAGCCGGCTCGCCGCCACCACCGAGGACCGGGTTGTCGTCGCACTGAACGCCACCCTGGCCCAGGTCCGCGCCGCCCGCCCCCTCCTCCCCACCCCCTAACGCCCCACCCCCTCCCGCCACCCCTCCCTCCCCCCCTCCCCCCGCCCCGCCTCGTTGATCTAGGGCAAATCGCTCCGCCAGGAGATCGTCCAGCGCGGCTTTGCCCTTGATCGAGAGCGGTGGGGGTGGAGTGGGAGTTGCGCTGGAATTTCAAGCGTGTCAATGTGTTGGCAGGCGTGGGAGCGCTCCCGTCATCGCCGCCACCACATGTTTTCGCCGCACGTACGGACACCCACCGTCCAAGGAGCATCCATGAGAACCGCTCGCGCCCTCGTGGCCGCCGGCCTGCTCATCGCGGGCTCGCTCGTCGCCATCGCCGCCGCCGGCCCGGCCCAGGCCGACACCCAGATCTGCGAACAGTACGGATCGACCACGATCCAGGGCCGCTACGTGGTCCAGAACAACCGCTGGGGCACCACCGCCCAGCAGTGCATCAACGTCACCGACACCGGTTTCTCCGTACTCAGCCAGCAGGGTTCGGCGCCGACCAACGGGGCACCGGTGTCGTACCCGTCGGTCTACCTCGGCTGCCACTACGGCAACTGTTCGCCCGGGACCAACCTGCCCATGCAGGTGAGCCGGATCAGCAGTGCCACCAGCAGCATCAACTACACGTACGTCAGCGGGGCGACCTACAACGCGTCCTACGACATCTGGCTCGACCCGACGCCGAAGACCACCGGGGTGAACCAGATGGAGATCATGATCTGGTTCAACCGGCAGGGCTCGATCCAACCGATCGGCTCGCGTACCGGCAGTGCCACGGTCGGGGGTCGCAGCTGGGAGGTCTGGACCGGCAACAACGGCGGGAACAACGTCGTCTCGTACGTGGCGCCGTCGGCGATCACGAGTTGGAACTTCAGCGTGCTCGACTTCATCAACGACGTACGCAACCGGGGTGCGATCACCAACTCCTGGTACCTGACCAGCGTGCAGGCCGGCTTCGAACCGTGGCAGGGCGGCGCCGGACTCGGGGTCAACTCGTTCTCCGCCGCCGTCAACAGCGGCACACCGCCGACCACACCGCCGACCGCCGGCCCGCCCACCACACCGCCGAACCCCGGCACCGGCGGCTGCCGGGTCGGCTACACCTCGAACTCCTGGCAGAACGGGTTCACCGCCGACGTCAGCGTCACCAACACCGGATCCAGCCCGGTCAACGGCTGGACGCTCGCGTACAACCTGCCCTCGGGGCAGCAGGTCACCAGTGCCTGGAACGCCAACGTGACCCAGAGCGGGTCGGCGGTGACCGCCCGGAACATCGGCTGGAACGGCACCATCGCCCCCGGCAGCACGGTCTCCTTCGGCTACCAGGGCACCCACGGCGGCGGGTACACCGCACCTACCGCATTCACCTTGAACGGCACCACCTGCACCCGGGCCTGACGGCACGAACGCGGCGCCGTGGCCGATTCATGGACCACGGCGTCGCGCTCTGACCGGAAGCCGCCGCCGTGGCCCGGACCGGCACCCGAGCACTCACCCGCTCCGCCCGTCCCGGGTGCCCCGACAGCCGGCACCCGGCTGACCCCGGGTCAGAAGTCGCGGCGTACCGGGGCGGCGGAGCCGGCCGGACCGAAGCCGCCCCAGTTCTGCGGGGCCATCGCCGGCGCGGGCGCCGGGGCCGAACCGACGCCGGCCTTGGCCGGCAGGGCCGGGCCGAGATCGAGCGCCCCGTACGGGTACGCCGCGTCGGCGAAGACGATCCGGCTCAGGTCCTGCGCCGGCAGGTCGGCCGACAGGTCGTGCGGCTGGCCGGACGGGAGCACCGGTGCCAGCGCGCGGAACACGGCACGGACCCGGTCACCCCGGTAGTCGACCGGTGACTGGGTCGCCCGCAGCAACGCGCCGCCGTACGTCAGCGGCACCACCTCGGCGAAGACGCCGGTTTCCCGCAGCGCCGAGACACCGCCGAGGCGGACCAGCAGCTCCTCCGGGCAGAGCGTCACCCACTCGTAGCCCCGCAGGTAGCTGCGGCTGAACTGGGCCGACTCCTCGACCGGCCGGGAGAGCACCGAGTCCAGGATGGTCGAGGGCGCGACCGTGCCGGCGTTGATCACGATCTCGCCGTACGACGGGTTCGCCACGTCCCCGACCCGTCGGGTGAGTTCGACCAGGGCCGGCAGCACCTGCGCCAGCCGTCCCGGGCGGCCCTCGAATCCGACCGACACCTGCAGTTTGAGGTGCCGGTGGTGGGCGAAGCGGAAGACGTAGAGCTCGAGCTCGGACGCGACGGCGGCCGGGTCGACGTCGGCCCAGTGCGCGGAGAGCTGGTAGAGCCCCTCGGTCAGTCCATCCGCCCAGCGCTGTGGCCGGCGGCGTCGGGCCCGTCCGTCCGGGTGCTGCTCGTACGCGCTGAGCGACAGCCACGGTTCGGGCGCGCCCGCCGGTTGCACGAAGGGCAGCAGCAACCGGCACGCCTCGTCGTACCAGTGCTCCAACAGAGCCAGGCTGCGGGACGGGTCGTCGCCGCAGTCCAGATAGAGCAGACAGGTAGCGAAATCGGGTTCCGACTCGCTGTAGTGACCCCAGATCGGCGGTACTGCACCGCCGCGGTTCACCTCATTGTTCATCGTGCGCCTCCCCATGGCCTCACCCCAGGTACCCATCTCCACCCACCCGCTGCGCCCGACCTTTCTTTCCCTCAGATCCAGGGCGAGGTCGAGTGGTTCGGTCTGTGGGTGACGCCACTTTGCCCTAGATCTGCGAGAAAATCCACGGGCAACGCGCGCCGGCACCACACTAACTGGCTGTTAGTCACAGAATTGACAGCGCGGGCGTCCAGATTGGTAATACACCAGCTCAGGGCCGGGAGACAACATTGCTCAATGACTCTGTCGACAACACTGTGCGTAACCAAGAGGTGCGGCGAGCGCGGGAACCGAACCATTCGGCGCCTGCCGCGCCACGGAACCGGTTACGGCAATCAACCAGGTCACGCAGCGGCGTACTCTCCTCACGATCCGAATTGGACGACACCGCTTCCGGGCGTCCGGTACACCGGAAAGGAAGCCGGTTTTCTCATTTTCTGTAAAGAAAGAGCGGCCCGACTTCACATCTGATTCACGCCAGCCGCATGGCCGGTACCGACCGACCGCAGGTCAGCCCCGTTCGACCACCACCGTGGTGGACTTGATCACTGCGACGGCGGTCGAACCGACGTCGAGGCCGAGTTCGTCGACCGCCTCCCGGCTCATCAACGACACCACCCGGAACGGCCCGGCCTGGATGTCGACCTGCGCCATCACCGAATCCCGGCTCACCGCCGTCACGATGCCGCGCAGCCGGTTGCGGGCCGAGGAGCGGCCGGTGCCGCCGTCCGGCGTCTCCGCCAGGGAGCGCGCGAAGCTGGCGAGGTCCGCACCGGCGATGCTCCGGTGGCCGTGTTCGTCCCGGGTCGCGGCCAGCCGACCGGCGTCCACCCAGCGCCGCACCGTGTCCACGCTGACCCCGAGCAGTTCAGCCGCTTCGCCAATCCGATACGTCGCCACCGGACCACCCTAGAGCCGCATGCCGTCCCGGGGCCGCACCACCTGCGACGGACGAACAGATCCGGGCTCCGGGGGCGATTGCCCCGGAGCCCGGATCGGCTACCGGTCGATCAGATGGTGAAGGAGAGGCGCGCCCGGCGACGGATCAGCACCAGCGCGACAGCACCGGCTCCGATCAGCACCAGCGCCAGCACGAACAGGGTGCTCGCGGGGGCGCCGGTGACCGGCAGGCCGCCGTTCACGTACCGGAAGGTCAGACCGCTGGAGCTGCCCTCCGTGGTGGTGACGGTGACCGTGGTGTTCCCGGCCCCGCACGGCGGGGTGACGAAGGTCAGCGACAGCCCGTCCGGGCTGACCGTGACGGAGGTGGCCGGAATCGACCGCCCGCAGATGTTGACGATGGTCTCGCCGGGGACGAAGCCACTGCCGTCGACCGTGACGGTCGTACCGCCCGCGGTCGGGCCCTGGTCCGGGTCGAGGTCGCTGATGGTCGGCGCGGCGAGGACGTACGTGAAGCCGTCCGGCGCGGTGGCGTCCGGGCCGGGCAGGAGCACGACCACGTCTACCGGTCCGACCGGTCCCGGCGGGGTGGTGACGGTCAGCGAGGTGCCCGCCGCGTTCACCACCAGGTTGGTGCCGAGGTTGCCGCCGAAGGTCACCCCGGTGGCCCCGGTGAAGCCGGTACCGGTGATCGTCACGCTGGTGCCACCCGAGGTCGGGCCCTGCTCCGGGGTGATGTCGGTGATGGTCGGCGCGACGTAGGTGAAGACCGGCGCGGTCGCGGTACCGGCCGGGAAGACCAGGTTGACCGTGGCCGGTCCGGCGGCGTTGGCCGGGGTCACCACGGTGATCGTGGTGCCCGCCGGGTTCACCGTGAACGAGGTGCCGGGTACGCCGTCGAAGGTGACGCCGGTGGCCCCGGTGAAACCGGTACCGGTGATGGTGACCAGCGTGCCGCCAGCGGTGGGACCGGTGGTCGGCGTCAGGTCGGTGACGACCGCGTCACTGCCGTCCGCGAGGTACGTGTACCCGAGCGAGTCGGAGTCTCCGCTCGCGGTGCTGACCACCACCGAGGCGGGTCCGACCTCGCCGGCCGGGGTGACCACCGTCAGCGAGGTACCGCCCGGTGCGACCGTCACGTTGGTGCCCGGTACGCCGTCGAAGACGACTGTGGTGCCACCCGGTACGAAGTTGGACCCGGTGATGGTGACCAGCTGCCCGCCGGACTCCGGACCGGCGTTGGGGTTGATCGAGGACGCGATCGGCGCCGCCGGGGCCAGCGCCCGCTCACAGGTCGCCGAGGCGATGGTCACGTCGCCGACGTCGATGTTGACCGGCAGGCCGGACACCGTGCCGGTGATGGTGGCGGAGGCGATCACGGCGGTGGCGGTCGCCCCGGTCGCGACGACCGTCTCGACGCTGGTCAGCGTGACGTTGAGCGCTCCCCCGACCAGGCCGGGGACCACGATCGCGACGCTGCCGTCGACCCCGGGGGTGTTGGGCAGCAGGTTGACCGGGGCGCCGAATAGGGTCAGCCCGTTCTGCACGGTGTCGGCGACCTGCGTACCGACCGCCGGGCAGCTCACCGACGCGGAGATCTCGTCGGCGGTGACGACGCTGGCGCCGAGGATGCTCAACGAGAAATCCTCGATTGTGGACGATGCGGTCGAGATGCCCGGGTTACGGGATGCGGCGAGGGACAGCGTGCCACTGGCCGCCGCACCGGTCGCGCCGGGCAGGCTCACCGCCACTCCGGTGTCCGAGTCCGTGCCGCCGCCGGGCGGTGCCGTCACCGACCCGATCGTGGCGTTCGCACTGACCACCGGAACGCCGAGCACCTCGGCGGAAAGTTGCGCCACCACTCCGGTGGCGCTCGCGTCGCCGGGGGCCGCCAGGGCCGGCGATGCCAGCCCCAGGGTCGCCGCGCCGGCGACCGCGAGGGTCAGGGCCGCTGTTGATGTGTTTCGCCAGATAGGACGCACCGTCGTTGCCTCGTCTCAGATCACGTCAAGGAATCCCGAGGACCGAGAAAGCACTCGAACCCGATCTTTGTAACGAAGCCAACAAGACGTCAGTTACGACAAAAACAGCGCCATAATACGATAACCGCCAAGTTCCGGCAAATTGCCCGTTTGGCCGAGGTCCACTGACGAACGACGGCCGACGGGGTGCGACGTACCGGCCGGGGCGTACCGGTGGACTAGCCGGCGAGCCCGTCGATCCGGCGTAACTCGTCTTCGTTGAGCGAGAAGTCGAAGACGTCGAAGTTGGCCCGGATCCGGTCCGGCGTCACCGACTTGGGGATCACCACCACCCCGTGGTCGACATGCCAGCGGAGCACCACCTGACTGCTCTCGACCCCGTGCGCGCGGGCGATCTCGATCAGCACCGGGTCGTCGAGCCGGGTGGTCTTGAACGGGCTGTAACCCTCCACCGCGATCCCCCGCTCGCGGTGCTCGGCCACCACCTGCGGGTCGTAGAGCGAAGGACTCCACCGGATCTGGTTCACCGCCGGTGGCTCGCTGGTCGCCTGGATCAACACGTCGAGCTGGCTGGTGCTGTAGTTGCTCACACCGATCGCGCGCGCCTGCCCCTCGTCACGTACGGCGAGGAACTCCTGCCACGTGTCGAGTCCAGCGCCCCGCTGCGGCGGCCAGTGGATCAGCCAGAGGTCGACGTAGTCGGTGCCGAGGGCGGCGAGACTGGCGGCCAACGTACGGCGCTCGTGGCCGGCGTGCTCGGGGGGCAGTTTGGTGGTGAGGAAGACCTCCTCGCGGGGCACCCCACTGTCCCGCAGCGCCCGACCCACCTCGTCCTCGTTGCCGTACGCGGTGGCGGTGTCGATGTGCCGGTAGCCGGCCTCCAGCGCGGTCCGGACCGACTCGTAACCGGACCGGCCGGTGGCCTGCCAGGTGCCGAACCCGACCAGTGGCATCGCCACCTCGCCCGGCAGAGCGACCGTCGGTTGGTCAGCAGATGAGGTCATGGCGATCTCCTACCCGAAGCGGCCGGGACCATGCGGGGCCCGGAGTCCCGCCGTCGGCACCGCCGGGTCGGGACCTGCCGACGATACGCGGGCGGGCCCGCTGCGAGGGGGCGGAACCATACCCGCGAGGGTGTCCTTGCGGACAGCTACCGGCGTCCGGGTGCCGCCGGCCGGTCGACCGGCGTACAGTTTCTGATCTTCGGGGTGGCGTCCGGCACGGACGCCGACTCGGAGCGTCCCGTCGCACGGACCGCCGAGGAGAACGGTGTACCTGACCCACCTGGAATGCCCGCGCTGCGGCGACACCTTCGAGGCCGACCAGCCACGGAACCTCTGCCCCTGCGGCTCGCCCCTGCTCGCCCGGTACGACCTGGACGCGGTCGCCGCGGCGGTCACGCCGGCCGAGATCGCGGCACGCCCCGCCGACCTGTGGCGCTACCGGGAACTGCTGCCGGTGGCCGACCAGGCGAACGTGACCACCCTCGGTGAGGGCTGGACCCCGTTGCTGCCGGCGCCCCGGTACGGCGCCGGGATCGGCCTGCCCGGCCTCCTGGTGAAGGACGAGGGACTGATCCCGACCGGCTCGTTCAAGGCACGCGGTGCGGCGGTTGGCATCTCCCGGGCGCGTGAACTCGGCATCCGCCGGGTGGCGATGCCGACCAACGGCAACGCGGGCGCCGCCTGGGCCACGTACGCGGCTCGCGCCGGAATGAGCGCGACCATCGCCATGCCGGTCGACGCCCCCACGATCACCCGTCGGGAGTGCCTGGCGGCCGGGGCCGATCTGCACCTGATCGACGGCCTGATCAACGACGCCGGCCGGTTCATCGCCGGGCTGATCGCCGCGTCGGCGGACGACCCCGAGGGCTCGATCTTCGACGCCAGCACCCTCAAGGAGCCCTACCGGCTCGAGGGGAAGAAGACCATGGGGTACGAGATCGTCGAGCAGCTCGGCTGGCAGGTGCCGGACGTGATCCTCTACCCGACCGGGGGCGGCGTCGGCCTGATCGGCATCCACAAGGCGCTGCACGAGATGCGACAGCTCGGTTGGATCGGCGACCGCTTCCCCCGCCTGGTGGCGGTCCAGTCGACGGGCTGCGCACCGATCGTGCGCGCCTTCGCCTCCGGTGCCCGCCGGGCCGAGCCCTGGGTGGACGCGCATACGGTGGCCTTCGGCATCACCGTGCCGGCGCCGCTCGGCGACGAGCTGATCCTGGACGCGCTGCGGGACACCGGCGGCACCGCGATCGCGGTCCGGGACGAGGACATCCTCGCCGACCTGCGGGAGTTCGGTGCCCGTGAGGGGCTGCTGCTCTGCCCCGAGGGCGCGGCCTGCCTCACCGCGGCGAAGCAGCTCCGGGCCGGTGGCTGGATCCGGAGCGACGAGCGGGTGGTGGTGCTCAACACCGGCGCCGGGTTGAAGTACCCGGAGACGGTCGAGGCCGACAACCTCCCGGTCCTGCCGCGCCCGTAACCGGCAGCCCGTGAACGGCAGCCCGTGAACGGCGGCCCGGCACCGGCGCTTCGACCGGCCACTGGACGTGGTCGCGGCCCGAGCCGGCACCGGGATGCTCGCCACGATCGGCTCCGGTCAGGTCGGCGGCTGGTCCTGGCCGGCCTCCTCTGCCGCGTCCGCCTCCTCCTTGGTCCGGTGCACCGCCTGGTCGGCGTGCTCGGGAGGTCCGTAGACGGTGTAGAGCACGAGTGGGTTCGGCCCGGTGTTCACGAAGTTGTGCTTCGTTCCGGCCGGCACCACCACCAGGTCGCCCTGGGCCACCGCCTTGGTCTCACCCGCCACCCGGGCCTCGCCGGTTCCGCTGACGAAGGTGAGGATCTGGTCGGTGTCCTCGTGGACCTCCTCGCCGATCTCACCTCCGGCGGGGATGGTCATGATGACGAGTTGGGTGTGCTCGCCGGTCCACAGCACCCGACGGAAGTCCGGGCTGCGCTCGGCGACGGTCGCGATAGTGAAATGCTCCATGACCGGCCTCTTACCCCGAACGGGACCGGATGACGCCCGCGCGTGCGTCACTCGACCCGGCGGGACACCGGTCGCGACACATCGACATCCGATGCCGGGGTGAGGTTTGCCACTCGCACGGGCGGGAACCTCACCAACTGACCGACGCGATGGTTTGCACGTCGGTCGAGCCAGGTCCCCGCTGGCGTACCGCCGAAGGGCTGCGATGGTGGGAGACGGCCAGAGCGCGGCGACGCTCGACTCGGGTCGGGCGGCGCCGCGCGCTCACGCCCGTACCGGGGTGTCCCTCTCCCCCTCCCTGACACCGGTGACCCCCGGGCTGAGCCTGCCCGGGGGCCACCCGTGGGGGGTGTCAGGAGAGCACTGCGAGGTGGAACGAGCGGTCCGCGTACGCACCTGCGGAGTTGAAGGTCTGTACGAAGACGCCGTTGGCGACACCGCTTCGTCCGACCACGGCGATCTCACCGGCGGGCGACGCGCCGTCGCTGCCGGGCAGCCCGATGGTGCCGACGTAGGCGGAGCCGGTGACGTCGTGGCTGAAGATGACCTGGTACATCCCGACGGCCAGCCGGGCGGCGGAGGTGACACCCAGGCTCCGTACGACGGTGCCGTTGCCGCCGTTGATGACGGCGAAGAGGACCTGGGCGGTGGGTGGCAGGCCGGCACTGGTGGCGGGGACGGACTCCGTGCCGGCGGACTCTGCCGCGCTGGCCGGCGGCTGGGAGGTTGACTTGCTCTTGCTGGCGGCGGACTCAGACATGGCGGTGCTCCTCGTGTCGGCGGGTTGACCTCACCCGCAGGGGATGGGAGCAAATGGCACCAATTTACGAATCAGGCATGAGTAACTTGATTCTCTGTGATCAATGTCATTTACCCCCTTAAGGCTAAGCGCGACTACCGCGAGTAACCAGGTCGTACACCTGTACAATCAACGACAGAAGGTGTCATACCCGAACATTTTTCGGAATGCACCCGGCGCCGGCTCCTCCACTGTGGAGCGTTGCGTGGCATTCCCGCTGGCCAGGAGGGGGCAACTCTCGAACGCCCGGGATCGTCAACGGGCAGACGTCGGGCGCAGCAACCGCCGGATCTCGCGTACGGCCGCACGCCCCGCCCGGTTCGCGCCGATGGTGCTTGCCGACGGTCCGTAACCGACCAGTTGGATCCGCTCGTCGGCGACCACCCGCGTGCCGTCCATGGTGATCCCGCCACCCGGGGCCCGGAGTCGGAGCGGGGCAAGGTGGTCCAGCGCCGCCCGGAACCCGGTGCACCAGAGGATCACGTCGGCCCGGACGAACCGCCCGTCCGCCCAGGCAACCCCTTCCGGCGTGACCCGGTCGAACATCGGCAGCCGCCGCAACACGCCACGTTCCCGCAACTCACGGGTACGCGGCGTGTCCACCAGCCCGGTCACGCCGACCACGCTCGCCGGTGGGAGCCCCGCCCGTACCCGCTCGTCGACCTTCGCCACCGCGGCCCGGCCGTGCTCCTGCGGGGTGAACTCGCCGACCCGGAACTCCGGCGGCCGGCGGGTGACCCAGGTGGTGCCGGCGACCTCGGAGACCTCGCCGAGCAGCTGCACCGCGGAGGTCCCGCCCCCGACCACGACCACGTGCTCACCGGCGAACTCCTCCGGACCCCGATAGTCGGCGGTGTGCAACTGCCGGCCCCGGAACGACTCCTGCCCGGGATAGCGCGGCCAGAACGGACGGGTCCAGGTGCCGGTCGCGTTGATCAACGCCCGGGCGGTCCAGGTGCCCGCCGCGCTGACCACGTCGAGGCGCCCGTCCGACCGGTCCCGGACGGCGTCGACGCGTACCGGGCGGTGGACCGGCAACCCGAACTCCCGCTCGTACGTCCGGAAGTAGTCGGCCACCACCTCGGCCGCCGGCCGTGCCGGGTCGGCCGGTCCGAGCGCCATCCCGGGCAGGTCGTGGATGCCGTGCACACCGTCCAACCGCAGCGTCCGCCACCGGTGCCGCCAGGCACCACCAGGTCCGTCGTCGCCGTCCAGGATCACGTAACCGGACTCCGGCGCGAGCCCGTCCCGGTGCAGGAAGTAGCCGGCGGAGAGGCCGGCCTGACCAGCACCGATCACCACCACATCGACGTTTTGGCCGTTCACGACGGGTGCAACGGCCGCGGTGCCGAATTTCGTACCGAATCCCCGCGTCGATCCGCTCACACCTCCGACATGCCGCGAAGATCAGGGGAAATCCCCCAGAATGGCCGAAACATTCTTATCCTGACGACATGGACAACACCAAACGCTACGGCGCGGAGTTCCTCGGCACCCTGCTGTTGGTCTTCTTCGGCGTCGGCAGCGTCATCGCCGCCCGGGTCGAGGGCGGCGTGGTCGTGGTGGCGCTCACCTTCGGCTTCACCCTGCTCGTCCTGACCTACATGCTGATCGGCATCTCCGGTTGCCACGTCAACCCGGCCGTGACGCTCGGCGCCCTGCTCACCGGCCGGATCTCGCTGGCCGGGGCGATCGGCTACTGGATCTCCCAGCTGGTCGGCTCGGTGATCGGCGCGCTCCTGCTCTGGATCCTGGTCGAGGGCGGCGACGTGGTCGACCAGAGCGGCGCGCTCGGCACCAACGGGTACGGCGCGAACATCAACCTCGGCGGCACCTTCCTGCTGGAAATCGTGCTCACCTTCCTGCTGGTCCTGGTCATCCTCACGGTGACCAGCAGATTCGAACAGCGCGCGATCGCCGGCGTCGCCATCGGCCTCGCCATCGCCGCATGCCACCTGGTCGGCGTGGCACTGGACGGCACCTCGGTCAACCCGGCACGGTCGTTCGGCCCAGCCCTGTTCGAGGGCGGCGCCGCCCTGTCCCAGCTCTGGGTCTTCATCGTGGCGCCGCTGATCGGCGGCATCCTCGCCGCCCTGGCCCTACCGCTCGTCCTCGGCCCCGACTGGCGGACCCCGGCTCCCGGCCCCAGCCCCGCCCCGGGCGCCCCGGGAGAACCGCCCAGCGCCGTCTGAGGCGCCGGTTCCCCAACGCCCCGAGGCGGGTACCCCCGCGCGCCGATCCCGCACTGATCCCGTCGCACTGGAACGCGGAGACCGCGATCGATAAACTGGCGCCCGGTCGACGGCGCCCCGGTCGCCGTCGCGGTCCACGACAGGGCGGTCGGGATGACGTACGGACACCCGCGGCGCACGCTTCCCCTCCTGCTGCTGGCCGCACTGCTCACACTGACCGGTTGCACCGGGGTCGGGGTGGCCGGCGCACCCGACTCCGGCTCCGGGTCCTACCAGGTGTGGGGGCTGAACGAGGCATCCAGCGCACTGACCGGCGACGACCGGAGCGTGGTGCTCAACGGCGACCTGGACAACGACAGCAAGCCGTTCTTCACCGCCGAGGGCACCTGGGGAGCGGCCGGGTTCACCCTGGACGAGGCGAGCGCCGAACGCGCCCGCGACCTGACCGGCAAGCTGCCGGAACGTACCGGCGACCCGGACTGCGTACGGCTGGTGCTGGTCGACGGACGCCTGCTCGGTGACCGGGCGGTGGCCACCATCGCCGCGGGTGACGTGTTGGAGAGCGGCCCGGTCGTCGCGATCCCACTGGAGTGAGCCGGCAGCCGCCGTCCCGGCAGCCACTAGAGTCGGGAAACGCGGTTGTTGATCGACTCGGGCGGTGGCCCGGGGCGTGGAGAGGAGCGTCGATGAGCCCGCTCGCCGAAGTCGAGGTCACCGGGGCACGGCACGACCGGTACGAGGAGATCCTCACCCCGGAGGCGCTCGGCTTCCTCGCCGAACTGCACCACGCCTTCGAGTCGCGACGCCGGGAACTCCTGGCCCTGCGGGTCGAACGCGAGACCGCCCTGGCCCGGGGTGAACTCTTCGACTTCCTCCCCGGGACGGCACCGATCCGCGACGGCGAGTGGCGGGTCGCCGAGCCCGCGCCCGGACTTGTCGACCGGCGGGTCGAGATCACCGGGCCGACAGACGCGAAGATGACCATCAACGCACTGAACTCCGGTGCCCGGGTCTGGCTCGCCGACCTCGAGGACGCGAACACCCCGGCCTGGGAGAACGTCATCGAAGGCCAGCTCAACCTGCGGGACGCGATCGACCGTACGCTCGTCTTCACCTCGCCGGCCGGCAAGCGCTACACGCTCGACGAGGGCGACCTCGCCACCATCGTGGTACGGCCGAGGGGCTGGCACCTGACCGAGAAGCACCTGCTGGTCGACGGGGAGCGGTTGGCCGGTGCCCTGGTCGACTTCGGGCTCTACTTCTTCCACTGTGCACGCCGCCAACTCGACCGCGGCTCGGGCCCCTACTTCTACCTGCCGAAACTGGAGAGCCACCTGGAGGCGCGGCTCTGGAACGACGTCTTCCTCTTCGCGCAGGAGCGGCTCGGCATCCCGCGTGGCACCATCCGGGCGACCGTACTGATCGAGACCTTTCCGGCCGCGTTCGAGATGGAGGAGATCCTGCACGAGCTGCGCGAGCACTCCGCCGGGCTCAACGCCGGCCGGTGGGACTACATGTTCAGCGTGGTGAAGAAGTTCCGGGCCCGGGGTACGGACTTCCTCCTGCCGGACCGGAACGCGGTCACGATGACCGCCCCGTTCATCCGGGCGTACACCGAGCTGCTGGTCCGTACGTGTCACAAGCGCGGCGCCCACGCGATCGGCGGGATGGCCGCGTTCATCCCCAGCCGCCGCGACCCCCGGGTGAACGAGACCGCGTTGGCGAAGGTGCGGGAGGACAAGACACGCGAGGCGGGCGACGGATTCGACGGTTCCTGGGTGGCCCACCCGGACCTGGTTCCGATCTGCCGTGAGGTGTTCGACGCCCAGCTCGGCGAACGGCCGCACCAACTGGACCGGGTCCGCGCGGAGGTCACCGTCACCGCCGCGCAACTGCTGGACGTACGGAGCACGCCTGGCGCCCGTACCGAGGCGGGACTGCGCGCGAACATCAGCGTCGGTATCCAGTACCTGGCCAGTTGGATGGCCGGCACCGGAGCGGTGGCGATCAACAACCTGATGGAGGACGCCGCCACCGCCGAGATCTCCCGGTCCCAGGTGTGGCAGTGGCTGCACAACAACGTCACCGTCGACACCGACGGTGGCGCCGGCCTCCGGGTCACCCGGGAACTGGTCGAACGGATCGCGCACGAGGAGACGACGAAGCTCGACGGCGACCCGGCCCGGTACGACGCCGCCCGCGCGCTCTTCCTGGAGGTGGCGGTGGCGGACGAGTTCGTCGACTTCCTCACCCTGCCGGCCTACGAGCGCATGCCCTGACCGGGCAGCCGGGCCGGCTCATCCGGCTGGCGAGGAAGCCCGTCCGGCGTAACCGGCCAGCCCGCGTACGGTCTGGTCCAGGAATCGACCGAGGAACCAACGGTAGAACCAGCCCGTGCCCGGCACCTTGGCGGCGAAGGTCGACCGCCAGCGGATCTCGGTCCCGCCGCTGGTCGGGGTGAGGTCGACATCGGCCCGGTAGTCACGTAACGGCAGCCCGGACAGGAGTACGTAGCTGAGCCGGCGCCCCGGCACCAGTTCGACGATCTGCTCCCGGCTGCGCAGCGGCCCGGTACGGAACAACCGGATCGCACCCACCGCCTGGTCCGCCCCGACGCCGCTGGCCGCCACCCCGTCCCGGTCCGGCATCGGGCTCGGCTGTTCCAGCGTGAACGAGCCCAACCCGGACCAGGTCGGCCAGGTCTCGCCCGCCCTCAGCAGCTCGTACACGGTTTGCGCGCTGCCCCGCGACACCGCATGGACGTCGATCTCGTACCGGCGCATGCCTGTCAGTATCCACAGGTGCGAGATCGGGCACGACCCCTGGCGCGTCACGGGCACCCCGGGGCATCGACGGATCAGTACGGTGGGCACATGCCGGTCACCTCTCCTGCCCAGGCGAGCTTCGTCGACTTCGTCCCACCGGCGGACTGGGCGGCACTCGCCACTGCCGGCCAGCTCAGGCGGCTTCCCGCCGGCCGGGTGCTCTTCCTTCAGGAAGCGACCGAAAGCGAGGTCCTCGTCCTCCTCTCCGGATCGGTCAAGGTCTTCCGGACCGAGATGAACGGTCACCAGAGCCTGATCGGCATCCGACTCGGCGGCGACCTGATCGGGGAGATGGCCGCGTTGAACGGGACTCCCCGATCCGCCGGTGTGGCGGTGTTGCGCCCGGTCGAGGCGCGGGTGCTGACCGCCGAACGGTTCAACGCCCTGATCACTGCTCGTGGACTCGACCGGGCGCTGCACCGGTACCACAGCGCGCGGGTCCGCGAGTCGGACGAACAACGGGTCGAGATCGCGCTGCTGCCGGTACGGCAACGACTGGCCCGGACGCTGCTGCGGCTGGCACACCGCAAGGACGGCGACGAGAACCGGGCGGTGCTCGACCTTGGCCTGCCGCAGGACGCGCTGGGACAGCTCATCGGCGCGTCCCGCAACGCGGTGGTGGCCGAGCTGACGTTGCTCCGTAAAGCGGGCGTGCTCCGTACGGAACACCGTCGGATGTACCTGACCGACCTCGCGCGCCTGGCCGAGATCGGCTACGAGCTTTCCTGACCGGATTCGCCGACTGCCCACTGCTGGGCAGATCCGGGCACCGCCGGTCGGCAGGATGCTCTGTCGTCACCTTCGACGGCAGGAGCCACCGTGACCGCTATCCCCGCCCCATTCACCACCACCCGGGAACTGCCGCCCTACACGGGAATTCTCGCGGTGGACGCGAAGGGTTTCACCGGCGAGCCCGGTAGCACCCACCAGCAGGTCAGCGACCTCATACCGCGACTGGCCGAGGAAGCGGCCCAGCGGTCGGGGTTCGGCGAGGCATGGACCATGCCGCCGTTCTTCGCCGGGACCGGCGACGGCTTCGCGATCGGCGTACCGACCCGGTTGCTGCCCGCACTCGTCCATCCCTTCCTCGCCACGCTCCAGGAGGTGCTGGCCGAGTACAACAACGGCTCCCGGCGCGGCACCCCGCTCATCCGACTCCGGGTGGCCCTGCACGTCGGCCCGGTCGCGCTCGACGCGGACCGGCGGCACCTGGGCGGCAACGGGACCGCCCGCAACGAGGCCCACCGGCTCCTGGACTCCGAGCCGGTACGCCTCATGCTCGCCGCCGGCAGCGCGGAGGTGACGTACGTGGCCGCTGTCCTCTCCGACCGGGTGTTCCAGGACGTGGTGGCGGCCGGCTTCACCGGTCGGCACCCTGACCAGTTCGTCGAGGTCGCCGCCACTGTGCCCGGCAAGCAGTTCAGCCAACGCGCCTGGATCTACGTGCCGGAGCCCTCAGGCAGCCCGTTGGTGCTGCCCCGGTTGTCTCCACCGGCCACGCAGGACTGGTCGGCCGCCGGGGCGCGGAAGGGGCGGGACGACGAGCGCCCGGACTCCGGTGACCGCTCCGGTGGCGACCGGCGGCGGCCCCGGGGAGGCACCGGCGGCCCGTACGTCGGGCACAACACGGGGCAGGTCGCCGGCACGGTCAGCGGCGGCATGCACCAGTCGCACCGGGGAGGCGAGGCATGACCTGGACGGTCGACGAGGTCCCGGACGCGTCGACCGGGGAGCCGGTCGACGGCCTGTCCACACCACCCGCTCCGCCCGCCGACGGAGCACCGCCGCCGGCCCCGACCGCCACCCGGACGGTGCCGTCCGTCCCCGGTCCCCGCTCCCCCGACACCGGTCCGGACGAGGACGATCCCGACGAGACCGAACTGTTGGAGGGCGAGTCCGCCGAGGCGGAGGGGACCGACCCGCCGCCGGCCACGTTCTCCGTCGAGTACAGCTCCGGCCAGGTCGCCGGGGTGGTCTACGGGGGCCTGCACCAGCACTTCGACCGGGTACGTGACTACCACGAACTCACCGAACAGCACGTACGCAACCTGCTCGGCACCTTCGTCGAACCCGGCTACCGGCAGACCGACGGCGAGCGGTTGGTCAGCGCGGAGGCCACCGGGCTGCTGCTGCGCCACGGTGGAGCGGTGCTCGTCGGGGCGGCTGGGACCGGACGGCGTACCGCCGCGCTGCGTCTGCTGGACGGCACCGGCCGTACGCTCCGCGAGATCCGGTCCTTCGACCCGGCCCGGGACGAACAGTTGAGCATCACCGCGCTTCCGATGCACCCGGAGGTCGCGTACCTGTTGGAGTTGCCGGAACGGGCGGAGCAGGTGCATCCGGGTTTCGCCCGCGACCTCGCCGCCTACGTCGAGGCGCTGGCCGACCTGGGCTCCTACGTCGTGGTGACCGTGACCGAGGAGGTCTGGGGCCAGCTCACCCCGGCGTCGGAGGGGCTGGTGCTCCGGGTCGGCGTACCGCCCGCGTCGATGGTGCTCGACGCGCAGTTGCGCCGGCTTCTTCCCGATCTCGACCTCGCGTGGCTGGCCGGCACCCCCACGGTGGCGGGTCTGCTGGTGACCGCCACCCCGGCCGAGGCGGTACGGCTGGCCCGACTGGCCAACGACATCCTCGGCACGTTCGCCCGGTCCTACCGGCAGGACCTGCACGGGCCGGACCAGCCGGCGGCGAAGGATCTCGTGGAGGCCCTGGTCTCGGCCTTCCGCAACTGGGAGGCGGAACTGCACACCTGGTTCGGCCAGCATCCGGCGCCACGACCGAGGCTCTTCCTGGTCGCGGCGGCGGTCCTGGCCGGGTCCGCCCCTGGGCGGGTGCTGCGGGCGGCCGAGCTGTTGGGGAACCGGCTCGGTGACAACCCGCCGCCCGGCCTGGGCGAGGCCGGTGTCCGGACCCTGCTGGACGAGGTCGGTGCCGAACTCGACCCCGCCGGTCGGGTCCGGTTCCGGCGCCCCCGGTACGGCGACGCGGTGCTGGACTTCGTCATCACCGACCGCACCGAGGAGTTCGAACGGGAACTCTGGCGCTGGGTGGCCCGGCTGCCGATCGACGGCACCCGGGTCGACCGTACGGTCGCCGTCGGCATCGCCGAACTGGTGCTCCGGACCGCCCTGCGACGTCGCTCACCGGAGATCCTGGCCCTGGTGACGGCGGCCTGGGCCCGGCGACCGGAACTGCGGGTGCCCCTGGTGGAGATCCTCGAACTGGGCGCGCTCAGCCCGGAGATCGGGGCGGCGATCCGACGACGCCTGTACCGCTGGGCGGTGGCTCAGAGAAACCATCCGTCGGTGCTGGCCACGGTGGCGCGGGTCTGTGGCGGTGGGTTCGCGGACTTCTATGTCGAACAGGCGCTGGTCCGACTCGGTCAACTGGCGCGGTGGGGGCAGTCCGAGGTGGACGAGGCGGTGCTGGCCGCGTTGTCGTCGATCTGGCGCCGGCCGGTGTTGCGTACCGCCGTGCTGCTCCGTCTGGCCCGGTGGTTGGCCGGTCCGCCCGGCCCCCGGGTCGCCCTGGCCGGTCGCGCCCTCGAACTCCTCGGCCAGCCGCCGGCCGTGGGCGTCCCCGACCAACTCGTGGACCCGGTGCCCGACTCCCCGACCGGCAGGGTCCCCGACGACCGGGTGGACCGGGTGCTCGCCACGGTCGGTCACGAACCGCCGGAAGTGGTGGAGGCGGTCGGTACGGCGATCGGCCGGGCAACCGTGGTCGGGACCGACATCCCGGTCGGGATCGTGGTGTTGCTGCGTCGTTGGTGCGACGCGGCGGCCGGCGACGCGCCCCGGACCGGACTCGTCACGCGGCTGTTGGCGCACGGGGTGGCCACCGGCCCGGCGGCGGGACGCCGGGTGGCCCGGATCCGTGGCCTGCTGCACGACTGGCAGCCACCGGCCATGGACCACGAGCGCCCGGAGCGCGCCGCGCTCCGGGAACACCTGGTCAGGGAGCTGCACCGGGTCGATGTCTCCCTGACCCGTCACCCTCAGCCACAGAGATGGAGTACGAATGGGACTGTTTGAGTTCCTCCGCGACCTGCTCGGCCCACCGCAGGCAGCCCTGCCACCGGCACCGCCACCGATGATCCGGCGGAGCGAGTTCACCGATCAGCTGCCGAGCAGCATGGCGGGGGCCGCCTTCGACGTGGCGATCACCGCCGACTGGTACCTGCTCGGTGGGACGGCGGCGCAGGGCGAGGCGGCGCTGCGCTACTGCCTGCTCCACGCCGCGCGCGGCATGACGGAATCCGCCGAGGTGACGGCGCTGACGCTGGTGGAGGCGGAGCTGAGCTACCGGCTGCCGCTGCTGGACCTGACCCAGTCCAAGATCAGCTTGGCCGGTTGCACGGTGTCGGTGACCGTGCAACCGGAGGTACGGCAGGCGGTCACGCTGGCGGAGCAGTTGCGCCGGAATCTGGTGGTCCAGCAACTGGAACAGCAACTGGAGCAGGCGCAGCTGCGGTATCTGCGGGAGCAGGTGCTGGCCGATCCGGCGACGGCGCGTACCTACTGGTTCAAGCACCACCCGGGTTCGTTGGAACCGTTGCTGGGTGACCAGTTCGAGCGGGTGGCGGCGCGGCTCACCTCGTCGGGTTCGCCGGAGGTCCCGGCGATCGCCGCGGTGGTGCACGACTTCCTCGGTGGGCTCGACGAGGACGAGCGCCGGTATCTGCTGGCCCGGCTCGGCGACGTCTTCGTCTCCTTCGACCGTGGCGACCTCGCCGCCCGCGTCCTCGACCACTAGGCACCCGCGAACCGTTCTCCCTCCCGGTCCAGACCGCCGTCGCTGTGGTGATCACGACGACCGGCTCTGGACCGTGGCGGGGAGGACCGGTTCAGGAACGGGTGACCCGGAAGATGCGCCGGTTGTTCTCGGGTACGGAGTCGCGGTGCATCTCGTCGTGCGGGCCGCTGGACCAGACGTCGACCAGCCAGCGCGAGATCTGGCTGTCGTTGCCGTCCTCGGCCGCCGGTGTCTGTACGCCGAGCCGGTAGACCCTGGTCTCACCGGCACCGAGCCGGCCCTTGTCGCACTTTGATCCGGCCGGGTAACCGTCCTGCCGGGACCGGAGTTCGTCGCACCCGGTCCAGTCGCCGCCGTCGGCGGAAACACTTTCCGGCAGTTCCACCGTGAAGATCAGCCGCTCGACCGGGAACGGGCCGTTGTTCCGGATGGTCACCACCAGTTCGCCGTGGCGTACGCCGTTGACCGGCCGCCCGAGGACGAGTCCGTCGGTGAGGGCGGCGAGGTCGGTCGGGTTCCGGGCCGGGTCGTACTGCACCGGCCCGCGCGACGGCGCGACGGTCGCCGGTCGGCTCGCGGTACGGCCCGGGGTCGCACTCGGCGCACTCGGCGCCGGGTCGGGGGTGGCCGCCGGGGTGGGGCTGACCGACACGGTGGCGCCGGCCGTGGGGGTGCCGGTCGGCGTGCCCGCCGCGTTCCCGGGCGTCGCCGAGCATCCGGCTCCGAGCAGTGTGACCGTGGCGCCGAGGGTCGCCGCCAGCACCGTCACACCCCACCGGCCGCCGTTGCGTGTTCCAGGCATCATTCCTCCTCTCGAAGGGCCGGTTCCCGGCCGCACCCGTTACACACCTGGGGCCGGGTGGCGGTTGCGTCGGGTGGGCGACAGGGCGGGCGGCCGGCGGCACACGGGCCTGGGTCAGATCGTGCTATCAGGTGATTTATGTCTGATATCCGACTGCGCCGAACGCGGTCGAGGGCGCACCGTAAGAGGGCGCCGACCACCCCTTACACCAGCACTGAGCTGCACAAACGGGGTGGCGGAGCCGATCTTCGGAGATGTTGCCCCATGCCGCTGGTCCGATTCGACACCGCCCCGGTCCCACGCCCCTCCGGTCTGGTTCCACCCGTACCGGACCTGACCGGGGTCACCGAACTGCGGCTGCACGGGGTCGGCGGGACGACCCCGCAGGACCTGCTCGGCGACGACGCACCCCTACAGGTCGCCGGCGACCGGATCGCCGGCTTCTACCGGAGCGCCGACGTCGCCGGACGGCACGTCGAGGCGTACTCGTGGGGTGGGCTGACCTCACGCGCCGGCTCGCGGGTGCTGTGGCTGCTGCTCTTCCCGTTCGCGCTGGCGAACGTGGCCGGCTGGATGTGCATGCCCCGCACCCACGCCTCGCCCTGGCGATTCCGGCTGCACCGTACGGCGGTCCGCTGGGCCGCCCTCTTCCTCACCCTCAACCTGCTGCTCATCGCCGCGATCACCGCTCTGGAACTGTTGGCGTACCAGTGCGGTGGCCGGGCCGGCTGCGCCCGGGAGAGCTGGCTGCTGCGCCCGCTGCGAGACCCGATGCTGGCCGATTTCCCGGCCCGTCGGCTGCTCCTCGGCGCGCTCGTCCCGCTCGCCCTGGTCGCCCTGCTCGCGGTCCTCACCCTGCGTTCGATCGGCCGGTACGAGGCGGTCAGCCCACCGTCGCGGCTGCCGTCACGCGAGTCACCGCGCAGCGCCGCCCAGCCGGCGGTCGGTCTGACCGACCCGAGCTTCTGGGCCGGCCGGCGCAGCACCCTCGACCTGGGCTACCTGCACCTCGGCGCGGGACTCGGGTTCGTCGCGCTCACCCTCACCCACACCGTGCACGCCACCTCGTCGCAGGCCGCGACGGCGGCCACCGCCGGGTGGCTGCATCTGCTCGTACTGCTGGTCTGCGCGGGGGTGATGCTCGCCGTACTCGTACTCACCGCCCTCGACGCCTGTCCGCCGGGGAGTGCGGCGGTGGTGCTCGTGCTGGGCGCGCTCAGCCTGGTCGGCGCCGGCTGGTACGCCACGATCCAACCCGGGTACGTCCAACCGTTCGGCTACCTGCCGGGCATCCCGGTGGTCGCCGGCCTGACCCTCGGCGGCGTCTTCGTGAGCCTGCTCCTGGTGCTGGTGGCGTTGCTGTGCGGGGGCTGGCGGCGCGGTACGTTCGTCATCTTCGGCCCCTTCGTCGCGTTGGTGCTCGGCGTCTTCGCGCTCAACGTGGTGCTGCTCGGCGCGATGTCCCGCTTCGCCGACCTGGTGGCCGAGGTGTCGACCCGGAGCAGGCTGCCCGACGCGGCGGTGGCCGAGTCCGAGGTGTACCTCTACCCGATCGTCGGCAAGCTGCTGCACTACCTGACCCTGGTGCCGCTGGCGATAGTGCTGCTCTTCGTCCTCTACGAACTGGTCGTCTACTGGCGGGCCGGGAACGACCGGACCAGCGTGGACCGGATCCGCGCCTGGTACCTGCGCAATCTGGACGAGCCGACGGACGAGCGACGCTGGCAGTACAACGCGGCCGGCGCCGTACCGTCCACGGCCGACGTACCGGGCTCGTCGGCGGCCGGTCGGCGTTGGGGTGCGCGGGTGGCACGGGCCCGCCGGGTCGCCCGGATGGCGCACGACCTGGACAAGCTGCTCACCACGATGGCCGCGCTCGGCCTGCTGGTGCTGATCGCGATCCAGACGCGTTACTGGCTCTACGGCAAGCTGCCCTGGGGCACCCAGTGGGCGTTCACCATCGGCAGTTACCTGGCTTCCGGCATCCCGCTCGCGGTGATCGTGCTGCTGCGTCGGGGTTGGCGGAACCTGGAGAGCCGTCGGCGGATCGGCGTGGTCTGGGACGTGATGACGTTCTGGCCGCGCGCGTACCACCCGCTGGCGCCACCGTCGTACGCCGAGCGGGCGGTGCCGGAGGTGCAGCGGCGGCTGTGGCGGATCCACGACCGGGGCGGCCGGGTGGTGCTCGCCGCGCACAGCCAGGGCACGGTCATCGCCGCCGCCGCGCTGCTCCAGGCGCAGAGCCGACCCGCCGACGACACGGTGGCTCTGGTGACCTTCGGGTCGCCGCTGCGCACCCTCTACGGCTGGGCCTTTCCGGCGTACTTCGACGACCGGGTGCTACGCCAGCTCGCGCCGTCGACCGCGCCGTCGACGGACGGCGGTGCGGCGCCGGGCAGCGCTGGAACAGGCCGTACGGCGGTGTACGAGTGGCGGAACTTCTACTACCTGACCGACTACGTCGGTGGCTCGGTCCTCGTCCCCGATCCGGGGGCGACGGCGCACCCGGTCGACGTGGAGTTGCCGGATCCGAGGACGAGCTGGCACATCTACGGTCAGCCGGAGCCGGCGCCCGGCCGGCACTCCGGTTACTGGTCCGACCCGACGGTGTGGCTGACCGTGGACCAGCTCGCGGGTGAGGTGGCGGCGACGCTGGAACCGGGCCGGCCCCGGCCGGGTGATCCGGTCACCGTCCCCGCGCCCCGGAGTTGACCAGGAGCCGTGGCCAGTGCTGGTCGAGGCTGGCCAGGAAGCCGGGCAGGGCGCGGTAGAGGTGTGCGCGTACCGGGTTGGGGCGGTTGCGCCGGTAGCGCAGATAGCGGTGGTAGGCGATGCGGAGTCCGGCGTGGTGCGCGGCGGCCCGCAGGTGGGCGTACTCGGCGTCGGTCAGTTCCCGGCTCCGCCGGTAGCCGGCGAGCAGCGCGGCGGCACGGTCGGCGTCGAATCGCCCGTCGATGGCGCAGAGCCGGATCAGCGCCGCGCCGAGGTCGAGTACGAGCAGGTCGTGGCTTGCCGTCTCCCAGTCGAGTACGGCGAGCCGCCCGTCCTCGCCGACGACCAGGTTCCGGGCGGCGTACTCACCGTGCACCAGCCCGTACGGGCCGGCGAGGGTTTCGACGGCGGCTGCGTCGACCCACTGTTCGCGGAGCCAGTCGGCGAAGCGCCGGTCGGCGAACGTGTCCACCTGGGCCAACCAACCGGCGGGGAGTCGACGCCCGCGCCGGGGCAGCCAGTTCGGGACCGGCACGGTGTGCACCCGGCCGAGCAGCTCACCGGCGGCGGCGCAGTTGTACCGGGGCAGTTGCGCCCGGCAGTCGCCCCGCAGGTACTGCTTGACCAGGACCGGCGTACCTCCGAAGGTGGTCAGTTCGGTGCCGTCCCGGCCGCGCAGTGGGCGGCTCGTCGGCACCCCGTGCCGGACCAGGTGGTCGAGGAGGGCGGTGAGCCGACGGGCCGAGTTCTCGTCGTGGTCGTCGAGCACGGTCAGCACGTACGACGCCGACCTGCCCCGGATCAGGTAGCTGCTGTTCGTGGTTCCGTCCGGTTCCGGCACCACCCCGGGGGCGGCGATGTCGTAGCGGGCCAGGATGGCGGCCAGTTGCGGCTGACTGAGTCTGCTGTCCGGCATTGCCATCCGCCTCCCACGCCACCCACGACTACTCATCGTCATCAGACGAATACTCGTTGGCCATTCTGGGGAAGGCATCGACCGACGTCAGCAGCGGAAGGTGAGAAGTGCGGTCATCTGGAGAAGACGCCGAACGGACAAACGCGGCTCAGACCAGTTCGGCGTCGTGCACCAGCAGCGCCACCTGCACCCGATTGTTCAGCTCCAGCTTGGCCAGCAACCGGGAGACGTACGCCTTGACCGTCGCCACGCTCATGAAGAGCTCGGCCGAGATCTCCGCGTTCGAGCAGCCCCGACCGAGCGCCAGCGCGACCTCCCGCTCCCGCTCGCTCAGCCCGGCGAGCTGCCGGAGCGCCCGGTCCCGCCGCGGTGCTACACCACCGGGCCCACCCGGCCCGGGCGGAGCACCGGCCCGAGGTCCCACGGTCGGACCGGTCGCGTACGCGATCAGCCGGCGGGTGACCGCTGGCGACAGGGTGGCCTCGCCCGCCGCGACCCGACGGACCGCGTGCACGATCTCGGCCGGTGGGGTGTCCTTGAGCAGGAACCCGCTCGCCCCCGCCCGCAGCGCCCGGAGCACGTGCTCGTCCGCGTCGAAGGTGGTCAGCACCAGCACCTCGGGCGGGTCGGGTGCCGCGCGCAGCGCCTCGGTCGCGGCGAGCCCGTCCACCCGGGGCATCCGGATGTCCATCAACACCACGTCCGGGGCGTACGCGGCGACCGCGGCGGCGACCTCCGCACCGTCGGCCACCTCCCCCACCACCCGCAGGTCCGGCACCCCGCCGAGGATCATGGACAGGCCGGCCCGGACCAACGCGTCGTCGTCGACCAGCAGCACCCGGATGGGTGGGCTCACCGCTGAGCTGTCGCCCGTTGCCCCGTCCCTCACGCCGACCACGGCAGCCACGCCGCCAGCCGGAAGTCACCGGACTCGGTACGGCCGTGCTCCAGCCGTCCGCCGGCCAGGTTGGTCCGCTCGGTGAGCCCGACCAGTCCGGTGCCGGTGCCCGGAATCCGCTGCGCGGGCGGTTGCCCGACCGGCCAGCGGTTGCAGACCTCGACGCTCAGCCCGGTGCCGGGACCACCCGCGACGGTCACCGTGACCGCGGCGCCGAACGCGTGCTTGCGGGCGTTGGTCAGCCCCTCCTGCACGATCCGGTACGCGCTGCGCCCGATCCCGGCCGGTACCGCGTCGGCCCGCTCGACCCGCTCCCGGACACTGACCCGCATCCCCGCCATCCGCGACTCCTCGGCCAGCGTGGACAGGTCCGCCAGGGTCGGCTGGGGACGTTCCGGTCCGTCGGCGGCGGACTCCTCGCGGAGCACCCCGATCACCTCACGGAGGTCCTGGAGCGCCTGGTGGGCGTTGTCCCGGATCACCCCGGCGGCCCGGGCCACCTCGTCCGATGGTGCGTCGGGGCGGAATTCGAGCGCCCCCGCGTGCAGGCTGAGCAGCGAGATCCGGTGGGCGAGCACGTCGTGCATCTCCCGGGCGATCCGGGTCCGTTCCAGGTGCCGGGCCTGGGAGACGCGCAACTGCTGCTCGGCCTCGGCCCGGTGCGCCCGTTCCCGCAGCGAGACCACCAACTGGCGGCGGGCCCGGACCACCATGCCCCAGAGCACCACCGAGGCGGTGAACGTGATGGCCAATGCGACCGCGGCCCGGATGCTGACGGTGGGGTCGGGGCGCATCCAGCAGAAGGCGAGCGCGGCCAGGAGGTGCAGGCCGACCACTGGTGCGGCCACCTTGAAGGGCCGGTGCACCACCACGGTGAAGAGCAGGATCAGGACGACCATCGCGGACGGGGCCGAGATCAGGCTCAACGGCAGCACGGCCACCGCGAGCTGGATCGGCCAACGGCGGCGTACCCAGAGCACGGCGCAGAGCAGGGCACTGAACCAGCCGTCCAGGGTGAGCAGCCACTCCGGGATGGTGCCGCCGAGCGGGGTCGGTTGATCGCGCTGGTGCAGGTCCCAGGAGACCAAAACGGCGAAGCCGAAGGCGATCAGGAAGATCAGCGAGTCGACGATCCAGTCGCGGGTGGTCCGGCGCGGCTGGCGTCCGGCCCGGTCCGACTCGGCGGTCAGGGCGGACGGCAGCAGCCACGCGTTCTCCGAAGCCGCGATACCGGTCACGACCCCATGTTACGAACTGTCACCGGCCTCGGACAGCGACCAAAGTCGAGGCCGGACCGTAGACCAAGGTCGCGCGAAGCCGACCGACGGCCGCAGCGGCGGGTGGCAGCGGACGGTCAAGCTGGTCGCATGATTGCGGTCAACCATCTGAGCAAACGGTACGGTGCCCATCCGGCCGTCAACGATGTGACGTTCCAGTGCGAACCGGGCACGGTGACCGGATTCCTCGGTCCGAACGGCGCCGGCAAGTCCACCACGATGCGGATGATCTGCGGGCTGACCCCGCCCTCGGCCGGCACCGCGACGATCAACGGCGTCCGGTACCAGGACCTGCCGAACCCGGGGCGGGAGATCGGCATCCTGCTGGACGCCTCCGCCCAGCACGCCGGGCGTACCGGCCAGGAGGCGCTGACCCTGGCCGCGTTGACCATGGGGGTCGACCGGCGGCGGGTCGGGGAGACCCTGGAGCGGGTCGGGCTGAACGCGGTCGCGGCGAAGCGGCGGGTCGGGAAGTACTCGCTCGGTATGCGGCAGCGGCTCGGCCTGGCGCAGGCGCTGCTCGGTGAGCCCCGGGTGTTGATCCTGGACGAGCCGGCGAACGGCCTGGACCCGGAGGGCATCTTCTGGATGCGCGGCCTGCTGCGCGAGTTCGCCGACCGGGGTGGCACCGTGCTGCTCTCCTCCCACCTGCTGCGGGAGGTGGAGGCGGTGGCGGACCGGCTGGTCGTGATCGGGGGTGGCCGGATCGTCGCCCAGGGCAGCAAGGACGAACTGCTGGCCGGGACCGGGACGGTGGTTCGGGCGCTCGACCCGCAGACGCTGCGTACGGCGTTGGAGCGGGCCGGGCTGACCGCCACCACCAGCACCGACGGCAGCCTGCTGGTGCAGGCGGAGCCGGTGGCGGTGGGTCGGGTCGCGGCTGACGCCGGCGCGGTCCTGATCGAGCTGCGTTCCGCCGAGAGCAACGGCCTGGAACAGATCTTCCTCACTCTGACCGCCGGTGACTCGGTACTGGAGGCAGTCAAATGACCACCGCGACCATCAACTCGACCACCTCGCCGGCCGGGCCGGCCACGCATCCGGCGCTGCGGCGTGCCGGGCTCGCCCGGCTCACCGGGGTCGAGCTGCGCAAGCTCACCGACACCCGGGCCGGCTACTGGCTGCTGATCGTGATCGCCCTGGCCGCGGCGGCGATCGTCACCGTCCAGCTCTTCGTCATGCCGGAGGCGGACCAGACCTTCGTCAACTTCTTCGTCCCGTCGCTGCTTCCGGTCGGCATCCTGCTGCCGGTGCTCGGCATCCTGCTGGTCACCGGCGAGTGGTCGCAGCGCACCGCGATGACGACGTTCGCCCTGGTGCCGCAGCGGTCCCGGGTGCTGGTGGCGAAGATCGCCGCAGCGACGATCGCCGCGCTCGCCTCGGTGCTGGCCAGCCTGGCGGTCGCCGCGATCGGCACCGCGCTCGCGGGGGCGACCGGTGGGGCCGGCACCTGGTCGTTCGAGCCGGTCATCATCGCGTACGCGGCCCTGTTCCAGGTCGTCAACGTGGTGATGGGGGTGGCGTTCGGCATGCTGTTCCTGAACACCCCGCTGGCGATCGTGCTCTACCTGGTGTTGCCGATGGTGTGGTCGATCCTGGGCGGATTGATCAGTGGGCTGCGCCGGGTCGCGGAGTGGCTCGACCTCAGCGTCACCATGATGCCGCTGACCACGTCCGAGGTGACCGCCGGTCAGTGGGGCCGGATCGCCGTGTCGGTGCTGGTCTGGGTGCTGCTACCGCTCGCCGCCGGAATGGTACGGATCGTCCGGCGCGAGGTGTCGTAGGTGACCGCCTCCGGTGCCGGACCGGCCGGGCCGGCGAACGCGCGGAAGGTGGCCGAGCCGGGCTGGGTACGGGTGCTGATCTGGGGTCTGTTCCCGCTGCTCGGCGCGGGTGTCATCGGCGGGCTGAACGCGATCACCGGTTGGTTGATGAAGCTGCCCTGGGCACCGGTGAAGTATCCGGCGAAGTTCGTGGACGACCTGCCCGAGCCGGCCGCGACGCTCGGGGCGGTCGCCATCGGCCTGGTCGCCGGGCTGATCGTCGCCGTCGCGGCGGTGCACGAGCAGTTGGCGGTGACCGTCGCCGCCGAGCGGGTCACCCTGTCTCGGGGGAACGGGACCGTACGGAGCGTCGACGGGGCGGACATCGCGCTGGTCTTCCTCGACGGCAAGCAGTTGGTGCTGCTGGACCCGGCCGGGGCGGAACTGGCCCGGGAGAAGTCGGATCTGGACGCCGAGGCGCTGCGCGAGGCGTTCGAGGCGCACGGGTTCCGGTGGGTCGCCGAGGATCCGCACCGGGCCGAGTACCGGCTCTGGGTGGCCCCGGTCGGCGACCTGCCGGACGCGGTGAACGTCCTTCTCGCCGCCCGTCAGAAGGCGTTGAAGGAGGACAAGTCCGGGTACGCGTCCAGGATCCGTGGGGAGCTGGGTCAGCTCGGTTACGTGGTCCGCGACGAACGGAAGAAGCACCAGTACTGGCGCCGCGTACCCGACCACCCGGGTTGATCATGAAGTTGGCGCGGACAGTCCGGGCCGACGTCCGCGCCAACTTCATGATCGGCGGGGGAAGGTCAGCAGGGGCCGGTCCAGGTGGTGTGGGTGGCGGGGACGGGGTGGGGGTCGGCGGTGGGGGTCGGGCGGACCGCCCAGGGGGCGGGGGCGCCGGAGAGCCGGGTCGCGGTCAGTGTCGCCCCGGAACGGACGACCGAGAAACGCGCCGCCTCGGTGCCGTCGGGGGCGGGCACGGTCACCGTCACCTCGGCGCCGTCGGCGAGCTGGTAGACCGCCAGGGTCACCCCGTCGGCGTACGGGTAGTCGGGGCGGTCCTGCACCGCGCCGAGCGGCAGCACCGTACCGGGGCGGACCAGGACCGGCACCCGCTCGAAGCCGACCGACTCCCGGACCCAGCGCGGGCCGGCGACCTCCGTACCGGTGATCAGGTCGGTCCAGGTGCCCTCCGGCACGTAGTAGCTCACCGCACCCTCCGCGTTGAACACCGGCGCCACCAGCAGACTGTCGCCGAGCAGGTACTGCCGCTCCAGGTACGGCACCGCCGGATCGTCCGGGAACTCGGCCACCAGCGGCCGGAGCACCGGCATCCCCTCCCGGTGCGCGACCAGCGCCTGCCCGAACAGGTACGGCATCAGCCGCGCCTTGAGCCGGGTGAAGGTCCGCAGCACGTCCACCGCCTCCTCGTCGAAGTCCCACGGCACCCGGTAGCTCTGGCTGCCGTGCAGGCGGCTGTGCGTGGAGAGCAGCCCGAACGGCACCCAGCGCTTGAACAGGGCGGGATCCGGCTTGCCCTCGAAACCGCCGATGTCATGGCTCCAGTAGCCGAAGCCGGACATGGCCAGCGAGAGCCCGCCGCGCAGCGTCTCGGCCATCGACTCGAAAGTGGACTCGCTGTCGCCACCCCAGTGCACCGGGAACTGCTGGCCACCGGCGGTGGCCGAACGGGCGAAGAGCACCGCCTCCCCCTCGCCCCGGTGCTCCCGGAGCAGATCGAAGACGACCTGGTTGTAGATCTGGGTGTAGTAGTTGTGCATCCGTTCCGGGTCCGAGCCGTCGTACCAGACCACGTCGGTCGGGATCCGCTCACCGAAGTCGGTCTTGAACGCGTCCACCCCCATCTCCAGCAGACCGCGCAGCTTCCCGGCGTACCAGGTCCGGGCTTCGGGGTTGGTGAAGTCGACCAGCGCCATGCCGGCCTGCCACTCGTCCCACTGCCAGACGTCTCCGTTGGCGGTCCGGACCAGGTAGCCGTGCGCCATGCCCTCGGCGAAGAGCGCCGACCGCTGGGCGATGTACGGGTTGATCCAGACGCAGATCCTCAGGTTGCGCTCACGCAGCCGCTTGAGCATGCCGACCGGGTCCGGGAAGACCTTCGGGTCCCACTCGAAGTCGGACCAGTGGAACTCGCGCATCCAGAAGCAGTCGAAGTGGAAAACCGACAGCGGCAGGTCCCGGTCGGCCATGCCGCCGACGAACTTGTGCACCGTCTCCTCGTCGTACGAGGTGGTGAAGGAGGTGCTCAGCCAGAGGCCGAACGACCAGGCCGGCGGGAGCGCGGGACGGCCGGTGAGCGCGGTGTACCTGCGCAGGATCTCCCGGGGGGTGGGGCCGTAGATGACCAGGTACTCCATCGACTGCCCGGCGACACTGAACGAGACCTTCGAGACCGCCTCGGCGCCGACCTCGAACGACACGTTGCCGGGGTGGTTGACGAAGACGCCGTACCCGGCGGTGGTCAGGTAGAACGGCACGTTCTTGTACGCGTGCTCGCTGCTGGTGCCGCCGTCCTCCTGCCAGATGTCGACGGTCTGCCCGTTCTTCACCACCGGGCCGAAGCGCTCGCCGAGCCCGTACACCGTCTCGCCGACGCCGAGCAGGAGCTGCTCGCGGACGTACGGGCCGTCGTCGGTGTCGAGCGCGGCCATGCTCTTGTACCCGCTGCTGGTCAGCACCCGGTCACCGGCGACGAATTCGAGGCGCCAGTCGTCGCCCCGGTGGAACCGGGCGGTGAGCGCACCGGAGGTGAGGGTGGCGTAGTCGACGCCGTCGCTGACCCGTACCTCGGTCGCCGGGTCGGTGGCGAGCGGGAACTCGGGGCGGCGGGGGCGCTCGCCGAGCAGGTGCGCCACCCTGACCGCGATCACGTCCGGCGCCGGCGAACTGCACCGTACGGTGATCAGTGGCTGGTTGAGGGTGTCGCCCCGGCCGAGGATCTTCTTCGTGGGGGCGTACACGGTCAGCGCGGCGGGCTCCACCGCGACGTCGCGTACCTGCATCGGATAGAGCGGGTGCACACCGTTGCGCATCCGCCAGTAACCGTTGCTGAACTTCATTCCCGGTCCTATCGGCTGGTGGTGGCGTCCATCATCCGGTCGCCCCGGAGCACGCCGAGGGACGGATCGTCGTCGCAGGCCAGAAGGGTCGAAGCGCTTCGACTGACGGCTTCGACACGAAAGCTACGAGCGCTGCCCCAGCCACGTCAATGGGGTGACGGGGAAATTCCGGCAGGTTGCCGCGTAAGGGCCACACCGGAACCGCACCGTCATCCCCATCACTGCGCCGCCAGTACGTTCCTCCGCGCCCGCTCCGGCCGTACCCCCGTTTTGACCGCCAACGGGCGCGGCCGGGCAGCTCAGGACGCCGGCGCGGTTGCGCGTACACCCGGCGTTGCTAGGGTCGTTGCAGTTGATCAGGGCCGGGCCGGTGGCACGGCCGCCGACGGACACCGGAGGAGTCCAGGCGTGTTCACGCTCGTGTCGCCCGCGGTGCTCGACGACTGGAAGCGACTCGCGGCCCGGGTCCGGGACACTCTCGCCGAGGCCGGCCTGCCGGTCGCGACCGAGAACGAACCCGACTACTTCGCCGGTGTGACGGTGGACGTCGACCCCGGCGACGACGAGGCCGGCGGCGTCTTCGTCCTCTGGCGACCACACCGACGACTCGGCAACGCGGTCGCGGAGAGCGTCACCGAACAGCGGATCGACGACCCGGTACTGCGCCATTTCGGCGCCATCGCCGAGGCCATGCGGCAGGCGGCCTGGTCCATCCTCGACTCGGCCGGCTTCACCGTGGCTGACCCGAACACCGACTACCGCCCCCTGCAACTCCAGGTCCTCGCCGGCCCACCGGAATGAACGCGCTCGCTCAGCCGAGCAGTCGCAGCGAGATCTCCCAGAGCCGGTCGGCGTTGGCCCGGTCAAGGACGAACGGCGCCACCCCGCTGAACTCGTCGCCCCGCCGCTCGATCACCGGCGCCTCCTGGCAGTTCTCGAAGTAGCGGCCACCGATCCCGTCGAGCAGCGGTGAGGTCGCCAGCAGTACCGAGGTCGCGGCCCCCTGCTCGGTCGTCTTGATCAGCTCGGGCGGCGTACTCAGCTTGCCGCCGACATGACGCTGGAGATTGGTCTCGATCGCGCCCGGGTTCAACGCGTTCGCGGTGATGCCCGCGTCACCCCAGCGGGCGGTGGCGCCGACCGCGAAGAGGATGTTCGCGGACTTGGACTGCCCGTACGCCAGCCAGGGGTCGTAGGCGCGGAAGTAGAACTGGACGTCGTCGAAGATCACCGGCGAGAGCATGTGCGCGCTGGAACTGACCGCGACGATCCGGGCGCCCCCGGCCGCCGCCAGGGCTTCGTAGAGGCCGAAGGTGAGCGCGAAGTGGCCGAGATGGTTGGTGGCGAACTGCATCTCCCACCCGTCGGTCGTACGCTGCTCCGGCGACGCCATGATGCCGGCGTTGTTGACCAGCACGTGCAGTGGACCGGCCCAGTTGTCGACGAACGCGGCGATCGACGCACGGTCGGCCAGGTCCAGCGGGGCGACGCGGACCTCCTTGTTGCCGGTGGTGCCGCTGATGTCCATGGCGGTACGCGCCCCGGCGTCGGTGTTGCGTACGGCGAGGGTCACCTCGGCGCCGATCCCCGCCAACGCCCGAGCGGTCTCCACCCCGATCCCCGACGCCCCGCCGGTGACGACCACCCGACGACCGGTCAGGTCGGTCCCCTCCGCCACCTCGGCGGCGGTGGAGGAGAAGCCGAACGGTGTCTCGATACGGGTCATTTCCGTATGCTGCCCCAGCCCGACCGGGGCCGGGCTGGAACCGGCAAACCGCCCGGGGATGGGCTCAGGCGTCGGCGAGCCGGGCCGGGAAACCACCGGTGGCGAGCGGACCCCAGCCCTCGATGGTGACCCGGATCAGCGACTTGCCCTGGGACACCATCGCCTGCCGGTACTCGTCCCAGTTCGGGTGCTCCCCCGAAATGCAACGGAAGTACTCCACCAGCGGTTCCAGCGCCTCGGGCAGGTCGAGCACCTCGGCCGTACCGTCGACCTGGACCCATGGCCCGTTCCAGTCGTCGGAGAGGACGCAGACCGAGACCCGTGGGTCGCGGCGGAGGTTGACCACCTTCGCGCGCTCGGGATAGGTCGAGATGACGATCCGGCCGGCCGGGTCGACGCCACAGGTCACCGGGGACGACTGCGGGCGGCCGTCGGCGCGGGTGGTGAGCAGGATGGCCCGGTGGCGCGGGGCGAGGAACTCGGTCAGACGGTCACGGTCGACCTGCGTGTTGGTGGCGATGGTCCTGGGCATGACCCCACCCTAGGGCGCTGGTGTCGCCGCCGCGTCGTGGGTCGGTATGCCAGCGGCGGGCCGGTGACCACCGTCGGGTCACCAGTCGCCTGACCCCGGCGCTGATGACCCGACGGTGACCGTGACCGGGCCCCCGCCCCCATGACGACCCCAACCCGTACCCCTGGGAACCCGTTCCTCGTCGCGGGGAGAGCTACCCCCCGTTTTTCGTAGCTCTCCGCCGCGTACCGGTGCACTGACAATGCGGGAATCCGGCTCGGCTGGGCAAGCGTTCCCGATCAGGCCGTTGCATGATCCTGCAACTGCCCTGCTGGGCCTTCCGCTCGCGTTGACCGGATGGTGTTCTGTGTACGGGCGGGAGCGGGGACACCGCTCATGAAGGTCAACGGGAGGATCTGGTGCCCGACGCCACCGCGACGATTCCGCGCCTCACCCGCTGGGGGGTGTCGCCCGACGCGGACCTCGTCTACCGGGCGCTGACCATGCTCGGTGGTCGGAAGGACACCGAGCTGAGCCGGGAACTCGGCCTCGCCCGGGCCCGGGTGGTCGCCGCCCTGGACGAACTGGCCGCGCTCCGGGCGGCCCAGCCGGTCGGTTCCCCGGCCGTGCACGGCAGTGCCCGGGTCTCCCGGCGCTGGCACCCGTGCCCGCTGCCGCAGGTCCTGGGGCGGTTGCGTCGACCGGTCGTACCCAGCGCCGACCGGGACCGATGGCGGCGGCACTTCGCGGCGATCGACGGTCTGCGACTGCCGGCGCTGGAGCCGTCCCGGACCCGACTCTGGGGCAGCCGACCGCTGGCCCGGCGCCGGATCGCCCACCTGGCCGCCGCCGAACGACACGAACATCTGGCGATCAACAACGAGGAGGTGCTCACCGCCGAGGTGACCGCTGCCGCGTTGCCGACCGACCGCGCCCTGGTCGAACGGGGTGTGCAGATGCGGATCGTCGGCCGCCCACCCGGCGACGGCGACCGGTCCACCGCCCACCTGGCCCAGTTGGGCAACGCCAGTGGCATCTACCGGGAGTTACCGGACCTGCCGCTCAAACTCATGGTCTTCGACCGACGCGTCGCGCTCTTCCCGGCCGACCCGCTGAACTTCGAAGCCGGGGTCGTCGAGATCGACGACCCACCGGCGGTACAGGCGCTCTGCGGACTCTTCGACCGGTTGTGGGCGCAGGGACGCGATCCACACCGACAGGGGGTTCCGCCCATCACACTCACGCCCCGAGAGCAGGCGCTCGTCGCGCTCCTGTCCGCCGGACACACCGACGTGTCCGCCGCCAACGAGCTGAAGCTGAGCGTACGGACGGTGGCGTACACCATGCGGGAGCTGATGGATCGGCTCGGCGTGGAGAACAGGTTCCAACTCGCTCTCCTCCTCGGCGCCGCTGGCGCCGCCCCCATCCCGACCACCCGCACCGCCGCACCATCTCCGACCGGCCCACCCGACAGGGCCAGCCCAGCTGACAAGGAAGACGAATGAGACACCGCTCCGCCCGCCTTGCACCGACCCTGCTCGCCACCGCCGTGGCCGGGCTGCTCGCCGCCACCACCGTCGCCGGGGCGGCGGTGGCGGGCGGGACCGCTTCCCCGTCGCGGGCCCACCAGGCGCAGACGACGGTTCCGCTCGCCGGCACGGCGGCCGGGGCGACGGGCGAGGTCCACCTGCTCGGCACCCCGATCGGCGCCTGCGCCACCTGTTTCGTGGAGCCCAGGGACCAGGGTTCGATCGTGATCCCCACCCTGCCCGTGGCGCCCTGACTCCCGCCCATCCAAGGAGACCCATGAGCCGATCGCCGGTCCGCCTCGCCCCGCTGCTGGCAGTCCTCGCCACGACGGCACTCCTGGTCGTCGCGGCCACCACCACCGCGGTCGCCGGACCCACCAATGTCGAACCGCCGATCGGGGTGCGCACGACGGGAGGGCCGGTCACCACCGCGACCGGCGCGCCGATCCCCCGAGTCTGGTTCGGTACGACCTGCGCCACCGGCTACTTCGGTGAGCCGGCGCTGGACACCTACGGCCGGGTCACGGTCCCAGCGGAGATCACCAACTGCGGGCCGGACTCGGCACTGTTCCGCTTCACCATCGTCTCGTTCCGGACCGATCAGGACCAGGCGTACGCCCTCGACGGTCAACTGCGGCCGTACCGGTCGGACGGCCCGACGCCGGTGACCGCGACGACGATCGGTCGGGCGATCCCCGGCCAGCTCGGCGTCTGTCTCATGCGAACCATCGCCGCGCCGGTCGCCTGCCTGCGGCTGACCTTCTCCGACGAGCTGGAGATGACCGCCGAGCCGATCGCGGTCGACGACCCGCTGGTGACCAAGCCGGTGAGCCTGGTCGACGACTCGCAGCTCGGTGATCCGGGCGGGGGCTGCGGCACCTGCTTCGGGCTGCGCTGACCCCGTCTGCTTCCGGCCACGCCGATCAGCGCCCGGGGCGGGTACGACACCGCCCCGGGTCGGCCGGCTGGCCACGCCAGCCGGCCGGGTCAGCCGGCGCGGGCGGCGCGCCAGCGGGTGGCCTGCTGCGGGCGGCGGGACACGTCCCGGGCCGAACCGTTGCCCGTACCGTTGCCCGTACCGCCGGTCGGGGGCAGCAGGTGCGCTGCCTGACGGGCCCGCTCGGCGGCGGCGAACGCCTCGTCCCGCAGGCTCTGCGCGGCGACGGCCGCCGCCTCGGCGGTGTGCCAGGCGGCCCGCTCACGTTCCGCCGCCCGACGCTGGGCGGCGAGTCGGCCGTCGCGTACGGCCCGGCGCAGCACCACTTCCTGCTCCACCGGGTGCCGGCGGGGGTCCCACCCGTTGCGGTGCGCCAGCGCGTCGCTCAGCTCCAACACCGACAGCTCCTGCCGGCCGCACGCACTCAACGCCGCCCGGTGCAGGTAACGCTCCCGGTCGGCGTACTCGGCCGGGGTACGGGGCGTACGCGGCACCGGCAGGTACGTGGTCGCGGCGACCCGTCGAGCGTCGGCGTCAGCGGCCTCGTACGCCTTCCACGCCTCCTCGACCTCGTCCTGCGAGGCGAGCCACTCCTCGCGGCGTCGGCGGGCCGTCTCGGCTGCCCGCGTCGCCGCGACCCCCACCTCTTCGGCGTAGCGGGCCAACTCCTCGGCCTCGGCGGTGAGCCGGGCCCGGCCGGCGACCGCCGCCCGGAGTCGACCGCCCTGCTCGCCACGGAGGACGTCACCGGCGTCGGCGGCTTCGGGTCGGGGTCGACGGGCGATCAGGACCGCCATCGCGGCGAATGCCACCACGATCAGGGCGGACCAGATCCCCGCGGCCCGTGGAATGTCGAGCAGGAAGAAGTACATGAGGTTTTCCATAACCAGCACACCTCGCCGATAAACGATGACGTTCAGGGATCCGACCGGAAAGGCGGGTGCACGTTCGACGTCCTGGTCCGAAACCCCCGGCCGGGGCTGCGGTGCGGTGGCGGAACGTGCATGCGCCGCGGAACACCCACGCACCGGTGTGACAACCGGTGGGGTGTCAGCTCAGCGGCGGGGCCCGCTGTCCGGTGGGAAGGCCGTGCCCGGAGGCGCTCGCCGCGTCGGCGGCGGCCGGCAGCCGTCGGACCGACCGTGGGTCCGGCTCGACCGAAGTGAGGGCCGCCCGGTCGGCCGCCACCTGGGCGGGTTCGACGGCACCGTCGACCTCCACCGGCGCGACGACCTCGGTACCCGCGCCGACTTCGGTCCCGGCCCCCGGTGTCGTGCCGCTCGGTGGTTCGGCGACCACCCCGCGCGGGTCCGCCGAGGTTGTGTCGGCCGTGGACGACACGGTCGCGGCGGCTGGCGCGACGGCGAGCGATGGCGCGGCGGGTGCGGCCTCACCGGTGCCGGCGCTCAGGCCGAGCAGGAGGGCCATCAGGATCAGGCCGGTGAGCAGCCGCAGTGACCGGCGCGCCACCCACCACAAGGGGCGGGTAAGTGTCACGGCGGCCACGAGAGCGAGCTTACCGCCCCGACGTCCGGTACGAACCGATCATGACGGGTGTCACCTGGATCCGGCGTCGGTCGGGGCCCCACCCGGCTCCGGACCGACCTGTCCGGAGCCGTCGCCGCCGCGTCGAGCCGCCCTGGACGCCCTCCGACGGGTGGCCCGGGACGCGGCGGTCACGAGCAGGAACGCGTAGCCGGCCCCGGCGGCGAGCAGGGACACGGTGACCGTCGTACCGCCCGCGCCGGTGTCGAAGGCGGCGGCGAGGCTGCCGTACGCGGGGCTGAGCAGGACAGCGGTCAGCACGACCGGGGTCCGTTCGCTCCAGAGCACCAGCACGCCGGCCAGCACCAGGCCGAGCAGCAGCCAGGCCGAGATCGCCGGGACGACCCGGCGGTTCGGACCAGTCAGCACCGCCGCACCGGCACCGGCCACCGCCCAGAGCGGGAACGACACCACTCCGACCAGCAGCACCTGCCAGAATCCGAGGTCGTGGACGAGGTCCGGGCCCAGGACGCGAGCCTCCGCGAGGGAGGCGCTCCACCCGCTGCCCGCCACCGCGACCGGCACCACCACCGCCAGGTTCACCAGGGCCAGCGCGGTGCCGGTCAGCGCGGCGGCGACCATCGTGGACAGTAGCGGCGCTGTTCCGCGACCGCGCTGTCCGATGTGGACGAACTGGCGGCCGAGCACCGCGCCGAGGCCGAGCGCCATCAGTTGGCCGTAGACGAAACCGGAGCTGGCCCGCAGGAGCGCAACCGTGTAGAGCCATTCGATCCGCTGGTCGTCGCCCTGGACGTCGTAGTTCCCGACGAAGGCGTACCAGCGCTCGTGCAGTGGCATCAGCAGCAGCGCCAGGAGCATCAGCGCGACCGGCGCGATCCACGGCCATCGCAGACGCGACAACGCTCTCAGCCGCGCCGACACGGTGGCCACCATGACGACCATCATGCCCCGACCAGTGCCTCAGTCGGCCAGCTCCGCTTCCTGGGTCACCGGGTCCTCCGCCGGCCCGGCCGGGCGGGACTTCGGCGCGAACAGCGACGCCACCGCACCGACCAGGGCCATCGCGATCGCGAGCCAGAAGACCACGCCGAGTCCATGGTGGAACGGTCCCGCGATCAGGTGCGGGAAGAACTCCCGACCGGTCAGCGTCTCGGCGTTCACCGCCGGCAGGGCACCGAGCACCTGCGGGCCGAGCAGTTGTTCGATCGGGTTGTAGCCGAGGAACGCGGCGAAGAGTGTACCGACCGGCGGCAGTTCGGCGACGGTGTGCGCGGCGGCGGCCGGTACGCCCTGCGCGGTCAGCCCGGAGTCGAGCGTCCCCGGCAGCGACCCGGCGAGCCCGGCCACCATCAGCGAGAAGAAGACGCCGATGGAGAGCACCATGCCGGCGTTCTGGAAGGTCGCCCGCATGCCCGAGGCGGCGCCCCGCAGCCGGGCCGGCACGCTCGACATGACCAGCGCGGTGTTCGGGGCGGCGAAGAGACCACCGCCGAGTCCGTTGAGGAAGACCAGCGCGGCGAAGACCCAGTAGTTGAAGTCGCTCGGAATGAGCAGCAGCCCGGCGAAGGAGGCGGCCATCACGACCAGGCCGCCGGCGGCGAAGAGCCGGGCGCCGTACCGGTCGGAGAGGGCTCCGGCGAGCGGTCCGGCGGCGAGGAAGCCGATGGTGAGCGGGAGCAGGTAGATGCCGGCCCAGAGCGGGGTCTGCTCGTAGTTGTAGCCGTGCAACGGCAGCCAGATGCCCTGCAACCAGATGATCAGCATGAACTGGAGGCCGCCACGGGCGATCGAACCGAGCAGGCTGGCGGCGTTGCCGCTGGCGAAGGCGGCGATCCGGAACAGCTTCAGCGGGAACATCGGCTCGGCCACCCGGGACTCGATCACGCAGAAGAGCACGAGTACGGCGGCGCCGCCGATCAACCCGGTCAGCACCCACGGGTTGGTCCAGCCCATGGTGTGCCCGCCGTAGGGCTGGATGCCGTACGTGATGCCGGCGAGCAGCGCGGTCAGCCCCACGGCGAAGGTGAGGTTGCCCCACCAGTCGATCCTCGCCTTGATCCGTACGCCGGTGTCGTGCAGCGAGCGGTACGCCCAGATGGTGCCGAGCACACCGATCGGTACGTTGACCCAGAACACCGAGCGCCAGTTCCACTCGGAGAGCAGTCCGCCGAGGACCAGTCCGATGAACGAGCCGGCGATCCCGGCGACGATGTTGATGCCGAGCGCGGTGCCGCGTTGCCGGGCCGGGAAGACGTCGGTGACGATCGCGGCGGCGTTCGCCATCAGCATCGAGCCGCCGACGGCCTGGAGCACCCGCCAGCCGATCAGCCAGAGTGCTCCTCCCCCGCCGTCGAGCGGGTCGAGGGAGAGCACGATCGAGGTGACGGTGAAGATCGCGAAGCCGGCGTTGTAGATGCGGACCCGCCCATACATGTCGCCGAGCCGGCCGAGGGTCACCACCAGGACGGCGGTGACCAGCATGTAACCCATCAGCATCCAGAGCAGGTAGCTGACGTTGCCCGGCTCCAGCGGGTTGAGGTGCACCCCGTTGAAGATCGCCGGCAGTGAGATCAGCACGATCGACGAGTTGATGGTGGCGAGCAGCATGCCGAGGGTGGTGTTCGACAGCGCGATCCACTTGTAGCGCGGGTTGTCGGCGCCGCCGGCCGGACCGCTCCGGTCGGTGCCGGGGCTGGTGCTGTCCCGCCCGTTCAGAACCATCGGATCACATGTCCTTGTCGAGAGTGTCGTTCAGTGTGCGGCTGTTCGTTCGGCGAGCCGGTCCAGCACCCGCAACGAGGTCACCACGGCTTCCCGCTCCGGTGCCGACAGGTCGGCGAGGAGTTCGGCGAGCATCCGGGCGCGGGTGGTGCGGCGGTCGCGGACCAGTTCTCGGCCGGCCTCGGTGATCTCGACGACGACCACCCGGCCGTCGGCGGGGTCGCCACCGCGTACGGCCAGCCCGTCGCGTTGCAGTCGGGAGACGAGTTGGGTCATGCCGGGCTGGGTGACGCCCTCCGCCACGGCCAGGTCGGAGAGGCGGTGCGCGCCGAACTCGTCCAGCCGGTAGAGGGTGGAGGCGGCGGTGAGGCTGAGCCCGTCCGGCGTGGTGAGCCGCCGCAGCAGCCGTAACACCCGGTCGAAGCTGGTCACCGTACGGAGCAGGTCGGGGTCGCTGTCGGAAGATCCGTTCGCCACGGCTCAGTTATATATCAGCTACTTATAGAAGTTCCTTATGATTCACCGCACAACAGTCACGACGATGATCGGGAAGGCTCCCGCATCCCATCGACGGAACGGCTCCGACCTGCGGATTTCCGGGTCCGGCAGCCATCGACGAATTATGAAAAGCTATCGTTTTAATACGTGAAGGCGTGGATTCCTCATAAGTCAGGCATACCGCTGCTCGGCGAGCTGCCGCCCAGCGTCACCGTCGAGGTCGCGGACGACCCGTCCCGACTGCCGTCGGACCCGACCGGGGTCGAGTTCTGGCTGCCGACGTTCATCGGCCAGCCCCCCATGGTCGAGCTCCTTCCCCGCCTGCGCGACCTGCGGGTGATCCAGCTACCCAGTGCGGGAGCGGACGCGTTCATCAGGATCCTGCCCCCGGGCGTCACCCTCTGCGACGCGCGCAGCGTGCACGACTCGTCGACGGCCGAGTGGGTGGTCGGCGCGATCCTGGCCCAGCTGCGCCGGTTCCCCGCCCTCGTCCGCGCCCAGCAGCGGCACGAGTGGGCGCACCAGGAGGTCGCACCGACCGACGAGCTGTACGGCAAGCGCGTACTGATCGTCGGCGCCGGCTCGATCGGCACCGCGGTCGCCGCCCGACTCGCCCCGTTCGGGGTGACCCTGACCCTGGCCGCCCGGACCGCCCGCCCCGAGGAGAACGTCCACGCGGTCACCGAGCTGCCACGACTGCTACCCGAGGCCGACATCGTGGTCCTGCTGGTGCCGCTCACCGACCAGACCAGGGGCCTGATCGACGCCCGTTTCCTGGCCGCGATGCCGGACGGCGCCCTGCTCGTCAACGCCTCCCGAGGCCCGGTCGCCGACCCGGCCGCGCTCTACGCCGAACTCGCCACCGGTCGGATCGCGGCGGCCCTGGACGTCACCGAACCGGAGCCGCTCCCCGCCGACGACCCGCTCTGGGGGCTGCCGAACGTACTGATCACGCCGCACGTCGGCGCGATGGTGCACGGCCTGATGGCCCGCGCCTACCGGCTGGCCGGGGACCAACTGCGCCGGTACGTCGCCGGCGAGCCGCTGCTCAACCAGGTCGTCAACGGCTACTGACGCAGGTCGTCAACGGCTACTGACGCGACGCGCGGGAGCCCTCCAGCACCGACATCATCGACTGGTTCGCCTCCCAGCCGTCGGGGAACTTCACCGGCACGTTCAGGTGCACCGGCTCGGTGGAGGGGTGGGCGTCGAGCAGCTCGGCGATGCCGGCGCGGGCCACCACCACGCAGGCGTGCCGGTGCCGGGAGGTGAGCACGCAGAGCCGCCCCGACTCCAGGTGGAACGCGGTCGCGTCACGCCGCCCGGAGAGCGGGTGCAGCACCACGGTCAGGTCGTACTCCCGACCCTGGAGCCGGTTCGCGGTGTCCACCGTGATCCCCTCGCCCGCCGGGCCGAGCAACGACCGGATCACCGCGACCTGGTCCCGGTGGGCGGCACCGATCGCGATCCGGGACGCGTCGACCGGCGCCGGATCGGGGGAACGTTCCGAAACCGCCACCGCACCGCGTTCGAGCACCCGCCGGGCCAGCGCGGCACAGGCCGCCGCCGCCTCGGTGTCCGTACGCGGGGTGTGCCGGGCGGGTAGCTCGTAGAGCGCCCAACCACTGGTGGCGGCCAGCTCCAGCGCCGCGTCGACCGGGTCACCCGGTCCGGGCACGGTCAACGCGAGCGTCCGGTCCCCGGCCGACGTGCCGGCCCGGAAACCGGTGAACGGGTAGAACGCCTGCGCCACCACCGGTGCCGCCGAGGCCGGCAACCGCCAGGAGACCGGCAGCCGGTGCACCGGCAGCTCCGGGTTGTGCCGAAGCAGCACCGCGACCGCGCTCTGCATCGGATCCCAGGTCAGGCCCGTCCAGCGGACCGTGTCCACGGTCGAGAACGGGTCGAGCTGACCGGGGTCGCCGACAAAGAGCGCCCGCTCGAACCGGGCGGCGACCCGGAGCAGGGCGTCGGAGCGCATCTGGTACGCCTCGTCGACGATCGCCCAGGGCCAGGAACCCTCGGAGACCATCGCCCACTTGGCCGCCGTACCGATGGTCACAGCCGGACCGCCCAGCTCCGCGACCTTGGCCGCGACCCGGACGCCGTCGTGCCGCGAGACCCGCTCCGACGGTACGTAGTCGGTGGCCGAGAGCCGCCCGATCCGCAGTTCGGGCGCGGCCACCGCCAGCCGGTCGATGAGGTCGTCGACCTGCTCGTTGGTCTGGGCGATCACGATCAGCGGCACACCGGCCGAGGAAAGCTCCACGGCGGCCCGCACCACCAGGGTCGACTTCCCGGCGCCCGGCGGCGAGTCGACCACCACACCTCGGTGCGCCCCGTCGCGCAGGTCCGCGAGGACCGCGTCGACGACCCGCCCCGCCTCGACCGACGGCGGCAACGTCAAGCCCGTGACCATGCGTCGCCCCACTCTCCGACCGACGGTTCCCGGCACATTATCGGCCCCGGCGGCCCGCCGTCGTACGCGCCCGTCCGGGCGAACGAAATTACACCGAGCGTGATTGTCGGAACACGGTCAGATCCGGGCCGGTCTTGCGCAACGGCCACTACCGTCCGAGAAACCCGAGGTCAGATGGCCTCTGGCGGTCAAGCCGAGGAGCTGGCCCATGTGGACCGTACGTCATCATGCCCGCCGTCTTGTCCTCACCGTCGCCCTTGTCGTCGCCACCGGTTCGGGAGCCGCCCTGACGCATCCGCCCGCCGCCTCGGCAGCCGGTACGGGTCAGGCGTTCTACGGGGACGTCACCGGCGACGGGCACCCCGACCGGATCACCCTCGGCGTCGCCGTCACGGGGGGCTGCGGGGTCAACGTCTTCCCCGGTGACGGCACCGGACGGTACGGCAGCGCCACGCTGCACCCGTACCGGGTTCCGGGCGACCCGAACTCCGATTTCTGCCCCGACACCGGCACCGCGCTCGACATCGGCGGCGACGGTGTCGTCGAACTGGTCGTCGGCTGGTGCTGCGGTCCGGCGGTCGACTACGGCCTGCTGATCCTGCGGAACTTCCAGCCGGCCGGAACGCTCCCCGGCCTCTGGGAGACCGACCACATCGAGGTTGCCGAGTTCAACGGCGACGACCTGCCCGATCTCTACCTGAGCACGTACTTCGGCGGTTTCACCACGCTGCTCAACACCCCGGCCGGCACCCTGGTCCCGGGGCCGGTCACGTACGCCTGCGCCGATCCGCGCTATCTGCTGGCGGATTTCCAGGGCAACGGGCGGCAGGACGTGGTGATCAATTGCGTCGACCACCCGAACGACGGTGACGTGGTCGTGCTGCTCGACAACGGCACGCGGGTCCCGTTGCGTGACGGGGAGCCGCAGGAGAGCTACTCCCTCCAGGTGCTCGACGTCAACGCCGACGGCCGCTTGGACGTACGGACCACCTCGGAGCGCACCGGTACGACCGTCGTCCACCTCGGTCGGGGCGACGGCACCTTCGCCACCGTCCCGATCGCCAACGACGACCTGGCCCACGCCTACCGGCACACCCCGAAGGTGATCAAAGTGCGCGACAACGACCTGGCCAGCGGCGCGGCGAAGCTCACCGTCACCTCGCCGCCGAAGTACGGCTACCTGACCAATGTCGACTCCCGCTACGAGGTGCAGTACGTCCGTACCGCCAGCCACCGGCTCGCCGACACGTTCGTCTACCGACTGACCGAGGCGGGGTTGAGCGACACCGCCACGGTCACCGTGAAGATGAAGGACTGAGCGAACGTCACGGCAGCGGGGCGGGCCGCACTCGCCGACTGGCTACCGCAGCCACCGACCATCGCGCCACGAAGCGAGGTCGCGCTCAAGGCGTACGCGGTGAACAGCGCCGATCCACAACGGATGGCGGCCGTCTACCGCAGCCTCGCCGAACAGGCCGCCGCCACGCTCACCGCCTTCGAGGAGGAACTCGACTGGATGCGGGCGGAGGGCTACGACGACACCACCCACCCCAAGTTCGGCAACTACGCCGTACTCCGGTTCGGCGTCGAGTCCCAGCGGGTCATGCGGGAATGGACCTCCTGGCTCGCCAGCCGGCTGTAGGTCCGACCGACCGACCGGCCCTCGGTCCGACCGGCCGGCTGTCGGTAGTGGTGGGCCGGTACCTTCGGCCGTACTGTTCGCCGGTCGTGGTCAATAGTGTGGCTTGCCTGTGCTCCGACAGCAGAGAAGGTGGCGCCAGGTGTACGCCGTCATTGACGTGGAGACCACCGGTCTCAACCCGGCCATGCACGACCGGGTCTGTGAGATCGCCGTGGTGCATGTGGACGAGCGGGGTCGGGTCACCGACCACTGGTCGAGCCTGGTCAACCCGGAGCGGGACCTCGGTCCACAACGGATCCACGCCATCCGGGCGGCCGACGTACGACACGCCCCCACCTTCCGGCAGCTCGCCGGGGAGATCACGGAACGCCTGCGGCACCGTCTCGTGGTCGCACACAACCTCGCCTTCGACGCCCGGTTCGTCACCGCCGAGTACGCCCGGCTCGGCGCCACGGTGCCGATCCACCACGCGGACGGCCTCTGCACCATGCGGCTGGCGCCACGCTTCCTCCCACTGGCCAGCCGCAGTCTCGCCGACTGCTGCCTCGCCGCCGCGATCCCCCAGCAACAGGCGCACTCGGCCCTGGACGACGCGCTTGCGGCAGCCCGACTGCTGGCGTACTACCTCGCCTCGGCGGGACAGCCCGCACCCTGGGAGGACGCCATCCGGCTGGCACGTAAACAGGTGTGGCCCGAGTTGGCCCCGACCGCTGCGGCGACGGCGATGACGCGGGGTGCCGCAGCCGCCCGACAGGTGCACTTCCTGGCCCGGCTGGTCGACCGGCTGCCGCGCGTACCCGAACCGCCGCAGGCGGACGCGTACCTGGCCCTGCTCGACCAGGCGCTGCTCGACCGCTACCTGTCCGCGGCCGAAACGGACGCCCTGGTCGAGACCGCGAACGCGCTGAGACTCACCCGCCGCGAGGTCGTCGGCCTGCACCGGCAGTACCTGCGCGCGCTGGCCACGGAGGCGGTCGACGACGGCATCGTCACCACAGAGGAACTGGGCGACCTGCACGAGGTGGCGTCCCTGCTCGACCTGGCGTCCGGCGAGGTCGACGGGGCGATCGCCGAGGCGCTCTCCGCCGGGCCCGGGGCACCTGCGGTGGCACCCGTTCCGCAACGCTTCACACTCTCCGCCGGTGACCTCGTGGTCTTCACCGGTCAGATGGACGAGGCACGTGAGGTCTGGGAGGCCCGCGCGTTCGGCGCCGGTTACCAGGTCGGACGGTCGGTGACGAAAAAGACCGCACTGCTGGTGGCCGCCGATCCGGACAGCCTCTCCGGCAAGGCCCGGCAGGCCCGGAAGTATCGCATTCCGGTCGTCCACCCCGCCGCCTTCCTCAAGCTGGTCAACCGCACCTGAGGGTGAAAGGAAGGGCCCCTTATTAACGCTATGCGTTAATAAGGGGCCCTTCCTTTCACTCAACCGAGTAGGGAGTTGAGTTCGGTGGTGGTGGGGGCGGTGGCGGGACCCCGGCGGGTGACGGCGAACGCGGCGGCGGCGTTCGCTCGGCGTACCGCCTCGACCGGGTCGAGCCCTCGGGCGAGCGCCGCCGCGAAGGCGCCCACGTGGGCATCCCCGGCGCCGTTGGTGTCCACCACCTCCACCCGGAACGCCGGTACGACAACCGGCCCGCCGCCACCGGCCAGCACCAGTACGGCACCGTCCGGCCCGGTCCGGACCAGCACCCCGGCCCGACCGGTCCGGTTGGCGAGCGCCGTCGCGGCGACGGTCGGGTCGGCGTGGCCGGTGAGCAGTCGCGCCTCCCGCTCGTTGCAGCTCCACCAGTCGGCGCGGGCCAGGGCCGACGCCAGCACCGGGGCCGGGATCTCGGAGACCAGCGGGCCGGGGTCGACGATGACGGTGACCTCCGGGCCGAGGGTGGGGAGCCACTCGGCGAGCGCCGCACCGTTGGACGGGTACGCCAGGCTGTAACCGGAGACGTAGACGATGTCGCCGGGGCGGGTGACGATCCGGGCGAGGTCGGCCGGGGCGAGCTGCGCTTCGGCGCCGAGGCTGGTGGCGAAGGTCCGCTCCCCGGAGGGGTCGACCATCGCCACGCTGAACCCCGTGTCGATCTCGGGCGACGGGGGCTGGATCACCTCGACGCCGGCCTCGGCGAGCTGCCGTCGGGCCAGGTCGGCGAAGGGTCCGGTGCCGTGCCTGCCGGCGTACGCGACGGTCAACCCCTGGCGGGCGGCGCCGACCATCACGTTGAGCCCGCCCCCGGCGGTGATCCGGCTCTCCGAGGCGAGCACGTCACCGCCGCTCTCTGGCAGCCGGGGCAGGTACATCACCACGTCGACGACGACGTTTCCGGTGTGCACCAGCCGGGCCGGTACGTCCGGCCGGTGCACCGCCGAAGCGCCGCTGGGCGCGGTCAAGGCCGTACCGGTGACCGCCGTGCTCGGCGTGGTCACGGCCGTACCGGTGACCGCCGTGCTCGGCGTGGTCACGGCCGTACCGCCGCGGGTTCGCCGTCGGTGCGGGCGCCGGGCCGGGTGGTCGGGTCGGGGCTGGACGTCCCGCCGAGCCGGCGGGCGGTCGTCGCGCCGAAGAGCAGGTAGAGCCCGCCGGCCACGACAAACGCGACGACCCAGCCGAGTCCGTTGCTCCCCATCCAGGAGTCCGCGAGCGGACCGCTGAACCAGACGTCGGTCGCCGAGGTGGAGGCGGTGGTGAAGAGCAGGCCGACGACGATGCCGGCGACCCAGGGCAGCACCGCCGACCAGCGGAATCCGCCCCGGTACCAGTAGACGCTGGTGGCGCCGGTGTCCATCAGGCCGCGCGGGTCGTAGTGCCGGCGGAAGAGCATGTCGGCGAGGAAGACCGCGACCCAGGCGGTGATCGGTACGGCGAGCAGCGAGATGAAGGTGATGAACGGTCCGTAGAAGTCCCCGGCGATCAGCATGAAGTAGATGCCGCCGGCCAGGGTCAGCACGATGTCCAGCCCGACGGCCACCACCCGGCGGGCCCGTACGCCGAGCGTGATCATCGTCAGTCCGGCCGAGTAGACGGAGAGGTTGTTGGAGAGCAGCAGCCCACCGAAGGCGGCGAGCAGGTACGGCACCGCCATCCACGACGGCAGCATCACCTGGATCGCGGAGACCGGGTCGCTCGCCGAGGCGAGGCTGCCGTCACCGGCGGAGAGCAGCCCGCCGAGGCCGATGAGCAGGAAGAGCGGTACGCCGGCACCGACCGACGCGGCTGCCACGATCCGCCGTCCGGGTACGTGCCGGTGCTGGTAGCGGGCCATGTCCGCGCCCGCGTTCGCCCAGCCGATACCGGTGCCGGCGGCGATCACGCCGATTCCGGCGACGACCACGCTGACCGGGGCGGCCGGGGCGTGCGCCACCGCGTCCCAGTTCACCTTCGTGATCAGGAACGCGCCGACGAGGATGTTCAGCGCGCCGAAGAGGTACGTGGCCCACTGCTGGATCCAGACCAGGGTGGCGTGTCCGAGTCCGGAGACGACCAGGGTCAGCGCGACGAAGACGAGCAGGCTGATGACGGTCAGTACGGAGTTCGCGCCGACCCCGAAGATGATGCTAATCAGGGCCAGCAGCGCGTACGCGGCGGTGGTGGTGTTGACCGTCTCCCAGCCGACCCGGGAGAGCCACGAAACGACGGTCGGCCCGTGGTTGCCCCGGGGGCCGAAGACCGCCCGGGAGAGCGTCATGCTCGGTGCCCCGCCCCATTTGCCGGCGACGCTGATCAGGCCGACCAGCGCGAAGGAGCCGAAGGAGCCGAGCGCGGCGACGAGCAGCGCCTGCCAGATGTTCATGCCGCGCAGGGCGACCAGGGTCGCGCCGAGCGGTAGTCCCAGGATCGAGATGTTGGCCGCGAACCACACCCAGAAGAGTTGGCGTGGTCCGCCCGTACGTTCGTCGGCGGGTACCGGTTCGATGCCTCGGGTTTCGATGGCTCCGATCCGGTTGGCCTCGGCCGGAGCGGTTCCGGCCAGTTCGGTCGCGGACATCATTGTCCTGCCTTTCCCCTGCGGTCTCCGGCGTCAGTCCGCTGACCGGGGTCGGCGTCCTGACGGAGGGCGAGCAGGTTGATCGCCAGTTCGTGCAACGGAAGGTGGTTCACCGCGTCGATGGTGTGCAGCGCGGCGGATGGCCACGCGTCGGCGCCGTGGGCGGCACCGGCGATGGCTCCGACGATGGCGGCGATGGTGTCGCAGTCGCCGCCGAGGGAGGCGGCGAGCAGGACCGCTCGCCAGGGGTCGTCCGGGTGGACGGCGAGGACCGCGAAGGCGGCCGGGACCGATTCCTGGGTGGCGACGCTCGTGCCGACCAGGCGGTAGATCAGTTCGGCCGCCTGTTCCGGCGGCTGGCCGGCGACGAGGCGGGTGGCCCAGTCGATCCGGGCGCCGATGTCGGCGGCGGCGATCCAGTGGCCCCGGGTGGTGGCGAGTTCTGCCGCCCGTACCGCGGTCGCGGTCGCGGTGGTGAGGTCGGCGCCGTCGAGGGCGGTGCTGACGGCGGCGGCGACGGCCGCCGCGCCGGCGAGCGCGACCCCGGTGTTGTGGGTGACCCAACTCGCCTCGACGACCCGGTCCACGAGCCGGTCCAGGTTGTTCGGGGGTACGGCGATGCCGACCGGGGTGATCCGCATGGCGGCGCCGTTGGTGGTGCCGTACCGGCCGGCTTCCTCGATCGGGCGGCCGGCGGCGACGGCGGCGACGGCGGCCCGGGTGGAGGGGCCGAGCAGGTCGAGTGAGCCCCGGCGGCGCATCTCGTCCTCCCAGGAGAGCAGTTCGGCGGCGAGCCGGTGCCCGTCGATCCGGCCGCCGCCGTCGAGCAGCAGTCGGCCGAGCAGGACCGCCTGTTCGGTGTCGTCGGTGACCGAGCCGGCCGACATGCCGGGGGCGATGGGCTGGTCCGCCGGTCCGGGTTCGAAGCCGGTGAGCCGGCCGTACCGTTCCTTGATCCGCTCGCGGGGCAGGGACTGGGTGGGCATGCCGAGTGCGTCGCCGATGGCGAGTCCGGTCAGCGCGGCGACGGCCCGTGCCGCGGCAGCGGGCGTGGTCGTGGTGGTCATGCCGACTCCCCTCCGAAGCGCAGGTGCAGCCGGAACCGCTCGGGGTCGAGCAGGCTCTCGACGTGTTCGACCAGGTTTCCGGTGGAGTCGCGGCTGAGTCGGCGGGTGTGCAGCCAGAGCTTGCCGGCGGCGCAGCCGAGCAGCTCGGCGTCGTCCTCGGTGGCCTGGGTCAGCTCTACCCACTCCTCGCCCCGGTCCGGCACCAGACCGGCGTCGCGTAGGGCGGCGTAGAGCGAGCCGGTGAGGCCGCGTTCGGGCAGTTTCCGCAGCTCTCCGAGGGCGGGGACGCGGCTGCGTTCGATCGAGATGGCGGGGCCGTCGGTGAGGGACCGGAGCCGGTCGACGGCGACGTACTCGGTGGTCGGCAGGTCGAAGCGGGCGGCCAGTTCGGGTTCGTGGACCAGTTCGAGGCGGAGCACCCGTACGGTCGTCGGCACCCCCTGTTCGGCGAGGGCGCGGGCCCAGCCGAGCCGGTCGTCGAGGGTACGGCCGTCGAAGGTGACGAACGAGCCCTTTCCGGAGTGGGTGGAGATGAGCCCGCGTTTGCCGAGCTCGGTGAGGGCCTGTCGTACCGTGTTCCGGCTCACGTCGAAGCGCGCGGCGAGCGCGTGCTCGCCGGGGAGCTGGGCGCCGTTGGCGAGCCGGCCGCCCCGGATGTCCCGGGCCAGCTCGTCGGCGATCCGCTGGTGCTTGAGCCGGATAACCTGTCCAGACATGTTCAGGACAATAGCTCTGGCCTGCGGGTACGACAACCGGACAAGAAGTGGACGGAGTTCCGGGCCGCGATCGGCACCCCGCAGGAGCACTAACGGCTCCAGCGGGCGATGGCCGTCTACCGCCGCTGAGCTGGGCCGGTGGCAAGTATCACTTCGTCCGATAAAAGTTTGCGCGGCCTGCAAGTTTGTTCGTACCGTCGCCTGGTGACCATCTCCGACGACGTCGCCACCGGGCGCCGGGACCGCAAGAAGCGGCAGACCAGGGACGCCCTGGCCGCCGCCGCGCTGCGCCTGGTCGCCGAGCGCGGCCTCGACCAGGTCACCGTCGAGGAGATCAGCGAAGCCGCCGACGTCTCCGCCCGTACGTTCTTCAACTACTTCTCGTCCAAGGACGACGCGCTCCTCGGCGACCAGGCGGTCGACATCGCCCGGGTGCTGGCGGCACTGCGCGCCGCACCGCTGGAGGTGCCCGCGCTGGACGCCGTCCGGCTGGCCCTCGCGGAGATCATCGACGAGATGCAGGCCGACGCCCCCCTCTGGGTGCTCCGGATGGAGGTCATCGAGCGGAACCCGGCGCTGCTGCCACGTCTGGTCGCCAGCAGCACCGAGACCGAACAGGCCATGACCGACGCCCTCGCCACGCGGCTCGGGCTCGGACCGGAACACGGCTACCCGGCCCTGGTCACCGCCGTCACCGGCGCCGCGTTCCGGGTCGCGATGATGCGCTGGGCGCGCAGCGCCGGCAAGCTCCCCCTCGCCGACCTGGTCGACGAGGCGTTCTCCGGGATCGCCGCCGGACTGCCCGATCCCCGATCCGCCTCCTGACCCCACACGTTCCGCCCCGGTACGCACACCGGAGCGCACCAACCCTGTTCCACAGTGAGGAAGCGTCGATGACCACAACCGCCGCGCCAGCCGACAACACAGATGTCGGCCCCGACGCCGGCTCCGGGCGCATGTCCCACCGGGAAGTGCTCCAGGCACTCTCCGGCCTGATGGTCGGCATGTTCGTGTCGATCCTCGCCTCGACGGTGGTGGCGAACGCGCTGCCACGCATCATCGCCGACCTGCACGGCAGCCAGACCGTCTACACCTGGATCGTCACCAGCGAACTGCTGGCGATGACCGCCACCGTCCCGCTCTGGGGCAAGATGGCCGACCTCTACAGCAAGAAGCTGCTGATCCAGCTCTCGCTCGGTCTCTTCGTCGCCGGTTCGCTGATCGCGGGCTTCACCCCGAACGTCGAGGTGCTGCTGGTCAGCCGGATCGTGCAGGGCATCGGCGCGGGTGGCATGAGCGCGCTCGCCCTGATCGTCATGGCGGCGATGATCCCGCCCCGCGAACTGGGTCGCTACTCCGGCATCTTCGGTGCGGTCTTCGGTGTCGCCACCATCGCCGGGCCGCTGATCGGTGGCGTACTGGTCGACACCTCGTGGCTGGGCTGGCGCTGGTGCTTCCTGATCGGCGTACCGTTCACGCTGCTCTCGATCTTCCTGCTCCAGCGCACCCTGCACCTGCCGGTCGTACGCCGGAAGGTCAACATCGACTGGTTCGGCGCGCTGCTGATCATCTCGGGCGTCTCCACCCTGCTGGTCTGGTCCTCGCTGGCCGGGCACAAGTTCGCCTGGGGTTCGGGCTGGACCGCGCTGATGGTCGGCGGTGGCGTGGTGCTGCTGGCACTGGCGATCTGGGTCGAGTCGCGGGTGGCCGAACCGATCATCCCGCTCGGCATCTTCCGCAACCGCACCGTTTCGCTGGCCACCATCGCGAGCGTGCTGGTCGGTGTGGCGATGTTCGGCGGCACCGTCTTCCTGTCGCAGTACTTCCAGGTCTCGCTCGGCAAGTCGCCGACCGTGGCGGGGCTGATGAGCCTGCCGATGATCTTCGGTCTGCTGGTCTCGTCCACCATCGCCGGCCAACTCATCACCAAGTACGGCCGGTGGAAGATCTACCTGGTCGCCGGTGGCGCCATCATGACCGCCGGCATGGTCCTGCTCGGCACCATCGACGCCCGCACCAGTGTGCTCGTGCTCTCGATCTACATGGCGGTGCTCGGCATCGGCGTCGGCATGCTCATGCAGAACCTGGTCCTCGCCGCCCAGAACGACGTGCCGGCGAACGAACTCGGCGCGACCACCTCGGTGCTGACCTTCTTCCGCAGCATGGGTGGGGCGATCGGGGTCAGCGCCCTCGGCGCGGTCCTGGCCAACCGGGTCACCTCGCTGCTCAGCGAGAAACTCGGCCCGGCGCCCGACGGCGGCAGCGGCACCGCCGCCGTCCCCGACCTGAGCACCCTGCCCGAACCGGTGCTCCGGATCGTCCAGGACGTCTACGGCACCGCCACCGCCGACCTGTTCCTGGTCGGCGCACCGATCGCGCTGCTGGCCGTCATCGCCGTGGTGTTCATCAAGGAGAAGCCGCTGAGCACGCTGAGCGGCACCGAGCGCCTCGCCGCCGAGGAGAAGGCGGCGAGCAGCCCCGCGCCGACGCACTGACGCCCGTACGGCCCACCCCGGGGCCGGACAGACAGCGAGCCCGTACCTCAATGCTGAGGTGCGGGCTCGCCCTGTTCAGCCGGTCGACGTCGAGCCGGTCGGCACCGGCCCGGTCAACGTCGCGAAGCGGCGGCCCCTGCCTCGACGAGCGCCGCGGCTTCGCCGGTACGCACCATCCGGTGCCAGCGCAGCCGGGAACCGAGCAGCACCGTCACCACCGACTGGATGACCACGAGATACATCACCTGGCGGTAGACGAACTGCTGCAACGGCAAGGTCCAGAGCGGCCCGTACCGCTCCCGGTCCAGGTGCAGGGCGTAGGCGGCGGTCAGCGCCTGGAGCCCCAGCAGTCCCAGCCACGCCAGGATGAGCTGCGACCAGGGCAGGAAGATCAGACCGTAGATCGCGAAGAGGTCGACCGCGGGCGCCGTGAGGGGCAGCAGGACCTGGAAGACCGCGAGGTACGGCAGGGCCCGCCGGCCCAGCCGACCACCGGCCCCGCGCTCCACCACCGACCGGCGGTGCTTCCACATCGCCTGCATGGTCCCGTAACACCAGCGGTAGCGCTGCCGCCACAGTTGACGCAGGGACGACGGCGCCTCGGTCCAGGCGATCGCCGACTCCTCGTACGTCACCTTCCAACCGGCGCGCAGCACCGCCATGGTGAGGTCGGTGTCCTCGGCAAGTGTGTCCGCCGGTACCCCGCCGACGTCGACCAGCACCTGCCGGCGGAAGGCGCCGATCGCCCCGGGAATGGTCGGCATGCAGCGCAGCACGTCGTACATCCGGCGGTCGAGGTTGAAGCCGATGACGTACTCCAGGTGCTGCCACCGACCGAGCAGCCGGCGCCGGTTGGCGACCTTGGTGTTGCCGGAGATCGCCCCCACGCCGGGGTCGGCGAAGTCCTGGACCAGGCGGTGAATCGTGTCGGGCTGGAAGACCGTGTCGCCGTCGACGAGGACCACCAGGTCGGCGCGGGCTGCCCGGATGCCGGTGTTGAGGGCGGCGGGTTTGCCGGCGTTGGCCTGACGGATCACCCGGACCCCGGGCAGCCCCAACCGCTCGACGATGCCAGCGGTGTCGTCGCTGGACCCGTCGTCGACCACGATCACCTCGAGCGCCGGATAGTCGCTGGTCACCAGCGAACGTACGGTGGCGGCGATGTTCGCGGCCTCGTTGTAGGCCGGCACGATCACCGAGACGGGCGCCTGGACCGGTACCGGGTTCCGACGTCGCCGGCGTACCCGTCCCAGGTGGACGCGGGTCGCCACCACCTGCACGAACAGTCGGCCGATGCCGAGGATCAGAGCCGCCGCGAGCAGCCAGTTCATCGCGTCGGCCGTCAGGTCGGCGCCGAGCTGGACGTAGCGCAGTGCCTTGCCCCGCAGCTGTGCCACGGCCGGCGCGGCGACGTCCGAGCGGGGCACGCCGAGGCCCTCGGAGACGGTGGTGAACCGGTAGCCCTTGGCGGTCAGTTCGCCGAGCAGCCGGTCCAGGGCGGCCAGGGTCTGCGAGCGGTCGCCTCCGCCGTCGTGCATCAACACCACCGCACCCGCACCGGCCCGCTCCCGACTGGCGGCGGCCACGATGGCGTCGACCCCCGGCCGTTGCCAGTCCCCGCTGTCGACGTCGGTGAGCACGACGACGTGCCCGGTCCGGGCCCCGTCGCGCAGCACGCCGACGTCGTTCCCGGTCAGGCTCTGCGGACTGGCCGAGTACGGCGGTCGCATCAGTGTGACCTGCCGGCCGGTGGCCCCGGCGACCGCACTACGGGTGAGGCTGAATTCGATCTCCCGCCGCCAACCGGGCAGGGCACTGAGATCCGGGTGGGTGAACGTGTGGGAGCCGAGTTCGTCGCCCTCGGCGAGTATTCGCCGGACGAGTTCCGGATGCTCGTTCACCCGTGCTCCGACCACGAAGAAGGTGGCGTGCGCGTCGTGCCGGCGGAGCACCTCGAGGATTCGGGGCGTCCAGACCGGGTCGGGGCCGTCGTCGAAGGTGAGGGCGATCGTACGGGCGGGCATCGTACGGCTGACCACCGCGCCGCCGTCGAGGCGGATCACCGGTCCCGCGCCGGTGAACTCGTCGCCGGCCGGGGTGGGATCGGCCCCGTTGGCCGGATGCCCGGTCCCGCCACCGACTCCGGTGGTGTACGCGTGCAGGGACAGCACCACGAGCAGTACGAGCAGGCTCAGCACCAGCAGATACCAGTGTGCGCGGGCGTCCTTCACCGCGATGTGCTTCGGCATCGGATCAGCTCGGCTTGCCGGGCGACTTGTCGGGCCTACCGCTCGGGGTGTTGCGGTGCAGGCCACCCTGGCCCGGCTGCGTCGTGACGCCGCTGCTCGGGAGCGGGCTGACCGACGACGGTGCGGGCCGTGGTGGGGCCGGCACGGACGACCTGGTGGCGACGTGAGTCGGTGCCGTCACCGAGACCTGGTCGTTCCGGCCGGCTGATCCCGGGGACGGGCTCATCTCCTCGATCCGTGTCTCGGGTCTCGGTCCGGAGCCGCTGTCGCCACCGGGCCAACCCGGGATCACTGCCGATGTGCCGCCGAACAGCCCGAGCCCGATCAGGGCGAGGCTGGCCAGCAGTGCGGCGGCGACGCCGGAGCCGATGGTGACGGTCAGGCGACGGCGACGACCGGTCTGGTCGAGGAACACCGGCTGGACCGTCTGCGGTCCGTTCCCGGCGACCTGCTCGTCCTGCTCCCGCTGGGACACATGCATGGGTTTGTTCTCAGCTCGATTGATGGGGTGGGAGTTTCCGGTGCTCAGGACCGGTTGTTCGGCTGGGGCGTCGGTCGACCCGGCTGATGTCCGGGTGTCGACGTGAGCGGCCCTCCGCCTGGTTTGTCCGGCTTGCCAGGCAGATCCGTCGGCTTGCCGGGCGGGTAGGACGGTTTGCCGGTCGGATGAGCAGACCTGCCCTCCGCAGGTTGGGACCGGTCGGCCCCGGGCGGGCCCCCGTCGGCGTCGCCGCCGAGCAGGCCGGCACAGTAGCCGGCCACTTCGTTGCGCCCCCCGGCGACGGCGACCAGGGCACGGAACTGCGGGTCGTCCAGCATGTCGCTCTCCCCCTCACTGGTTCGGGCCTGGTAGGACCGGCACCAGTCACGCGGGGCGGTGGAAGCCGGACCGGCGCCCCCGGGGCCGTTGGACTCCGACGGTCGCGGCGTGACGTGTGGGCGTGCCGGTGCACCGCCCCACCTCGCTCCGCCGAGTGCGTCGGGTATCGCGCCGGTCGTGGCGGCGAGCGCCACACCACCGGTTGCCGCGACGGCGAGGGCCGAGGCGAGGGCAACCTTCACGGTGACGTACCTGGCCACCGACGCCGGAACCGACCGGCGTGCTGCCGGCGGGCGGAGCTGGCCCGCGTGGTGTGCCCGGAACGCACTGATCGCGGCTTCCTCGCCGGCCAACTCGTCCGGGTGCGCGGAGCCGGAGACCGCGGCAAGCAACCGGGCAAGGTCATCCTGAGGGCCGGTGCCGGCACCACCGGGCCAGCCCTCACCGCCGTCACGAACGGATCTCCCGCGTACGAATCTGCTCATCTCATGTCCTTCAGCGTCAACCGCCGCGCCACCGTCACTGCCGTCCTCGCCCGCTCCGCCCCGTCATCGACGGGAATCGACGCTGGCTGCGGGAAGTGCTCGGCGAGACGTCGCAAACCCCGGTGGGCGGCGGTACGCACGGCACCGCTGCGCTTACCCAGCACCTTGGCCGTCGCCGCCACGTCCAGCCCGAGCACCACCCGGAGCACCACCACCTCGGCCTGGTCCGGCGGCAGCGTGGCGATGAGTTCGATCGCGGCGCGGGTGGCCATCGCCTCGATGGTCAGACCGGCGGTGTCGGCGCCATCGGCCAGCTCACCCAGCTCCTCCACCGGCACGGGAACGCTCGGCCGTCGACGCACGTACCGGACATGGTCGAGCGCGCGGTGCCGGGCGATGGTCGCCGCCCAGCCCCGGAACCTGTCGTAGTCACCCTGGAATGAGTGCAGGTCGCGGACGATCTGTAGCCAGGTCTCCGAGGCCACGTCCTCGGCGGAGTCACCGACCAGCACGCGCAGATATCGCAGTAGTAGGGGCTGGACCAGCCGGTAGAGCGTCCGGAACGCCTCGTCGTCACCGTCCCGGGCGGCGGCGACGGCGTACGACAGGTCGTCGCCGCCAACGGTCGCGTCGGGGCCCGCTCGACGGATCATCGGGCCCGTCGCCGGGCGTACGCCTGCGCCATCTGCACCTCCCTGAGGCGGCGGAGCTACTCCGCCACAGGAGTCAGCGTCGCCGGCCCCCGATTCGTCACACCGTCCCGGAACGACGTGTCCGCCAGGTCGGTCTGGCCGGAGATACGGCGCGGGTCGCAGGCATACCCCGGACGTCGTCAGCGCCCACCGTAGGTCGCGCAAAGTTGCCTGGTCAAAACAGACAGACAGGCGATGAATAGCACAAAAAGCCGCCGGGGCGGCCTGCTTCGGGAGCCGGAGTTCGAGCGGTGGGCCGCGTCCGAGGAGGAACGGACGCGGCCCAGCGCGCCACCGTCAGGCGTTCGGCAGCGGCTCGATGTTCTGGTTCACCCGGAACAGGTTCTCCGGGTCGTAGCTGGCCTTGACCGCCCGCAGCCGCTCGTAGGTGGCGGTGCTGTAGGCGCTACGGACACCCTCGGCGGTGGCGTCGGTGGCGGTGAGGAAGTTGACGAAACGACGTCCGCTGTCCCACGGGGCCAGGCCCTGGAGCAGCTTCGCGGCGTACGTGTCGACCGCGTCCGCCTGGTCGGGGCCGGCGATGGCCACCGTGTAGAACAGGAACGGAAGCTGGTGGTGGTCGATCGCGCTCGGGGACCCGCCGGGACGCGCCAGGGCACCGCCGAGGTGCCGGATCTCGACCAGCACCAGTGGGCAGTCGGCGCCCGGTCCGGCCAGCTCGACGACGGCGTCGACCGCCTCCGCCGGGAAGTCCCGCAGCACCGCGGACCGGTCGTAGAGGGGGATCGGCGCGGGCGGGTCGGCGTGGATCGAACCGACCGCCGCGTACGGCATCTCGGCGACCGTGTCGATGATCGCCGGGGCGACCGCGCGCAGCGGCGCGACCAACGGCTCCGCGTCTGCGGCAGGGCCCGCGTACGCGATGCGGACGTGCACGGTCAACTGTCCCCGCAGCGGCTCGGGAACCTCGGGCAGGGGCGGCAGCCGGAGCAACGCGACCGAGGAGGTCATCTCGTCCGGGACCGTCGCGACCCACTCCCGCCAGGCGTTCAGCACCTGCGGGGCGTACTCGCCGGGGAAGAAGAGGCCACCGCCGTAGAAGTGCGGCAGCGGTACGAGGTCGAACTCGAGGGCGGTGACGACGCCGAAGTTCCCCTTGCCGCCGCGCAGTGCCCAGAACAGGTCCGGCTCGCTCGACGCGGTCACCTGGCGCAGTTCGCCGTCGGCGGTGACCAGGTCGATGGCGCGGACCCGGTCGGAGGCGTACCCGTAGGCGCGGCCCAACGGGCCGAGCCCGCCACCGAGCGTGTAGCCGACCACCCCGACGGTCGGGGAGGCACCGTTGAGCGGTGCCAGGCCGAACGGCGTGGCCGCCGCGACAACCTGGTCCCAGCGGGTGCCGGCCTCGACCCGGGCGACCCGGTTCGCCTCGTCGATGGTGACGGCGTCCATCCGCCGGGTGGCGATCAGCACCGCCCCGTCCGAGGACATCGGGGTGCCGTGGCCGGTGGCCAGGACGGCGACCGGCAGCCGCCGCCGCGCCGCGAACCGTACCGCCGCCTGCACGTCCGCGGCGGTGACCGCCCCCACCACCACGGCCGGGTGGTGCGGGTGGGCGAGGTTGTAGGCGGCGCACTCCTCCTCGTAGCCGGCGTCGCCGGGGAGGAAGACGGTTCCGGTGACCTCAGCACCGAGTTCGTCCGCCTCGTGGCGCTGAATCTGGACCCCGTCAGGCCGGGAAGATGGCGTGGGCATACGCGCTCCAAGGTCGATCGTTTTCGCGTCGCGTGTCGGAATCCGGCGACCGGGCGATCGCACCATCTCGTGATCTACGACTGATGGACGACGCGTGGACACGGCCGGCGGGCCCGGTGACTGGAACGCCCCCCACCAGGCAGGTCACGCGACGGCTCGCAGCGCCGCCGGGTCGGCGCGGAGTGCCTGCGCGAGCGTCGCCAGTTCCCGGTGCAGTGTCCGCGCCACGGTCGGATTCGCCTTGCCCTGGTCGATCGCGGCGAGCAGGTGCCGACGGTGCTCCGACAGCCACCTCGCGGCGGCCTCCCGGTCACAAAAGGTGAGGCCGGCGCCGTCGAGGACCCGAATCCCGGACCCCGCCGGACCGACCGTTTGCAGGGCGTTGCAGGCGGTGGCGAGCAGGAAGCCGACATACCTGGCGACTGCCGCGTCACAGGCGGCGACGCCGTCCTGGTAAAACGCCTGCTGCCGGGCCCAGGGCCGGATCAGGCCGAGGTAGTGGTAGCGGCGTGCGCCGTCCGGCTCGATCAGGTGCAGATCGGCGAGGGACTCGAGGACCGTCACCGCGATGTCCGGCTCGACGTCGAGGATCGCCGCCGCCGACATGATCGACACGTCCGGGGCATCGGCCAGGGCGAGCAGCCGGAAGGCGCGGGCCAGCGTGTCGTCCAGCCGCCGGTACGCCCGGTCGAGCGGGGCGGCGGCGATCCGGCAGTCCTCGAACATCGGCTGACCCAAATCACCGTTGAGGTACTTGTCCACGTACAGGTAGTGCTCGATCACGGCCAGGCTGCCCCGGGGTCTGCTCGCGAGTCGGGCGGCGGCCATCCGCACCGGGAGCGGCAGGTACGAGAACTTCCCCGTCAGCCGGATCACCATGTCGAGGTCGTCGCTCACCCGGTCGCGGCCGGCGACCCGCTCGAAGAGGGCCAACGCCTCGTCCGGCTCCAGTACGTCCAGCCGCAGCCAGTGTGAGACGGGCAGGTCGACAAGTCGACGCTGACTGGTGATGACCATGGCGCACCCGGGCGACATCGCCAGCAGCTCACGAACCTGGGCGCTGTGCCGGACGTCGTCCAGGACGACGAGCACCCGCCGGCCGCGAAGCGTGCTCCGCCAGAGGGCCGCCCGCTGACCGACGCTCTCCGGCAGTTCGCGGAGCGGGACGCCGAACGCCTGGAGCAGGAATTCCAGCACCAGACCCGGACCGACCGGCTGGCCGCCCTCGTCGGTGAGGTCGACGAAGACCTGCCCGTCGGGGAAGGAGTTTCGCACCGCGTGCGCCAGATGGACGGCGAAGGAAGTCTTGCCCACCCCGGCCAGCCCGTCGACGCCGAGCACCGTGGTCGCGTCGGGGCAGGTCAACCGATGGACCGCGCGGGCGAGGAGGTCGGCGCGTCCGGTGAAGTCCGGCAGGTCCGGCGGAAGCTGGGACGGCGCCGAGAGCGACTGGTCCGACGGCGGCCGGACGGCCGACTCGGCGTCCAGCTCCCGGTCCGCCGCGAGAATCCGCTGGTAGAGGTCCCGCAGTGCCGGTCCCGGGTCGATGCCCAACTCTTCGGCGAGGAGACGCCGGCCGTCCTGGTAGACGTCGATCGCCTCGGCCTGCTGACCCGACCGGTACAGCGCCAGCATGAGCAGTTCGCGCAGCCGCTCGCGAAGGGGGTGCTCCGCGACCAGCTCGGTCAACTCGAGGGCCACCTGTTCGTGGCAGCCGAGCTGGAGGTCGAGGTCGAACCGACCCTCGATCGCGGCCAGTTGCAGCGACCGGAGGCCGGTGCGGCGCCCGTCGGCGAACGACCCCTTGATGCCCACCAGTGGCGTGCCCTGCCACAGGTCGAGGGCGTCGCGCAGCTCGGTCGCCGCCCGCGCCAGGTCGCCCGCGCGTCGGGCCTCCCGGGCCTGTGCGAGCCGGTGGCGGAACATGCCGAGGTCGAGGACCTCGGGCGGAACGCGTACGACATAACCACCGGCGACCGATTCGATGACCAGGGGGGACCCGTCCCCGCCCAGCACCTTCCGGAGGCGGTAGACGTAGGTCCGTACGGTCCCGACTGCCGTACGCGGCGGGTCGTCTCCCCATACGCCGTCGACAAGTGTCTCGGGTGAGACCTGCACGCCATCGCTGAGCAGCAGGATCGCCAGGACCGCCCGCTGCTGCGGCGATCCGAGGTCGATTTCCCGTCCATCCCGCCAGGCCCGTACCGGACCCAGCACCGCGAGCCGAAGTCCTCGCTCAGCAGCCACGCTCGTGCCCCCTCCACCGCCTGTCGGGCAGCTCGCCGAAAACTGCCACGCCCGCCCGCCCTGCCGGCCCGGCTGCTTCGCCGGTCGCGGTGACCGCTTCCCCCCGAAGCCGAACAAATTGACCCTCGGAAGAGTAGATCCGGAGTCGGTACGGACCCGGCGAGTCAGGCACCGGCTGTGAGGTCAAACACGGCGAGTCAGAGGACCGGTCGGTGGCCCGTCATCGTCGCCCGGTTGGTACGTTCCCGGGTCGCCGCTGTTCGTCGGGCGGCGGTGGCGGCGCACCGTGCAGAGCTGCGAGGAGTGACGATGAGTGCTGGAGTGGGCATGGGTACGTCCGGTGCGGGCGCGCACGGCGGGGACGTCTCCTGGCGGGAGGTCGAACAGCAGCGCTGGGAGGACCGTTGGGCGGAGTACGGCGCCGGCTACGGCATCGAGGTCGGCGAGTGGGGCCCTGACGCCGACGGCCGCGTCTCCTTCACGAACATGGTCAGGGTGGACGGGAGCGGCGAGTCCCACCCGAGCGTCCTGATCGACCTGCACCAGTCCGACGCCACCCCGGACGGGTACGGCTGGGGTCAGGTCATGCTCTCCCTGCAGGAGGCGCACCACCTGCACCAGCGACTGGGGCGGCTGATCTACCAGGCCACGTACGGCGGCGAGTTGGAGTAATCCGGCTCGCGCGGGTGCAACCGGGCGGTCAGAGCGGTCGCCGGGCGGTGCGGGCGAGTCCCGCTCAGCCCGGGACCAGTTCCCGGCACCGGCGCAGCACGGCCCGGGCGACCGGTGCGTCCCGCCCCTCGATGCCGGCGGCCAGCTCCCCCACCGCCGCCGTGGCCCGCGCCGGCTCACCCGCCGCCACGGCCGCCTCGGCCAGCACCAGGACCGCCTCGGCGGCCCATGCCCAGAGGCCCTTTCCCCGCACCAGCGACAGCGCGTCGGTCGCGTGCCGGACGGCCTCGTCCGGTCGCCCCGGGAGGGTCAACCGGGCCAGCACCGAGAGCGCCTGCACCAGCGGCCAGATCGCACCGACCCGGCGGGCGTCGGCGATCACCTCGCACAGCGCCCGCTCGGCCGGCTCCACCGCGCCGTCGGTGGCCGTACGCGCCAGCACGGTGGCCAGTTCGACGCGGGCGTCGAGCAGGGTGACCGGCATCCGCTCCGAGGTGGCGATCAACCGGGTGAGCCGCTCGGCCAGCCCGTCGAGCCGCCCGGCGGCCCGGTCCAACGACAGCTCGGTCGCCTCCACCAGGGCGGTCAGCCGCTCGTACCCGGTCTCGTCGACCAGTTCCCGGCCGCTCGCGAGGAGCGCGGCGGCCTGGTCCAGGTGTCCGGCGTGCATCGCGCCCTGCGCCCAGTTGAGGCAGGCCCGCGCGTGTTCCCGGGGCCGGTCGGCCAGCGCCGCGCCGGTGCGCAGCTCCGCGATGACCGCCCAGGCGGCCGGGTCGCCGAGTTCCAGCAGCAGTGAGGCGCGGGCGATCCGGACCGCGAGGTCGGCTGCTGGGTCGCCGCTGGCCGCCGCGGCGGCCTCCGCCTCCGAGCACTGGGCCAGGTGGTGGTCGACGTGCCGGCCGACGACCGTGTCCGGGGCCGCCAGCACCGCGAGGGCCGGCGCCCGGCGGCGGGGTGCCCGAAGGTACGGCACCGCGCGCTCGATCTCGGCGTACCCGCGCAGCGCCTCGCCCTGCTGACGGAGCATCCGCCCGAGCACCAGTCCCAGTTCGCCCCGGGCTCCGGGTGGCAGCCGCCGGTCGGCCAGGAGCCGCTCCAGCACCGGGATCGCCGCCGCCTGGCTGAGCCCGTCGATCGCCGACCGGCCGAGCTTGGCGGCGAGCCGGGCGCGTACGGGTCGGGGTAGCTCGGCCACGTCCATGGTCTGGAGCAGGAAACCGGCGGCGGTGGCGTCGTCGCCGCGCTCGGTGGCGAGGTCGGCGGCGGCCTCGGCGTTGCGGACGAAGTCGGCGCCGCTGCCGGCCAACCGGTAGTGGTGCGCCAGTTGGGCGACCGGCCGGGGCAGTTCCTGTTCCAGCACCCGTGCGATGCGCAGGTGCAGCCACTCCCGGGTCTCGCTGGGCACCAGGTCGTAGACGACCTGCCGGGCCAGGTGGTGCCGGAATCGTCTCCCGTCCCCGGCGTCGTGCAGCAGCCCGGCCTGGTGGGCGGTGGCCAGCGCGGCGTCGACCGCCGCCCGGCTCTGTCCGAGAACCGAGGCGAGGATGCGCTGGTCCGGTGCCAGCCCCAGGGCGGCGGCGGCACCGAGCACTTCCCGGGTGGCCTCGTCGAGTGGGCGCAGCCGCCAGAGCAGTACGTCCCGAAGCACGAACGGGACGCTGTCGTCGGCGAGTGGGTCACCGCCTCGCTCGGCGAGCGTACGGAGCACCTCCTCGACCACGAACGGGATGCCGGCTGTCCGGTCGAGCAGGGTGGTGGTCAACCGCTGTGGCGGGTCGTCGAGCCGCAGTGTCCTGGCGGCGAGCCGGCGTACGTCGTCGGCGTCGAGCGGGCCCAGCGGGACGCGGGTGACCGCCCCCGGCGGGGTACGCGCCAGTGTGTCGTGGATCGGCGTGCTGCCGCCGGGTGCCGGGGTACGGGCGGTGACCAGCACGGCCAGGTCGGGCACCGGGTGGTTGCTGAGGTAGCCGAGGAATTCGCAGGTCGCCGGGTCGGCCCAGTGCAGGTCCTCCAGCACCAGTACGGCGGGGGTCAGCGCGGTCAGCACCGCGGCGACGGCCCGGAGCAGTCGGTGCCGCTCGGCCGCCGGCTCGCCCAGCGGTGCGGGTGCGGCGGGGAGCACGTCGGTCAGTTCGGGGAGCAGCGGTGCGAGGGCGCCGGCCACCGGGTTGAGTGGGCCGAACTGGTCGGCGTTGGCGCGTACGGCGTCGAGCAGCACGCCGAGCGGGAAGGGTTCGGGTACGTCGTCGCATTCGCCGATCAGGCGGCGCCCGGGCAGCCCGGCGAGGAGTTCGGCGACCAGGCGGCTCTTGCCGATGCCGGCTTCACCCTCGAGCAGGACCAGGCATGGTGGGGTTTCGACGAGCCGGCGTAGCAGCGCCAGTTCCACCGACCGTCCGACGAATTCGACGGGCCCGCGCAGGCGTGCGGGGCGGATGGGGGATGAAGCCCCGCCGCCCCGCGCCTTGTCCTCGCCGCTGTCGGTCACCGTGGGGCGAGCACATCACCCCGTTGGACGGCGACGGCCGGCCGGCGGACCGGTGGTGACCTGAGTCACATCACCGGTCCGCCGGATCGACGGCACCGTCAGGACTGGACGGTGATCGGCACGGTCTTGAGTGGGCCGTTGCCGTTGCGGAACGTCACGAAGCCGACGTAACGCTGTCCCGGGGTGAGCCCCGACCAGCGCAGGGTCAGGTTCGCCGTCGCACCCGCCTGCACACTGCGCTGCTTCGGGTCGATGGTGAGCTTGCCGGTGGCGGTGCCCGGCGCGCCCGGCAGGTAGGTGGTGACGGTGTACGTGTTCGTCTCCTGCCCGGCGGGCAGGTTCTCGACGAAGTTCTGCTCGACGACGAGGATGTAGTCCCCGGCGCCTTCCGGCAGCGTCACCGTGGCGCCGGCGCGACCGCTGACGGTGGCGGTGACGAACTTGCCGGCGGTGTCATAGACGTCGACGCTGAACTCCACGCAGGGCATGACGCCCTCTTCGTCCTCCCAGTCGATGGCCGAGCAGGCGGGCAACTGCGACGTCACCCGTACGTGCGGGTTGATGGTGCCGGCCGGCACGTGCACGGTGCTCTTGTACATCGACGGGGGCAGCGGCACCGGCAGGTTGTTCGAGGAGCTCCAGTCCCAGGAGGGGCTGCTGCCGTCCAGGGTGACCGCGTTGCCGGTGCCCGCGGTCAGGCCGATGAGCTGCGAGATGAGCTGTCCCTGGTAGCCGACCTCGGCGGCGATCCGGGCGTCGCCGGAGGTGCCGGTGCCGGTGATCGTGTCGGGCGTGACCAGCCCCGAGTTGTGTACGACCAGCGGAATCCGCACGTTGTGCTGGTACTCGTCGCGCCAGGTCAGCGCACCGTCGACCCAGGTGTCGAACGCGCCACCGGTGTTGGTGATCTCGACCTTGAAGCTCTCGGTCTTACCGGGACGAATGTGAATCTTGGCCGGGGTGACCTTCACCGAGTAGCCCGGGGGCGCCTGCACCGAGGAGGTGTACGCGCTGACCTTGTCGCTGACGTTGGTGACGGTACGGATGACCGTCTGCTTGCCGACCATCCGGCCCATCGAGATCGAGGGGTAGTTCAGCTGCGCGGTGTCGATCGTGCCGATCGTGTCGCAGCCCTCCATCTCCACGTACTCGGTGCCGCGTGCGGCAACGCCGCAGAGGTAGCGCATCCAGTCCTTAGCACCGGAGTCGAAGACCAGACCCGGGTCGAAGGCACTGCCCGGCCGCACCTGGCCGGCGCCGTAGTTGAGCGGGGTGGCGTCGTAGGTGCCGATCTTGGTCGGGTTGCCCTTGTCGGTGGTGTCGACCGCGCTGGTCATCAGTGCGGAGCGGACCGTCGCCGGCGACCAGTCGGGGTGCTTGGCGAGCAGCAGGGCGGCGATGCCGGCGATGTGCGGCGCGGCCATCGACGTACCCGATTCCAGGGCGAAGTTGTTGCCGCCGCCGGCCGGCGAGAACGCGGCGGCGATGTCCTGTCCGGGGGCGCTGATGTCCGGCTTGAGCAGGTCACCGGCGTTCATGTTCGACGGGCCCGCCGAGGAGAACGCGGCGACCCCGGGACCTTCGACCGTCTCCAGGGTGGAGGCCGAGATGGCCGCCGTGGCGTTGCCGGCAGCGACGTACGCGCTGATCGTGGCGAGGTCGATCTCGTTGACGTGCACCGTCGGCACCGTCTGCACGTCCGCGTTGAGGGAGTTCAGCGTGTCGTTGTAGAGCACCATGCCGACACCGCCGGCACGGGCCACCTCGATGCTCTTGTCCGTACGCGGAATCTCGCCGCGCATGCAGAGCACGATGGCGCCCTTGACCTTGGCCGGGTCGAGCGAGTCGTCGGCGCAGAGTTCGGCGTTGTAGGTGTCCTCCGGGTTGGGCCCGCTGACCCGGGAGAAGACCAGCGGCGCCGACCCGACGCCGGTCTCACCCAGGCCGGCGCCGGTGATGACGGTGCCGTTGCCGAGGGTGAGCTTGCGGGTGTTCTGCCGGTCGGTGGTGCTGGCGGCGACCGTGGTGACCCACGGAGTCGAGTTGTCCACGGTGCCGGCCGTCGGGCCGGCGTTGCCGGCGGCGGCGGAGACGAAGACCCCGGCGGCCGCGGCGTTGAAGAACGTCGCGTCGATCGCGCCGAACCGCTCGCTGTCGTCACCGATCGAGTAGTTGATCACGTCGACGCCGTCCGCGACCGCGTCGTCGATGGCGTGCACGATGTCGATCTCGGAGCCACTGGCCGAGCCGGCGCCGTCGTCGTACAGGGCCTTGTAGATCGAGAGCCGGGCGGCCGGCGCCATGCCGGAGATCTTGCCGAGGTCCTGGCTGCCCGAGACCGCCGATACGTCGTGGTTGCCGGCGGCGGTGCTCGCCGTGTGGGTGCCGTGGCCGTTGCGGTCACGGGGCGAGGAGAACTCGTCGGGGAAGAGGTCGGCGATCCCGCTGTCGTTGTACCAGCGGGCACCGATCACCTTGTTGTTGCAGCTGACCGGCGCCTCGATGCCGACGTCGCAGGTGCCCTTCCACTTGGCGTCGATGATCGCCTGGTCGGGTCGCGGGGTCGGCAACGGCGCGAAGCTCGCGCTCTCCGGCCAGAAGCCGCTGTCGATGACGCCGACGATGGTGCCCTCGCCCGCGTGGGCGACGTCGCCGAACTGCTGCTGCCACGCCCCACCCTGGCCGGTCAGGCCGAGGTAGTCCGGGGTGTGCGAGGTGGTGGCGTGCACCTTCCGGTTCTCGTACACCGCCCGTACGCCTCGGGTGGCGCGCAGCCGGGCGACCTGCGGACCAGTGAGGTCCACGGCGAAACCGTTGAACGCGGTCTCCAGCGTGACCGTGGGCTTGCCGGCCGGAAGACCGACATCCTTCAGTACGGTGTCGCGCTCCTGGCGCAGGTGATCCCGGTACGCCTTGGCGCTGCCGGAGTTCCGGTTGAGCTTGCCACCCTCGGTCGGCTTGGTCGCCGCGATCCCGGCGACGCCGCCGGTGTACGTGGCCAGCGGTTCGCCGTCGAGTTGCACGAGGTAGCGGGCAGTCGGTCCGCTGCTGGCCGCCGGGGCTGCGGCGGCGCTCCCCGCCAGGCTCGTCAGGCCGGCCGCGACCAGTGTCGCGGTGGCCAGCATGCTGACCCCACGCCTGGTTCGTCCGGACCATTGCGCTTTCGGTTGTCGCACGTAGTTGTCCTCCGCGTTCGGGTGACGGCCGCCACAGACTGGTGACGGTGGCCCGAAACGTAGGAGCGTTATGGATCATGCAGAAGTACCTGTAACCCAACGTTCATCTTGGAAACAAGCTCGTAACGTCATGGGTACTTTGCATGTCATTTAGCGGGCCGTAGACCCGACTCTCGGGGCTGGACGGACAAGAACATGGACGCCTCCGGTACGAAGACCAGAGGCGCCCAGGTGTTGCCGCGCTGTCACGTGGACGGGTGAGTCACCCGAACCATCGGATCAGCCAAGGCCCTTGAGTGCGGCGGCGACGGCGTCGGTGAGCGGGGTGGTGGGGCGACCCAACAGGCGCGACAGGTCACCGCTGTCGGTGAACCCGTCACCCCGCGACGCACCGCCGCTCGCGTCCGCGAAGATGTCCGCGATCGCCTGCGGCAGACCGACGCTGGCCAGGAAAGCGGCGTACTCGGCCACTGAGAGGTTGTTGTAGACCACGGTCCGGCCGCTCTGCCGGGACAACTCCGTGGCGAGTTCGGCCATCGTGAAGCTCGGCTCGCCGCCCAGCTCGTACACCTTGTTCTCGTGCCCCTCGGTGACGAGCACCGCCGCCGCCGCGCCAGCGAAGTCGGCCCGGGTCGCGACCGAGAGCTGGGCGTCGCCGACGGCGTCGATCAGCGCGCCGTGCTCCAGGGCGGCCGGGAAGTTGGCCGAGTAGACCTCGAAGTAGAAGGCGTTGCGCAGGAAGACGAACGGCACACCCGACTCACGGATGACCACCTCGGTCGCCTTGTGCTCGTCCGCCAGCATGATCTCGGTGACGTCGGCGTTCAGAGTGCCGGTGTACGCCAGCAGCCGCACGCCTGCCGCCTTGGCCGCCTCGACGACGTTGCGGTGCTGGGCCACCCGCTGCCCGACCTCGCTGCCGGAGATGAGGAGCACCTTCTCCGCACCGGCGAGCGCGGCGGCCAGGCTCTCCGGCTCGTTGTAGTCGGCGCGCCGAACCTGTACGCCGCGCGCGGCGAGACCGGCCGCCTTCTCCGGGCTACGTACGGCCGCGACGATCTCTCCGGCGGGTACGCCCCGCGTGATCAGCTCGTCGACGACGAGTTGGCCGAGATGCCCGGTGGCCCCGGTAACGACGATCATGATTGCTCCTTGGTTGACGCGACGATGGCACTGCCCACCAGGAAGCATGTACTAACTTTTCGACAGTGCCAAGTGAATGGTGAGTGCCGTCACCATCCGCCGTGCCCCCGTGGCGGCTACCGTAGAAGCCATGACCACCCCCGCAGCAGTTGACGACGGGTACGATGGCGACGACGCGATGGTCGCCGACGTCTTCGCGCGCGACTGCTCGTCCCGACGCATCGTGGAGAACATGGCCGGCAAGTGGGGCATGCTCGCGCTGGCCGCCCTGCACGAAGGCGCCTACCGCTTCAACGCGTTGCGTCGCCGGGTCGACGGGGTCAGCGAGAAGATGCTTTCCCAGACCCTTCAGGGCCTGGAGCGCGACGGCCTGGTCCACCGGGACGTACAGGCCACCATCCCGCCGCACGTCGAATACAGCCTGACCCCGTTCGGCGAACGCGTGGCCGCCAAGATCGTGGATCTCATCGAACTGGTGCAGGACGAGGTCAACACCACCAGCGCCCGCTAGGTTCCCGGGGGCGTCAGCCGTCGATCGACCCGGAGAGCTGTAGCTGGCCGGTGCCGTCACCGCCACCGGCGCCCTGGGTGAACAGATTCCCGTCGACGGTGGCGACCGCCCTGACGTCTCCGGCGCCGTGCCGGATCACCAGCTCCCACGATCCCGACTCGATCTGGAAGGTCTTCTCCCACGGCAGCCTCGCGGTCGTCTCCTCCACTGTCTCGCCGTTAACCACGTACCTGACGTTCTCCAGGGTGGCTGTCCCGGTCGCCGAGAGGACCAGGATGTGGGTCTCCCGAGGGGCGTCCATCGTGGACGACGAGGGGGCCGGGGTGCGGGGTTCCGCAGAGGTGTCGCCACAGCCGGCGAGGGCGGTGATCAGCAGCATCGACACGGCGAATCGGGCGGCGGGTGGGGTCATCGATTGCCTCACCATCAGGACGGGATGATCCGGGTCGTCCGCGAGGGTATCGGGCCCAGGTGAACAATCGCCCCTACCGGCAGGTTCCGGACGGCCCGTCACCGCCCGGGCAGTCTCACCGGGTCAGGCGGCGGGCGCAGGCGCCGGGCGCCCGTCGAAGCCGAGGTACGTGGCGGCGGGGACCGGCGGACCACCCGGGACGTACGAGGGGCACACCGGTAACCGGCCGATGCGGATCTTCTGGCGCCTCGACCAGCCACTACCTGCCGATGTCTTCCACGCCGCCCGGGTAGCCGCCGCCTGACGCGCTCGCGCAGGAAACCGGTCCGGCACGCTGGGTGCGTGTCGGACCGGTGGGGTGCTGCCGGGATCGGTCAGGCGTTGGCGCTGCGCCGGGTCTTGAGTGCGGTGTCGACCATGTCCCAGATGAGGATGACGGCGGTGCTCACGACGGTGATGGCGGCGACCGTGTCGAGGTTGTCGCCCTTGCCGAGCCACTCGAACCGCTCCACGAAGGCCGGGCTGAGCAGCCGGTCGGTGAGGAGCAGCCAGAGCGCCGGCACCGCGAACGCCAGGTTCAGCAGGAGCTTGCCGCCGAAGAGCGGCCAGGTCCACTGCCCGACGCGGTACTTCACGATCTCGAAGACCATGCTGACAACCAGGACGGCGATGAGAGCCGGCAGCCAGGACGTCCAGAGCGCCGGGTCGATGATCGGGATGTTGGCGCCGTCCTCGGTCGTCACCCACGACTCGAAATGTTGCAGGACCAGATAGCCGATGAAGACCGTGATGGCGGCGACGGAGGCGATGGTGTCGGCGAGGGTTATCTGGCGGTTGACCGGGACGTCGGCGAGGTGGTCGACGTTCCAGTCGGGCAGTTTCACCGCCGGGCTGACACGTTCGAAGATGGCGAAGGTCAGGGTGGTCCAGAAGGCGATGTGGACCGCCACCTCGATCGCACTGCCGATCCCGCTGCCGATGGCGCCACCGATCGAGTTTCCGTCGGCCACGTTGACGACCGCGACCACGACGGCGACGATCGCCGGGATGAAGGAGAGCCCGAGGCGCAGCAGCCGTCGCCAGATCAGGTAGTAGGTGGGGCCGATGAGCTGCAACCGGTGGTTGGCGTAACGGGCGGCGAGCCGCTCGGGGTTGCCGAGTTCGGTGAGCACCTCGCGCTCGGCGGCGACGGGGTCCTGTCCGTTCCCGGTCCGGTCCTCGATCATGTCTTCGATCGAGCCGCGGAGTTCGGTGGCGATCTCGTCGCGGCGTTGGGCCGGCACCGATTGCAGGGTCGCGGCGAGGTAGCGGTCGGTGAGGGTGTTCATCGGTCGACTCCTTCGATCAGCCCGGTCATGGAGGTCTGGATGGCCGCGAGGTCGCCGAGGAGTCGTCCCAGGATGGACTCACCCTCGTCGCTGGTGCGGTAGAACTTGCGCGGCCGGCTTTCGTCGGTGTTCCACTCGCTGGTCAGCAGGCCCTGCTCTTCGAGCCGTCGGAGCAGCGGATACAGGGTGTTGGCGTCCACTGGAAATCCGTGCTCCGTGAGTCGCTGGAGCAGCGCGTATCCGTAGTCGGGTCGGCGTAGCGCGACGAGGCTCGCCGCGACCACGGTGCCCCGCCTCAGCTCCTGGAGGTGCGTTCGCAGGATGTCGTCGTTCGCCATGCGTCACACCATACTGTGTGCCACACACTATTGTCGAGCGAAACATCATTGGGTCAGGAAGGCGACTCACCGTCGATGCGCCAGCACCCCGTCCGCAGGCGCCCCGCCACCCGGTGTCCGCCGCTGTTCCGGCAGGTCAAGACGGGTACGGACCGGAGAGAGAAAAACCGGCAGGAACGCCGCCGCCATGAAGGCGGCCCCCACCCAGAGCGTCGTACGGGCATCCGTCAGCTCGCCGACCAGGCCCGCCGCCGCCGCCCCGAGCGCGAGTGCGCCGGTGAGCAGGAAGCGGAAGGTGGCGTTCATCCGCCCGAGCAGGTCGTCCGGTGTCATCCGCTGCCGCAGGCTCACCCCGAGCACGTTGTCCACACCGGTCTTGAACAGCGCCAACACCCAGCCCGCCCCGGCCAACCACAACCAGGGGCCACGATCGATCAACGGTACGAGCAGCCCGGCCGGCGCCAGGCAGAGTCCGACCAGACCCAGCGTGCGACCGATACCGAGGCGGGCCCCGAGCGGGCGGGCACACCGGGCACCCAGCAGGAGCCCTACCCCGCCCACCGCCCAGAACAGGCCGAGCACGCCGGCGGGGAGCCCCAACTCGCGGACGAACAGCACCGGCAGCATGGTGTTGACCACCTGCGAGCCGAAGTTGCCCAGTGCCGCGGTGAGACCGAGGGCCCGCAGTTCCCGGTTGCCGAAAACGTGCCGCAGGCCGGCCCCGATCTGGGCGCCGAGCCGGGTGCGCCGCTCCGGAACCGGCGCGGGCGGCGTACGTCGCAACGCGGTGAGCCGGTACGCGGCAGCCAGGTACGCGACCGCCGTACCTGCCACGGCCAGCGGTGCGGTGAGCAACTGCACCAGCCCTCCGCCCGCTCCCCGGCCAGCCACGTTGCCGGCGGCGATCAGGCTCACCATGGCCGCGTTCGCCTGGACCAGGCCGCCACGGCCGACGAGTTGCGGCAGCACGGTCTGCGAGGCGACGTCGAAGAAGACGGTGGCGCAGCCGCCCAGCAGGACCACCAGATAGAGCTGCCCGAGCGTGAGCGCGTCCAGCGACCAGGCCAGCGGGATGGAGGCGTACAGGGCCGCGCGGGCCAGGTCGGCGACGATCAGCAACCGGCGCTGACGCATCCGGTCCACCCACGCCCCGGCGGGGAGTCCGATCAGGAGGAAGGCGACGGTGCTGAGGGTGGCGAGTGCACCGACCTGTCTGGGACTCGCGTCGAGTGTGGTTATCGTGATCAGCGGTATGGCGACGTACCCGGTGTTGGTGCCGAGCTGGCTGACGGCGCTTGCGGCGAAGAGCACGCGGAAGTCGGGGAACCGCCAGGGTGAGTCGGGCTGCATGATCCGTCCGTTCGGGGAGCACTGGGAGTGGAGGCCGGAGCCGGGCGGGACGCGGACCCGTTCCGCCCGGTACGGGTCAGGCCGACGCCGAGCAGCACCACCGCCATGCCGGCGATGATTCGGAGGCTGAGCTGCTCGTCGAGGACGATCGCGCCCAGCGCCACCGAGACCACCGGCAGCAGGTAGCCGACGGTGGCAGCGGTGACCGGACCTTCGTCGGCGATGAGCCGGGCGTTCAGGTGGAACGTGATGCCCGTACCGAGGGTGCCGAGGACGATCACCGCGACGATCGCGGTGAGGGTCGGCGTGGACGGGCCGGTCCCGCCGGCGGGCAGGGCGAGCGCGGTCAGGCCGGTCGCGGCGAGGAGCTGGGCGGCGGAGAGCGCGAGCGGGCCGCCCGGTCCACCGGTGAGGTGGCGGGCCATGTAGGCGAAGGCGACCGCGTAGCTGGCCGCCGCGGCGAGCAGCAGCAGGGCGCCCCAACTGGTCAGGCCGGCCTGGTGCCAGGGCGCGAAGATGACCAGGGTGCCCGCGAAGCCGAGCACCAGACCGGTGAGCCGCAGCGGGTGCACGTCGCGGTCGCTGCCGAGCGCGAAACCGATCAGCAGCGACCAGAGCGGTGTGGTGGCGTTGAGCACGCCCGCGACTCCGGAGTCGACGGTCTGCTCACCGACGCTGAAGAGGAAGAACGGCAGGGCGTTGCAGAAGAGGGCGGCCACGACGAGGTGGGCCCAGGTGCGGCGCCCGCGCGGCAGGCGCTGACGGGCGGCGTACGCCAGGACGAGCAGCACGGCCGCGCCGAGAGCGCACCGGGTGACGGTGATCTGGAGCGGGGTCAGGCCGCCGTCGAGGGCGAGCTTGATCCAGAGGAAGCCGGATCCCCAGAGCAGGGCGAGCACGGCCATGCGTACGAGGGTTCTGGCTGATCCGGTCGGCACGTGCGCCTCCTGACGGGTGGGCTGGCAACCACCGTGTCCCGGAAGCACTTGTAAGACAAGCGAAAAGATCTGCACGCGGTGTTAAGCTCAGCTACATGCTTGACGTACGACGAATGCAGTTGCTGCACGCAGTCGTCACCAGCGGCTCGGTCACCGCGGCGGCCCGCGACCTCGGCTACACCCCCTCCGCCGTCAGCCAACAGATAACGGTGCTGGAAAAGGAGGCCGGCATAGCGCTACTCGAACGGACCGGCCGGGGCGTACGCGCCACCGACGCCGGACGCCTGCTCAACGACTACGCCGCCGCGATCGGCGAGCAGGTCGCCGAGGCGGAAACCGCGCTCGCCGACCTGCGGGCCGGGCGAACCGGGCGGCTCGCGGTCCGCTACTTCGCCACCGCCGGGGCGAGCCTGGTGGCGCCCGCCGTCGCGCTGTTCCGCCACGCTCACCCGGGCGTACGGGTCGACCTGCGGCTCGGTGAACCCGAGGAGTCGCTGCCGGAGTTGAAGCAGGGCCGGGCTGACCTGGCGATCGTGGTCCAGCCGCCCGGCCTCACCCGCGCCGGCGGCATCCGGTTCACGCACCTGCTCGACGACAACTACCTGGCCGTGCTCCCCAGGGGACACCGCCTCGCCGGCAAACGCGTACTGGACCTGAGCGACCTCGCCGAGGAGACGTGGGTCGGCAGCGAATGGCCCGGCCCGTGCCTGGACGCTGTCCTCGACGCCTGCGACTCGGCCGGCTTCCGCCCGGATTTCGCGGTGCAGAGCGAGGACTACGCCACCGCACAGGGCTTTGTCGCCGCGGGGCTCGGCGTCAGCCTGGTCCCGGAGTTGGGAGTCGGCGCCCGCCACCCCGCCGTCGTCGTACGCAAGGTCCGCAACCCCGTGCCCACCCGGGTCATCTACGCCGCCGTACGCGAATCCTCCCCCGCCCACCCCGCCCTACCCACCCTCCTCAACGCCCTCCACACCATCGCCACCCCCCTGCCCTCCCCACCCCCCGTGCGGGGTTGACAGGGGTGGGGAGTGGTGCGAGTGTGGGGCGGCTCGCGCGTTGGGCGCGGCGACCTTTTCAAAGGAACGAAGTCCATGGTTACGGCGACCCACACGGCCGCCGAGGTGTGCTCCCAAGCCTGATCGGCTCTCTGCTGCCCGATCTGTGCCGAGCACCTCATTTTGTTCTGCGGCGGCCCACGTTTGCTCCACCACGCAGCTCGCAGACGTCTTTCGCTATGACAATGAGGCTTACCCAACCATGGATTCTCTGGTCCAGAAATCTGTCGTCGCTCTACTCTCCAACCGTCCCGAAACCGTCGATGCCGGCCCGTTCGTCATCGGCTGGGATCCGACCAGCGACAGCCGGTTCATCAGCTACGCGACCCCGCGACCCGACGCCGTCATCACGCCCGACGACGTGACCGCGCTGGTCGCGGCCTTCCGGAACATCAACCGGGTGCCCCGGCTGGAGTACGTCACCAGCTGCGCCCCAGACCTCGAAAAGCACCTGCTCGACGCCGGCTTCACCATCGAGGCCCGGCACCAGTACCTGGTCTGCTCGCCGGACACGCTCACCGTGCCGGTCACCCCGGCCGGGTTCGGGATCATCGAGCCGACCAGCGACGAGGAACGTGCCGGCGGCCTGGCCGCACAGAATGAGGCGTTCGGCGGCGAGCTGACCGCCACCCCGGCGGACGTCGCCCGGGTGCGGCGTACCCAGGAGCGGGGCGGGGTGGTGCTGGTCGCCCGCGCCGACGACGGCACGTACGTGGGCGGTGGTCAGGCGTCGCCGCCGGGCGCCGGGCTCAGCGAGGTCGCCGGCATCGGCGTACGTGAGACGTTCCGTCGACGGGGTGTCGCCGGGGCGCTCACCGCCGCGATCACCGAACTCGCCTTCACCAGGGGCATCGAAGCGGCCTGGCTGGAGGCGGGCGGCGAGGACTCGTGGCGGGTGTACGAGCGGATCGGTTACGTACCCATGGGGGAGCGCCTCTACATCGCGCTCGACTGATCCCCCGCTCCACCCGACGCGAACCGGGCGCCGGCCGTACATCAGTCACGGCCGGCGCCTGATTCACCAGATCGCCTTCGACGATCTCGTTGGCTCGCGCCTTCAACGACGCCTTGTCGCCCGGTACGACCTTCGGCAGGGCGTCGATCGCGTGCAGCATGGCGACGAGGGTGGCGGTCTGCTCGTTCGGGTCTGCGGGACCCGCCCCTCGATCAACAGTCACCGTAGCCAACGGACGCATCCGCCCCGCTCGGTCAGGCGTTCGTGATCGCGTTGGCGTGGATGGCCTCGCTGAGGTAGGCCGTCATGCCCGGTTTGATGTTCTCGTAGAACGCGGTGAACCTCGGGTCGGCCACGTACATGTCGGCCAGCCCGGTGTGGATCTCGTACGAGCACTCGTAGAACCAGCGGGTGATGAGCTGCCGGTGCTCCTCCGCCAACGCCATCGCCTGCGGACCGTCCGCCGGGGCGCCGGAGTCCATCAGCGCGACGAACCGCTCACCCCACTCGGCGTTCTCCGCCTTGTTCCGCAGCCAGTCCTCCCTGCTGTACCGACCGGTTCGCCGGGCCGACTCCCGGTACGCGTCGGTGCCGCCCCAGCGTTCCTCGGCCTCGGCCGCGTAGTCGTCCGGGTTGAAGTCGCCGAAGACCTCGAACCGCTCCTCCGGCGTCAGTTGGATGCCCACACTCTTCGCCTCCATCGCGAACTCGATCGCGGCGACCATTTCCCGGAGCCGGCTGATCCGCCCGGTCAGCAGTTCGTGCTGCCGGCGCAGGTGCTCGGTCGGGTTCGACGACGGGTCGTCGATGATCGCGGCGACCTCTTCCAGTGGGAACCCCAGCTCCCGGTAGAACAGGATCTGCTGCAACCGGTCCAGGTCGCTGTCGTCGTACCGGCGGTAGCCGGCACTCGTACGACCGCTCGGCGAGAGCAGGCCGATCTCGTCGTAGTGGTGCAACGTCCGTACGGTCACGCCGGCCAGCCGCGCCACCTGTCCCACCGGGTATTCCATGGGTTCCCTCCCTTCCGGGAACCAGGCTCCCGCCTGCCGCTACGTGAGGGTCAACCCGAATCGTTCCGCCGTTGCGCAGCGAAGTAAGGAAGGGCCCCTTGTTAACGCATAGCGTTAACAAGGGGCCCTTCCTTACACCTCGGGTGGGGGGCCGCCGTGGGTCCAGGGGGTTTCCTCGCGGGTGGGGAAGGCGCCCGGCGGTACGTAGCCGTCGGTGAGGGTGGTGTAGCAGAGCCGCTCCCCCACCTCCGGCACGGTTCCCGGCGGTGCGGTCAGGCCCCGTCCCATGCCACCGGAGAGTTCCAGCACCACCTCGGTCTTCGAGCCGTCACCGGTCGGGGTGACGAAGACGACCCTGGCCTTCTGGCTCGGCCGGGTCGGCGAACTGAGGCTGGTGCCCGGCTGGAAGAGCACCGGGTCGGTGGTGACCAGCATGATCCGGGGACGCAGCACCGGCCGCTTGCCGCTGTCGTCGACCCGCGCCGGGTCGGCCAACGTCACCTCGCCGACAAACGCCTCCCCGGTCAGCCGGTGGTCGGCCATCACCAGCGGGTCGTCGTACGCGCGCTGGACCGCGTACGCGCTGAGTGCCCGCTCCAGCCGGTGCAGCCGCTGTGCGGCGGCGACCGCCCCGTCACGCCGGGGCTGCGGCTGACCGCCTTCGTCCCGGTAGGTGGCGTAGTCGGTGAAGGCGTCCCGGTCGGCTTCCCACCGGCCGACGACCCGTGCCCCGGGCGGCAGCCGGCGCAGCAGCGACAGCCCCCGCCACATCAGTCGCCAGGTCGGTTCGAGCTGCCCGCGCAGCGCCGTCGACATGGTCGCGTACGCCCGCCGCCGGGCCGGTTCGTCGCCCGCCGCCACCGCCGCCTGGTAGGCCGCTATCGCCGGAGTGAGCACCTCGTTGTCGAACTCCGGGTCGGTGGTCGGACCGGCCGGCGGCCATTTCGACGGGTCCTCCGCTTCCTCGGCGGCGACCGCGCCGGTGGTGCCGGCGGGCGGGTCGATCCAGCCGAGCAACGCGGCCAGGTTCAGGTCCTCGACCCCGCTCTGTCCGGTCGCCCAGTGCAGCCCGAGCGCGTCGGTCATCGCCACCAGCAGTGCGGAACCGGGGTGTTCGGCACGCTCGGCGAACCAGGTCAGCCAGCAACCGACGAGCGGGACCGAGGCGTCCACCGGGTAGTCCCCGTCGGTACGCCGGAACCGGTTGTTGCGCCCCAGCAACCGCAGGAAGGTGATGCCGGCCGAGTTCGGCACCAGCACCTGCGGCGCCTCGGCGTACCGGTAGCGCACGTCCCGGCCCCGGTCGATCGGCACCGACTCGGAGACGCCCCGGTGTGCGCCGAGGTACGGCAGCAGCACGGTGCCGAGCGTGGTGACGAAGTTGAGTCGCTGGTCCCGGTCGCGGGGCTGCGGCACGATCACCAGCCGGGGTCGGTCCGGTTCCGTACCGACCAGCATGGCGAGCGGGGCGTTCGCCTCCCCGGCCATGGTGAGCGGCACCAGGACCAGTGGCCGTTCGGTGAGGTGCAGGTGCCGTACGGTCGCGATCGGCTGGGCCACCCCGGCGGCGAGTGCCTGGGCGCGGGCGAGGGCGGTGAGCGTACTCATGACAGCGCCTCGGCCCGCAGCCGTGCGGCGGCCTGGAGCAACGCGGCGGCTTCGGCCTGCCCTTCGGCGGGGGCGAGTTCGCCGTTGGCGAGCGCGAGCACGGTCGGCACCTGCTCGACTCCGCCGAGTTCCTCCCGGACCGAGCGGCCCAACGCACCGGTGTGGCCGCGTGCCTCGTGCCGGCAGTAGAACGCCAGCTCGCAACTGGCCAGGCATTCCGGTGCGTAGCGGGCCTCGACCACGTCGAGCGCGGTGGTGAGGGCGGCCGGTGACCGGGTCGGCCGGCCGTCCCGGTCGGGGGCCAGGTCGAAGGTCAGATCCGGCGGCAGCGCGGCCACCAGCTCTTCGACCCGGGCCATCCGGGTGAGCTGCCGGCGCAGGGTCGACAGCTGTTTGCGTACGTCGACCAGCGCGGCCACCGGTTCGTTGGTGAAGTCGCGCGGGCAGACGAGCAGTACGTCGTGCGAGACGATCTCCGGGTCGTGCCCGGCGTCGGTCAGCAGTTGCCGCATCGCGAGCACGTAGACGGCGGCCTGGATCGCGGCGGCGGAGACCTTGCTCGGGTCGGCCTGCCCGTCGATCACCGGAAACGACTTGATCTCCACGACGTGGAACCGGCCGTCGACCCGGAACGCGATCAGGTCCGGTTCGAGGTAGACCGGCTGGCCGGCGACCCGCAACCGGAGCAGCGGATGGTCGAAGATCACCGCATCGCCGGACGCCGGCTCGCGGGCCGCCGCGCTGAGTAGTCGCTGGGACCGCTCGTACCGTTGCTCGTTGCTCTCGTCGGGACCGGTGTCCGTGGTGGCGGCGGGTTCCGGGGTGGACGCGGGCTGGTCGTCGTCGAGGTCGGTGAAGGCCGCGTACGGGATCGGCCGGCCGAGCCGCTCGCGCAGCAACCGGAGCAGTTCCACCCCGCCGTCCGCCTTGACCTGCGCCTCGAACGCGTTGCCCCGGGTGATCGCGAACCGGGACTGGCCGAACCGGGCCGGGAAGCCGATGTGCTCGGCCAGCCGGGGCTTGTCGACCCCGGCCGCGTCCAGCACCGCCCGCCGGTGACAGCCCGGGTTGCCGGTCAGCGCGGCGATCGTCCGGGCGTTGTGACGGCGCGGGGCGACGGCGCCGCGCAGCCGCTGCAACCAGCGGTCGACGCCGGTCACCCGCTCGGTCCCGGCGAACTCGGTGGAATCCGGCATCGCAGCAGCGTACAAGTTCACCACCCGAGCGCCGCCGAACAGTCGCGGTCGACACGTTCACACGTCGCACACGACATCGGCACAACGTCGTACGCGAGGTGGCGGGCGGCGCGTGCGGTGGTGCAGGATCGCCGGGTGAAGACGTCGTACCGAGGTGATCGACGGTTGTCGGCCCGCCGGCTCGGGTTACTGGTCACGGCCGCCAGCACGGCGCTGATCGGCTCCGCGTGCAGCGGTCCGGTGCCGGGCCAGCCGATCGTGCTGCCGGAGAGCCCGGTGCCGGTCACGACCAGGCCGGGCAACGTCGCCGAAGGGGGTGGCGGGCGGCCCGCCGGCCCGCTGGTGAGCGGTTCCGCACCGGTGGTCACTGCTGTCCCGGGGGCGGTCGGCTCCTGCCCGGCGTCCGGGGTGCTGGTGAGCACGACCGAGACGGACGCCGCGATGGGGTTGCGGGCGATGTCGATCGTGCTCTTCAACTGCGGCACCGAACTCCTCGAACTCAACGGCTACCCGGTCGTACGGGTGCTCGACGCGGAGCGCAAACCGATCGCCGTGACGGTCGAGAACGGGTCCCGGACGAACGAGGACCCCGGTCCGAAGCCGCTCTCGGTCTATCCGGGTGGCACCGCGCACGCCTCCGTACGCTGGCGCAACACGGTCACCGACGGGGACCTGGCGGAGGGCGAGTTCCTGGAGGTGGCGTCGGCTGCGGGGCAGCCCAGCCAGACCGTGTCGAAGCGTCTGGACCTGGGCACCACCGGCCGGCTCGAGGTGCACGCCTGGAGCGTTTCGTAACCGCCCGGCCCGGCTTCCGCTCAGCGCCAGAAGTTGTCGTGGCGGAGGAAGAACTCGGCTCGTTCCTCCTCGCTGGCGTCGGCCATCGCCGGCAGCTCCTCGAAGTACGCCTCCCGGGGTGCGCCGGGCGAGAAGTGCAGCAGCATCGAGGCCGGGGCACCGGACTCGTTGCGGAATCCGTGCAGTCCGCCCTCGGGTACGTGCACCCAGTCGCCGGGCGCGGTGTCGATCCAGCGCTTGCCGTCGTAGATGCGTACCGATCCGGTGAGGATGAAGAACGACTCGGAGATCGATCGGTGGAAGTGCGGTGCCGGTCCGCTCGGCTCTGGACCCATCTCCCACCGGTAGAGCCCGAACAGGCCGTTGGTCGACGCGCCGGTGGCGAGGTAGTGCACGCTGTTGCCGTTGGAATAGGTGAAATCGGGCGCCTGGCCGGCGGGGCGGTAGCGGGCGCTGACCTCTCCGTCGGCCCCCCGGTACACCGGCTCCGGATAGGTCATCACTGCTCTCCCCTCGTCGGGCGGGTATCCGCCGGGCCGACCGTAACAACGGGGTCGGACAGATCTCGGTAGCGGCGGATTTCCAGCGACCGCTCAGGCGTTCGTGGTGATCTTGCCAATCAGGTTCCGGTCGAGCAGGGCCCGGTTCGGGGTGGCGAGCCGGGCCGCGTCCGGGTCGAGGAAGTCGATCAGGGCGATCAACTCGTGCTGCATCCGTACCAGGCGGGCGTTGCCGTCCCAGTCGGCGGCGGCGATCACGTCCACGTCGGAGCGGAGCCGGGTGAACCAGGACGCGAACCGGGGGTCGGTGTCGAGCGACTCGCAGAACTCGGCGTACCCCCGCGACTCGTAACGGATGCTGCCACCGTCCTCCAGGCGTACCAGCATCAGCTCGCCGATCGCCCGCTGCTGACCTCGGAAGAGTCGCAGCTGCGCCGGCAGGTCGAGCGCGGCGATGATCTGGGTCATCCGGTCGAGGAAGCCGAAGAATCGCTTGTTCCGCTCGACGTCACCCAGGTCCAGGAACTGCTGTTCCCGCCGGATGATCTCCACCCAGCAGAGGTACTCGGCCAGCACGTAGACCGTGTAGTCGCGGGTGTAACGCTCGTCGTCCGGATCACCGCAGTGCAGGTAGGTGGAGAGAAAACCCGGCCGTACGCAGTTGAAGAGTCGGCCCTGAAGGGCGTGCACGGACCAGAGGAGCGGCTCCCGGTAACGGCTGAGCAACTGCTCGGCCAGCTCGGCCTTGGACTGCTGGTGTCGCTGTTCCTCCAACTGATATTGGAGCACCGTCACTCGGCGCGCCGAGATCGTGGTGAATAGGACACTGAGGAGCGATACGACCGCCGACCCGATCGCGATGAATACCTCTGGCTGCACAGCGGACAGCCTGCCCGACCGGGGCGGTCGTGTCGACCCGGTGGAGCGGTGTGGTGAAGCGGCCGTGAGCTTTCCCACCACCCGGCACGGGTCGGCGCGCTCCGATCCGATACACATCGAAGCCGGTCTAGTCTGTGCGATTCACGGCCGGCCCGTCCGATCACTCGGCGCCCCCGAATTAACGTCTCTGAGCTGTGCAGATGTCTCGGCTACCGGTTCGGCGGGGTGGCCGGTGAGCGGGCTGCCGGGGGCGGCCGCGGCGCCTCGACGACTCGGTTGTGATCTTCTGCCGAAAGATGGGACTCGACACGATCCGGAAAACGGGTAATCCTGGCCCGATGTCGCTTTGGTTGCACGAGCTGTCGGAGGCGGAGCACCGCATCCTCAACCCGTTCACCCACGAGAAGCTGATGCTGCTCGGGGCGGCCAGCCGGGTGGGCCCACAGAGTCGGGTCCTCGACCTCGCCTGCGGCAAGGGCGAGCTGCTCTGCCGCTGGGCCCAGGGGTACGGCATCCGTGGGCACGGGGTGGACATCAGCGAGGTGTTCCTGACCGCCGCGAGCAAACGCGCCGCCGAACTGGGCGTGAGTGACCGGGTCAGCTTCCAGTACGGTGACGCCGCCGAGTACCGGGCCGAGGCGAGCGGCTACGACGTCGTCTCCTGTCTCGGCGCGACCTGGATCGGCGGTGGACTCGCCGGCACCATCGAGCTGATGCGTCGGGCCGTACGTCCGAACGGGCTGCTGCTGGTCGGCGAGCCGTACTGGATCGACCCGCCACCTCCCGGGGCGTACGGGGCGTACGGCTTCGGGGTGGACGACTTCACCTCGCTGAGCGGCACCCTGGACCGCTTCGAGGCGGCCGGCACCGATCTGGTCGAGGTGGTGCACGCCGACGCGGACAGCTGGGACCGGTACGTGGCCCAGCAGTGGTGGACGCTGACCGAGTGGCTGCGCGCCTACCCGCACGATCCCCGCGCCCAGCAGGTACGCGACTTCCGGGACCTGTCCCGCCGCTGGCACCTGGAGTACGGTCGCCGCTACTTCGGCTGGGCGGTCTTCGTGCTCCGGCCGACCCTCGCTGCGGGGCGGTAGCCGCCGGTACGCGGCAGGGTCGGGCGCGCCATCGCACCGCGCATCGACCCACCACTTTCTCCACAGTGGTCGGTCACTCTGCGTGTTGGCGTACGTGGGACAACAGACAAACCGGGAACGCGCATCGGACATGCCGGGCCTCTTCTTTACCGCTCGGGCTGACCGTGATCCACCGCGGTAGGCGGATAGTGGACTCGACGAGTGCAAGTTGCGTCGCGTCGCGCGCGGCCGACGGTGGCGCATGGCCGAACCCGCTCCTCAGAGACCTGCTGCACGTCGGCACCACGTCGCAGCACGGGCGATGGCCGGCATCGGGCGACCGGTGCCGGCCACCGCAGCCGGTCAGTCGCGACAGGGCCCGTCAGCCGCCCCGACCGGGAACGCCGCCCTCGCGGACACTCAACCGAGCATGAGATACCGGGTGACGATGCCGGCCGCCGCGGTCACCGCCTCCCGTACGGTGGCGGCGGCGTCGATGATGCCGGCATCCCGGGCCACCACGTAACGCCCGCCCACCACGTCGAAGGTGACGCCCGGGCCCCGGTACGCCAGATCCTCCGGCACTCCGGTGGGATCGCGGCCGGCGCTGCGCAGCAACTCCTCGAAGGGCGCCGGGAGCGCGTCGACCACCAGCGCGTAACCGAGCGCCTCGTCGTCGCCACGCTGCCGGGGCACCGGAGCGGTGGAGCGACCGGCGAGCCGGCGGTGTACGCCGAGCAGTGCCGCGCCGCCGCCCGCTACCACCCCCCACTCCGCCGCCGTCTTCGCGTTGCGGACCGCGTGGTCGATCTGGCGGCGGCGCACCTGACGCTGCTCCACGGTCACCTCGCCGACCTTGATCACGGCGACCCCACCGACCACCCGGGACATCCGCTCCGCCGACACCGGTCCGGTGGCGTCGCCCGGCCCCGGCTCGTTCCGCGGCGGCCGGTAGCGGCGGACGATCGGTTCCGCGGTGTCGGGCCCGGCGAGCACGACCGCCTCGCTGCGGGTCGTGACCACCCGCCGGGCCCGGCCCAGCACGTCCGGCGTCGCATCCGCGAGGCGCGGCCCGGAGCCACCCCCGACCACGGTCGCGCCGGTCAGCGCGGCGAGATCGGCCAGCGCCTCGGTACGCTGCCCGGCCGGCCAGGGCAGGGCCACCGCGACCGGGCTGAGCAGCCGCCGGGCCTTCTTCTCCAGGACCAGCACGCCGAGCGCCGTGTCCCGGATCTCGTGGGCGAAGACCGCCAGCGGCCGGCCCTCCCGTTGCACCGCCGTCAACAGTGGCAGCAGTTCCTCCGCCCCGGAGATCCGGTCGTCGACCAGGAGGAGGTACGGCTCGTCGAGCACCGCCTCCCCCTCCTCCTGGTCGGTCACGAAGGCCGGTGACACGTGTCCCGCCCGCAGGCTCATCCCCTCGGTCAACTCGAGTTCGAGGCCGAACAGGTTGCTCGCCTCGACCCGGATCACCCCGTCCCGGCCGACCCGGTCGACCGCCTCCGCGACCAGGTCGCCGACGAGTTCGTCGCCGGCGGCGATGGTGGCGAGCGCACGCAGCTCCGCCCTGGTGCGTACGGGCACCGCGAGACCGGCCAGTTCGATCGCCACGTCCGCCACGGCGGCGGAGATCCCGCGTCGCAGCGCCACCGGATTGGCACCGGCCCGCAGCGCGTCGGAGGCGGAGTCCAGCATGGACTGGGCCAGCACGACGCCGGTGGTGGCGCCGTCGCCGACCCGGTGCCGGATCCCTTCCACGAGTTCGCGCAGGTAACCGCTGCCGAGCCTGTCCCGGGTGTCCCCGCCGGCCAGCAACCGGACGATGCCGCTGGCGTCCGCCACCTCGTGCAGCCCACCGCGCTCGTCCTCGACCAGCATCCGCCGGCCGAACGGCCCGTAGGTGCGCCGGACCAGTTCCGCACCGACCCGGAAGCCCCGCGCCACGATCGCCTGGTGCTGGTTGTACGAGGTGACCGCCGGTGGGCCACCGACCTTCGACGGACCGGTGACGGCGGTCGGGGCCGGCACGGCGGCGACCGGTGGCACGGTGGCGAGGTAGATGTGCGGCTCGGCGTTGTAGGCGCTGTACTTCGGCTGCTGCTCGGGCCGGCGACGTACCACCCCGTCGTGCACGTAGCGGAAGAGTTCGTCGACACCGACCAGGCCGTCGCCGTCGAGATCGGCGTCGCCGGTGACCAGCCCCTCGATCAGTACGTCCGTGAAGATCGAACCACGGGGTGCCGACGCGACCAGTTCGTCGGACTCGAACGCGTACTCGTAGCTGTCACACGCGCTGAGTACGACATACCCCCGGCCGACCTGGCAGTCGAGCGCGCCCTGCGGTGCGCTCTTGAATCCCTCGGCGAACGCGCCCGCGAAGCAGCAGTCGAGGATCAGCACCTTGGCCGAGGCCCGGCACGCCTCGAACTGCTCGTTGACGAAGGAGCGGGAGATGGCGGTGCTCGCCGGGCGGGTCCGGACGGTGTCGCTGGCGGCGAAGTAGAGCCGGTGGTAGGGATCGACGATCCCGTGGCAGGAGAAGTAGAGCAGGACCAGGTCGCTGTCGCTGCGGTCGGTGAGCAGGTCCTCGATCGCGGCGCGCACCTCACGTTCCGGGGCGTCGCTCAGCGTACGGACGGTGAAGTCGCCGATCGCCGGGTCGGCGAGTACGGCGGCGAGCCGCGTGACGTCCTGCTGCGGCGCACGCAGCCGGTCGAGGGAGGGGTCGGCGTACTCGCCGGTCGCGACCAGCAGGGCGTACCGGCCAGCCGATGGCCTAGTCGACACCGGAGCCGACACCCCGTCGGGCGTGGGCGGTCCTGGGTCCGGCGATCGTCTCCGGGGCGCCGGCCGCTTCCGTCGCGACGGTCGGCTCCGGTACGGCGATCCGGTCGGGGACGGTGACCGTCCCGGCCGGCTGGTCGGGGAGGGCGGGCGCCTCGGCCGGCTGCTCAGGGTCGGGTCCGGCGAGCCAGCGGGCGACCGCCCGCTCGGTACGTTCCGACGGGTCGACGATGGTCAGCGTCCGGGCCCCGTCGCGCAGCACGATCCGACGGGCGGCGCCACGCCGGACGAAGGCGATCACGATCTGGGTGAGTGCGGCGAGAGTGCTGGCGGAGAAGGCGCCGGTGATGGCGAGTTCGGCGAGCGAGATGGTCTCGCCGCCCTTGTGGACGTGCTGCTCCTCAGCCGGGGTCGGGTCGGCCTTCGGGTCCGGGGCGCCTGGCGCCTGAGTCGGGGTGGTTTCGGCCCGTGTGACCGTTATGCCTGTCCCGCTGAGCAGCTCACGGAGGAGTGCGGTCGCGGCCTCGGCGTCGGCTCGTCCGCTTTTTGCTATCGGGCCGCTGACCTGCAGGAACAGCTTCCGGTCCGACGATATGCTCGACATACTGTAATTATCTCGTAACTATGCGTGATCCGATAGAGGTCACAGACTTGCCGTTCCGTCAAGATCGAGCTAGCCGTGGCGGCCCCCGTCAGGCCCATCTAGGCTGGAAAACGTGCCGAAAGCCATCTGGAACGACCAGGTCATCGCCGAAAGTACGGACACAGTCGTCGTCGAGGGCAACCACTACTTCCCACGCGCCGCGTTGCGGGACGATCTGCTGCGCGAATCCGACACTCACACCATCTGCCCCTGGAAGGGACAGGCCTCCTACTACTCCCTGTCGTACGACGGCAAGGAAAGTCAGGACGCCGTCTGGTACTACCCCGAACCACTCCCCGCCGCCGAGCAGATCCGCGACCGGGTCGCCTTCTGGAAGGACGTCCAGGTCGTCGACTGATCCGGTCCGGGGCGCCACCCGTACCAGAAATAGCTGGTCGGACGGGCGGGCCGGATGGTCGCGGAGCCGTCGACTGGGTCACTATCGCTAGATGGCAACCTCGGACGAGCAACACCGGGCGCCGGGCGGGACCGTCTACGGTTCGTCCGGCGGCGCCGCGCCCGGCTCGTCCGGCGGCGCCGTGTACGGCGGCGGCCCGCCACCACCCCGACCCGGCCGCGACCGGCTGATGACGGGCGCGTACGCGATCGGCGCCGCCGGGCTCCTCACCGGCCTGCTCTTCGCCACCGGCGCCCTGCGTGGCGACGGCGGGACCGACGTCGACCGGGCCGCGCAACTGCCCGCCCCGGTCGCCTCGGTTGACGCCACGACGGCCAGCCCGGGCGGTGGCGCCGCCGGCAGCACCGATCCGGCGCCGCCACCGAGCCCCACGCCGGTGGAGGTCCCGGCCCGCATGTTCCACTCCGTCGCATCGTCGTTCTGCCTCGCGATGACCGCCGGAAACGACCCGAGCGGGGCCGAGGTACGGCAGGTGGTCTGCACCGACGAACCGAACCAGCGGTGGCGACCCACGCCCGTCGTCGGCGACCAGGTCACCCTGGTGAACGTCGCCACCGGTGGGTGCCTGGAGGTGACCGGCGCCAGCCGCGACGACGGCGCCCGGGTCGGCCCGGCGGTCTGCGACGGCAGCGTGGAACAACGCTGGCGGCTCGCCGCCGCCGACGGCGGGCAGATCTCGCTGGTCAACCTCAACAGCGGCCGGTGCCTGGACGTACCGACCCAGACGCTCGATGTCCCCGAGACCGGCCTCCAGCAGTGGGGCTGCCAGGGCGGCAGCAACCAGCGGTGGACGGACCAACCCGGCTGACCCGGCCCCGCCGCGGCTAGCTGTCGCTGGGGCGCAACCGCCACGCACGAGGGGCCGCACTGACCACCGGCTCCGGCTCGACCGGCACCGGCTCGGGCTCCCGCCGCTTCAGCATCAGCGAGAGCGCCGCCGCGCCGATCGCCAGGCCGCCGGCCACGTACCAGGCGAGGTTGTACTCGCCGAGCCGGTCGCGGATCAGGCCGGCACCGGCGGCCGCGATCGCCGCTCCGACCTGGTGCGAGGCGAACACCCAACCGAAGACCACCGCACCCCGGTCACCGAAGTACTGCCGGCAGAGGACCACGGTCGGGGGTACCGTGGCCACCCAGTCCAACCCGTAGAAGATGATGAACACCAGCATCGTCGGGCCGGTGGCGTCGGCGAAGAGGCTCGGCAGCACCAGCAGCGACAGCCCGCGCAGCGCGTAGTAGGCGCCGAGCAGCAACCTGCTGTCCACCCGGTCGGTCAGCCAGCCGGACGCGATCGTGCCGACGATGTCGAAGAGACCGACCAGGGCGAGCAGTCCCGCCGCCGTCGTCTCGGCCACCCCGTGATCGTGCGCGGCCGGGATGAAATGCGTGCCGACCAGCCCGTTCGTGGTCGCACCGCAGATCGCGAAACCCCCGGCGAGCAGCCAGAACGCCCGGGTACGCGACGCCATCCGCAGACCGGAGAGCGCCCGCGCCGCCGCGTTCGGTCCACCGGTCGCCGGCTCGGGCCGGACCACCTCCGTCCCGCCGTACATCGGCAACCCGAGGTCCGCGGGATGCTCCCGCAGGAAGATCACCACCAGCGGTACGACGAGCAGCGCCGCCCCGGCCACGACCAGCGCGGCCACCCGCCAGTCGTACGCCTGCACCAGGTTGGCGAGCACCGGCAGGAAGACCAGCTGCCCGGCCGCACCCCCGGCGGTGAGCACACCGGTCACCAGCCCTCGACGCTTGACGAACCAACGGCCGGTCACGGTCGCCACGAACGCGAGCGCCATCGAGCCGGTGCCGAGCCCCACCAGTACGCCCCAGGTGGCGATGAGCTCCCATCTCGCGGTCATGAAGACGGTCAGCCCACTGCCGGCGGAGACCAGCAGCAGGGCGGCGACGACCACCCGGCGGATGCCGAAGCGCTCCATCAACGCGGCGGCGAAGGGAGCGGTGAGCCCGTACAGGATCAGGTTGACCGAGACCGCGGTGGAGATCGTCGCCAACGGCCAGCCGAACTCCTCGTGCAACGGGTGGAGCATGACCGACGGGGTGGCGCGGAAGCCCGCGGCGCCGACCAGGGCGACGAAGGCGACGGCGGCGACCGCCCAGGCAGGATGGAAGAGACGCGGTGACTTCACGTCCGAAGTCTCGGGCACCTCCACCGACCGGACGAGTGGCCGGAGAGCCATCATGCGCAAGAATCCGGCCATGTCGTCGCGTCAGCACCGGATCGCCGTACTCGCCCTCGACCATGTCGTCGGCCTCGACCTCGGCACCCCGTCGCAGATCTTCGGAACCGCCCGGGACGCCGAGGGGCGCCGGTGCTACCGGGTCGACGCCTGCACCCCCGGCGGTCTGCCGGTACGCAGCACCGCCGGCTTCCAGGTGCTGCCCGACCACGGGCTGGAGCTGCTGGAGCAGGCGGACACCATCATCGTGCCCGGAGTCCACGCCGGCCCGGCGCTGGACGAAGGGGTGCTCGCTCCGGAAGTGCACCAGGCACTGAACACGGCGTACGAACGCGGCGCCCGGATCATGTCGATCTGCACCGGAGCCTTCGTGCTCGCCGCCGCCGGGCTGCTCGACGGGCGGCCGGCAACCACCCACTGGGCGTACGCGGAGCAGTTCCGGCGCCGGCATCCGGACGTACGGCTCGCCCCCGAGGTCCTCTTCGTCGACGACGGCAACCTGCTCACCTCGGCCGGGGTAGCCGCCGGGATCGACCTCTGCCTGCACGTCATCCGGACCGACCACGGCAGCGCGGTGGCGAACCGCTCCGCCCGCCGGTGCGTGGTGCCGCCGTGGCGTGACGGCGGCCAGGCACAGTACATCGAGCGCCCGGTCCCCCGGGTCTCCGACGCGAGCACCGCCACCACCCGACAGTGGGCCCAGCAACGCCTGCACGAGCCGCTGACCCTGCGCCAGCTCGCCGGTCACGCCAGCATGAGCGTACGGACCTTCACCCGGCGGTTCCGTGCCGAGACCGGCCTCAGCCCGGCCCGTTGGCTGCTCCAGCAGCGCACCGACCACGCCCGACAACTCCTGGAGACCACCGACCTGCCGGTGGACCAGGTGGCCCAGCAGTCCGGCTTCGGTACGGCCGCAGCCCTGCGCCAGCAACTGCACCAGCACATCGGCGTCTCGCCGACCGCCTACCGCCGCACCTTCCGTCACGCGGCTTCGGTCGACTGACAGGCACCTACCCGGCCGCTGATGAACGGATCAACGAGTCGAGATGACGTTCCGCGTGGATCGCCGCCAGAGTCGCGGCGCGCACCGCCGCAGCGGATTTGTCGATCAGGGCCTCAGGGAGCAGATCATCGAACTCGTCGGCCCGGTACAGCTCCACCCCGTCCTGGTCCGATCGGACGGTCACCTTCGTGTCAGGGCTGAACAGGAACGCCCCCTGCTCGATCGCGGGTGTCATCAGGCCGCGCGGTCCGAACTCGACGGTGCGACCGGCAGCACGCGGATCGAGGCGGACGTTCGCCATCCGGGCGTGGATCTCGTCGAGGATGGCCGACCGGTCGACGTTCTCCTCGCGCACCACCTGCCACACCCACACTCGACCCGGGGCCGCGTCCCAGCAGATGATCCCCAAACCGTGGTTACCACCATGACGGTCGTCACTGACCCGGGCCGACGGGAAACTGGCCCGGAGATTGGCCACCCGGAGCAGGACAGCGGTCACCCGTACGAGCGATTCGCGATCTTCGTCCGTCAACATCCGCGCAGGCTATCCCGACCGCTCTCCTCATGATCGTCAGATGCTCAGCCGACCGACACGCCGAAGACAGGGCGGCTGAGCATCTGACGATCTTGGAAGGTGTCGGTCAGGCGCAGGGCGAGCCGTTGAGGGTGAAGGCGGTCGGTGGCGGGTTGGGGCCACTGCCGCTGGCCAGGAAGCCGAAGGTCACCGAGGCGCCCGGGGCGACGGTGCCGTTCCAGTTCGCGTTACGGGCGGTGACGGTGCTGCCCTGCTGGCTGCCGCTCGCGTTCCAGAACGTGCCGGTCCGCTGGTTGCCGGCGAAGGCCCAGCTCACCGTCCAGCCGTTGACCGGCTGGGTGCCGGTGTTGGTCAGGGTCAGGGTGGCGGTGAAGCCGGTCCCCCACTGGGAGTCGACCCGGTAGGTGACCGCGCAGGCGAGCGGCGGAGGCAGCGCGGCGAACGAGACCCGGTGCAGTTGGCCGGGGAGGTCGTTGGCGAGGTAGATCTCACCGGCCGCGTCGAGCCCGAGCGTGGTCGGCTGGATGGTGAGCTCACCGAGCGCCCGGGTGGCGTACGCCCCACCGCTGCCCGGCCGGATCGCGAAGCCCGTACCGGAGCAGTAGTCGGTGGCGAGGTAGGTGCCGGCGGCGATGTCGGCGTACTGCCGGCCCCGGTAGACGTGCCCGCCGATGATGGCGCAGCCGTCGACCGAGGTGCGGTAGGTGAAGACCGGCTCGACGAACGTCGCCCCGGCCGGGCAGCGGGCCTGGTTGAAGACTTGCGTGCCCTCCCGGCAGGACCAGCCGAGGTTCGCCCCGGCCCGCCCGGCGGGCAGGTGGTTGACCTCCTCGAGCGCACCCTGGCCGACGTCGGCGATCCAGAGCGAGCCGTCGGCCGGGTCGAACGAGAAGCGCCACGGGTTGCGCAGCCCGTACGCCCAGATCTCCGGTCGGGCGTTGGCCACCCCGACGAACGGGTTACCGGCCGGCACGCAGTACGCCAGCGGCGCGCAGGCCCGGCCGACGTCCAGCCGCAGGATCTTGCCGAGCAGGGTGTTCAGGTTCTGTCCGCTGTTGAGTACGTCGTCCGCGCCGCCGCCGTCACCGAGGCTCCAGTAGAGGTAACCGTCCGGGCCGAAGGCGAGTTGCCCGCCGTTGTGGTTGCCGAACTCGATGTGGGGCTGGGTGAGCAGGATCTGTTCCCGGGCGGCCGGCACCGGGTGCTGACCGGGGGTGTCGAGGGTGAACCGGGAGAGGGTGAGTGCGCCGTCGGGCAGGCTGGTGTAGGCGACGTAGAGCGCCCGGCTGGTGGCGAAGCCGGGTGAGGTGACGATGCCGAGCAGGCCACGTTCGTTGCCCGAGACCGACACCCGGTCGGTGATGTCGAGCAGCGGCGCCGGGTCGAGGCCGGTGCTCGGGTGGTAGACCCGGACGGTCCCCGGCTTCTCGGTGATCAGCAACCGGCCGCTGCCGTCGTCCGGTGCGAAGATCGCGGTCGGCCGTTGGAGCCCGGAGGCGACCTGGGTGGTGCTGACGGTGAGCTGGTCGAGCGGCACCGCCGCCGCCTGGATCCTGGCCGGTGCGGCCGCCGGTGACGTCCCGGTCCGGGAGTCGTCGCGGGCGGCGGCGGGTGCCCCGGTGAGGGTGAGGGGCATGAGTACGGCGATGGTCCCGGCCGCGCAGATCCGGCCAAGCGATTGACGTCGCAGCATATTTACTCCCATCAGTTGACAGGAACGTAACGCCGCTGCGCTGCTCCAGAATGGACTTCCCGGAACGTGGGAACGCTCCCATCAGGTGTCGGGACACCGCCGCGGGCGTCGAAGCGACGGGGTCCGCTACCGCCTCAGTCGCCGGCCGGCTCGCGCAGCAGGCAGAGGTCGTCGGCGTGGGCGGGCAGGTGCACCCGGCCGTGGATGTCGAGCACCCGCCCCCAGGGCAGGGCCTCGTCGATGTCGAGCCGGGGCGCCTCCCGCAACCGGGTCTGGACCAGCGCGTCCACCCGGTCACCGACCTGCTCGGTCAGCCCGCAGAGCTGGTCACTGGTGACACGCAACCGGTCGGTCAGACCGTCCAGACCGCCGTACCGGGCGACCAGGTCGTCAAGCTGCGGGCGGTGGATGGTGTCCAGCTCGTAGTAGGCGTACGGCGAGCCGACAAGCACCGCCTCGGTGGCGTCGGTGAGCAACTCGTCGTTCGCCACCAGGTGCGCGAGCACCTGCTCCGCGTTCAGCCCGTCACCGTCCGGCGGGCCGAACCCGCCCAGCGTGACCTCACGCAACAGCTCCTCGTACGCCCGACGCAGCTCGGCCGTCTCCATTCCCCGAGCTTACGACCGCTGGACGGGGCACCGGGGCAGGTTGGGAAGTGCCCCGGGCCGGCCCACCTCGCCACCGGCCCGGGGACGTACGTCAGCGCCGACGACCCCGACGGACCCGCAGGTAGTCGGCGACCACGTACTGGCCCAGGTCCTCGGTCGACGGGGTGAAGACCCGCCCACCGGAACGCTTCGCCACCGCGTCGACGAACCGGCGCAGACCGGGATCCTCGCCGAGCATGAAGAGATTCATCGTGGCGCCATACCGGGTCAGGGCGTCGACCTCGACCACGGTGGCCTCGATCGTCTCCCGCAGCGGCGGCCAGTTGAACACCGCCTCGCCGTCGTCCGGGTCCAGGTGCGCGGTCGGCTCACCGTCGGTCACCACCAGCACCACCGGCTCGCTGCCCGCATGCCGGCGCAGGTGCCGCCCGGCCAGCCGCAACGCGTGCTGGAGGTTGGTCCCCTGCACCATGTCCGGCTCGACCGCCGCCAACTCCTCCCGGGAGAGCGTCGCCGCCTCCCGACCGAAGCCGATGATCTGCAACGCGTCCTGCGGGAACCGGGTCGCCACCAGGTGCGAGAGGGCCAGCGCGGTCTGCTTCATCGGACCCCACCGCCCCTCCGAGATCATCGAGTAGGAGAGGTCGACACAGAGCGCCACCGCCGCCGAAGCGCGCCGCTCCGTCTCCACCACCTCGAAGTCCTCGACCGCCAGCGCGACCGGCACCCCGCCGCCGCCACGACGTACCGCGCGGGCGACCGTGCGCACCACGTCGAGCGGCTGCTCGTCGCCGTACTCCCAGGGCCGGGAGGCCCCGGTGACCTCGCCGGCCGCACCAGCCGCGCGCAGGTCGTGTTCCCCACGTTTGCCGGAACCGAGGTCGGCGAAGACCCGACGCAGGGCGGTGCCACCGAGGCGGCGCAGTGCCTTCGGGCTCAGTGTCAGGCCCTCGGCGTCCCGCGTCACCCAGCCCTGCCGGCGCAGCTCCCGCTCCAGGTCACGCAGGCGGCGTACGTCGTCGGCGGCGTCCCGGCCCAGGTTGCGCCGGACCGCCTCCACGTCCACCTCGTCCAGGGTCGCCCCCGGATGTTCCTGCCCGAGCTGGTCCAGCAGGTCGTCCAGCTCGGCCAGCTCGGCGAGCGCCCCGGTCGCCTGCCCGTAGTCGAGCGGCTGCTCCCCGCGCACCCGCTCCCGCCGGTCCCAGGCCAGGTCCGGGCGGAGCCCGCGCAGGTTGCTGTCGAGCGCGGACATCTCCCGGGCCAGGTCCGGGCCGAGCGCCGACTCCATCAGCTGGGCCAGTTCGGCCCGCTGACTGTCGGAGAGCGAACGCATCAGCCGTTCCCCGGCGGCGGCCCGCCGGGCGAGTACGTCCACCAGCTCGTCGGTCGACCCGGGCTGCTCCGGGAAGAACTCACCGTGCCGGCGCATGAACTCGGCGAACGCGTCGGTGGTGTCCTCACCCCGACCGTGTCGGGCGAGCAGGTCGTTCAGGTCGTGCATCATCTCGCCCAGCTGCTGCCGGGCAGCCGGGTCGGCGGCCGACGAGCGGAGCGCGTCGCGCATCCCGGCGAACCGCTGTTCGAGTACGTCCCGACGGAGCCCGTCGAGAATCTGCTGGTACGCCTGCCGGGCCTCGTCGCTGGCCCACTCGTAGCCGTCCAGTTCCTCGACCGCACGGGCGGTGGAACCGGGCAGGTTGTCGAGCACCGCCTCGGCGAACCGGGCAGCGTCGTCGTCCCGACCCCGCAGTTCGTCACGCTCGGCCGCGAGCGCCTGGTCGAGCAGGGCCTGCGCGCGGGTGACCGCGCCGTCGAGGTTGCCGCGACGCATCGCCTCCCGACGCATCCGCCGCGCCCGGGCGAGCAGGTCGTCGAGGCCGGCGCGACCATCCGGTCCACCGCGCAGCAGGGCACGCAGCGCGTCCCGGAGGCTTCCCCCGGCCAGCACCTCGGCACCGACGGAGTCGACCGCGGCACGCACGTCGTACGGCGGGGCGAGCGGGTCCGGACCGCCCCGCCAGGAGCCGTACCGGAACCGGTTTCCGCCGGGCAGGTCAGCGCGGGTCATCGGTTAGCCCCGCCCACCGGCCGACCGGCCGCCCTCCGGGTTGCGCCCGCCGTAGCGGGTTCGGCCGTCCTCGGTCACGTCCTTGGCCAGTCGACGGGTCAGGTGCAGCCCCTCGAGCACGAATTCGATGCCGGCGGCGGCCTCACCCGGGGTGGGGGCGTCGCCGAGCCCGAGCCGGTCCAGCGCCTTGGCCAGCCCCGGTACGGTGCCGACCTGGCGCAGCAGGTCAGCGGTGCCGACCAGCTCACCCGTCTCGATCACGGTGCCCTCGGCGACCAGGTTGATGAAACCGGAGAGGTCGAGTCCGGCGAGCCGGTCCCGGAACGTCTCGGCGGTGGCGGTGCGCAGCAGGTGGCCGAGGATCTCGACCTCGCGCCCCTCCTCGCCGCTCTCGAACTCGACCTTGCCGCGCAGGGTGCTGGTGACGGAGACGGCGTCGCCGACCCGGGCGACCGGCGCACCGGTCCCTTCGGCGTCCTCGCCGAGCAGACTGCCCCGGCGCAGGGCGGCGGCGGCCACGGTCTCCGCGGCGGCGATGGCGAACCGGGCCGAGACTCCCGAACGGGGGTCGACCGACGGCGACTCCCGGACCGCGCGGGCGAACCGGGCCAGCACCTCCAGCACGTGTTCCGGTACGGCGGCGACAAGTTCCGCCTCCTGCCGGATCAGGTCCAGCTCCAGCTCCAGGTCGAGCGGGTAGTGGGTGCGGACCTCGGCGCCGAACCGGTCCTTGAGCGGGGTGATGATCCGGCCACGGTTGGTGTAGTCCTCCGGGTTGGCGCTGGCGACCAGGAGCAGGTCCAGGGGCAGCCGGAGCTGGTAGCCACGGACCTGGATGTCCCGTTCCTCCAGCACGTTGAGGAGTGCGACCTGGATCCGTTCGGCGAGGTCGGGAAGTTCGTTGACGGCGAAGATGCCCCGGTTGGTACGGGGTACCAGCCCGAAGTGGATCGTCTCCGGGTCGCCGAGGGTGCGTCCTTCGGCGATCCGGATCGGGTCGACGTCGCCGATCAGGTCGCCGACGCTGGTGTCCGGGGTGGCGAGCTTCTCGCCGTACCGCATCGAGCGGTGCAGCCAGGCGATCGGCAGGTCGTCGCCGGTCTCGGCGACCAGCCGGCGGGTGGCCGGGGTCAGCGGGTGCAGCGGGTGCTCGTTGAGGACCGAGCCGGGCAGCACCGGGGTCCACTCGTCGAGGAGTTGGGCGAGTCCCCGAATCAGCCGGGTCTTGCCCTGCCCACGCTCGCCGAGCAGGACCAGGTCGTGTCCGGCGAGCAGGGCCCGCTCCACCTCGGGCAGCACGGTGTCCTGGTAGCCGACGATGCCGGGGAACCGCTCCTCGCCGGCCCGCATCCGGGTCAGGAGGTTGTTCCGCAGTTCTTGTTTCACGGTGCGGTAGCGGTGACCTGCCGCGCGCAGCTCTCCGAGCGTGCGCGGCAGGTCGGCCGGCGGATTGGGCGGCAACTGGGATATCTCCGTCACCTGGAACACGCTAGCTCGCTCCGCTGCCCACCGTCAGTGCTGCGGTTGATCTCCAACGGGACGGTGGTCACCCGGCCGACGGGTATAGGGGCCGTCCGGGTCCGGCACGAGGTGGCCGGGCGGCTGCCGTCGACGGAGGTAGTAGGCCAGGGCGGCGGCGCCGAGCGCGGCCCCCCAGAGCGGCCAGAGCAACGCCGGGGCAACGGCCAGGTTGAGATCGGCGATCATGGTCCAGAAGTCCGGCACGCTGAACAGTCCGATGCCGGCAGACGTGACCAGGGCCGCGACCAGCGTGGCCGGCACCACCGCCAGCATCACCGGCACCCGCCGACCGGCGATCCCGATCATCCAGCGGGGGAAACGCTCGCCCCAGGGTCGGATCAGGCCGACGGTGAGCACCGCGCCGAGCACGGCGAACGCGGCGAGGCCGGCACCGGCCCAGACCGCACCTTCGTCCCGCAGTTCGCGCAGTTCCTCGGCGGTCAGGCCGATCTGGATGTCGAACACCCAGGCGAACCGGGTGACCGCGTAGAGCACCGGGATGACCGCGGCGGTCCAGACCGCCCACCGACCCCAGCGGGCCGCCGACGCCGGCGTGGTCCAACCGGCACCGGCTCCGTCGATCCCGGGGCGGGCGGCCGTACGGGACTGCCAGGCGAGCAGCGCACGGGCGAGCAGCAGCCCGCCGAGGACCGCCCAGAGCTTGTTGATGGTGGTCCAGTCGAAGATCTCCGCGTACTCGACCGGTGGCCAGCCGAACGGGGCACCGAGGATGAGCATCGGCGTGTACCCGGCGATCGCCAGCACCCGCATGTCGGGGACCACCAGGAGCAGCAGCGCGGCCGTGGTCCAGCCGTAGCCGAGCAGGAGCGCGCGGGGCAGGCCGTGCGGGCGTACCGCCCGGGGGCCGGTGATCGCGAGGGCGAGCGCGGCGGTGAGGAACCCGACCGTGGCGAAGACCGGCGCCCCCGTGGCGTCGGTCAGCAGCCGCAGCAGGTTCGACTCGTTGCGCGGGTGGTCGGCCCCGTACGGGTAGCCGCGCCCCGTGATGGTCCAGCCGAGCGCCAGCAGGCCGTAGAGGGCGGCCCATACGGCGGTCAGGTAGCCGGCGTACTCCGGCCACCAGCCGGGCCGGTTTCCGGCCCTCCTCACCCCCGCTGGGGCGGTCGTCTCGGTCATCATGGTTCCTCTCGTCGAAGGTGGTGATGTCGCTCAACCACCTTCGCGAGTGCCGTGCCCGGAAACCTCCCGTGTCGGGGTGAACCGCCTCCCCTGCGCGGGGGAGACGGCACCGGGTCAGCCGGTCGCCGGGGTGACGAAGCCGGACTCGTACGCGGCGATCACCGCCTGGGTTCGGTCCCGGGCACCGAGCTTGCCGAGCACGTTGCCGACGTGGGTCTTGACCGTCTCGACCCCGACCACAAGCGTCTCCGCTATTTCCACATTGGACAGCCCGGCGGCCATCAGGCGCAGCACCTCGGCCTCCCGCCCGGTCAGCCGGGCCCGGTCGAGCCGATCCCCGCCGGTCCCGCCGTAGCTGGCGACGAGTCGCCGGATCGCCGCCGGGAAGAGCAGCGAGTCGCCCCGGGCCACGGTCCGGATCGCGTCCAGCAGTTCCGCCGGGCGGGCCCGTTTGAGCAGGAAGCCGCTCGCCCCGGCGCGGAGCGCGGCGTAGACGTACTCGTCGTTCTCGAAGGTGGTGATCACCAGGACCTTCGGCGGGTCGGCGGAACTGGCGAGGAGTTGACGGGTGGCCTGGATGCCGTCGATCGCGGGCATCCGTACGTCCATCAGCACCACCCTGGGCCGCAGCCGGGCGAGCAGGGCGGGCAGCTCCGCACCGTCGGTTGCCTCACCGACCACCCGCAGGTCCGGCTGCGCGTCGATGATCGCCCGCAGGCCGACCCGGATCAGCTCCTCGTCGTCCACGATCAGTACGTCGACGGTCATGCCGTGTCCACCCTCCCGGTCGGCAGGCGGACCGAAACCCGCCAGTCGCCACCCTCCGGGCCGGCGCTCATCCGTCCGCCGAGCAGCAGTACCCGCTCCCGCATACCGGCCAGGCCCCGTCCACGGCGACGCCGGTCCCCCGCCCCGCCCACCGGGTTGACCACCTCGATCTCGAGATACCCGACCGGTACGCCGATCCGCACCGACACCCGCTGCCGGCCACCGTGCCGGACCGCGTTCGTCAGCCCCTCCTGGACGATCCGGTAGCCCTCCCGGGAAAGCACCGCCGGCAGCCGGTCGACCGCGCCGGAGAGCTCGACCTCGACCGGCAGACCGGCCGCCCGGGTCTCGGCGACCAGCCGATCCAGGTCGGCGAGGTCCCGCCGGGGCCGTCCGTCCCGCTCGGCGTCGTGGTCCCGCTCCGCGTCGTGGTCCCGCTCGCGGAGCAGGCCGAGCACCTGGTCAAGGTCCTCCATCGCGGCGCGCGCGGTCTGCTCGATCGCCGACAACGCCCGGCGGGCGAACTCCGGATCGGCGTCGAGCAGTTCCCGGGCCGCCCCCGCCTGGACAGTGGCCACGGTGAGCGCGTGCCCGACCGAGTCGTGCAGCTCGCGGGCCAGCCGGTTACGTTCGGCGAGCTGGGCGGCCCGCGCCTCCAGCACCGCGACTCGTTCGGTCTGCGAGGGCCCGAGCAGCACCGGCGCCATCTGGGCGGCCAGCGCACCCAGGCCGGCGACCGCGTACCCGAGCCCGAGCAGCAACGCCAGGCCGGCGGCGACGAACCAACCGGTGTCGTGCTCGTCCAGCGGGCCGAACCGGGCCCCGGTCATCGCCTCGGAGCCGAGACCGAACCACTGGACGATGAAGACCAGCGACATCGGCAACGCGGTGATCAGGCCCCACATCACCAGGCCACCGCTGACCAGGTGCAGGCCGATCCAGAGCGCGGCCCGCAGCCGGGACTCACGGTCCAGCATCCCGGACCGGGCCGGCTCCGGCAGGTCGACGTCGAGCAGAGCCCGCACGGCGGCGATCTCCAGCGCCCGGCTGCCACCGAGGAAGATCGGCACGGCGGCGATCACCACCGCCGCCGCCAGCACGATCCAGATGGCGCTGCGCGGCGCGGACGACTCACTGATCATGGAGCCGAACAGCACCCCGAGCAGCAGGTACGGCAGCAGCAGCACCCCGCCGAGCAGCAGGAAGACGCCACGGCGGTAGGTGGTGCCCCGTACCAGTGGGGCCAGTGCCGGGTGGAGCGTCACCCCGCCATTGTCGGGCCTGGACGGCCGTCGATGGGGTCAGCGATGTGCCTGGATGTACTTCTGGGGATCCTTGTCACGGAACATCAGGCCCTTGCCGTTCGGGTGCTGGCCGTAGAACGTGAGCCAGCGGGAACCGAGTTCGGCCCGCAGCTCGACCCCGGCATGCCGCCGGAAGTCGGCCAACGCCCCGTCCTCCTCCTCGGCCAGGTGCTCGCTGTTCTCCTTACGGGCCCGCCAGACCGCCGCCCACCACTCGTCGGTGCCGAGTACGTGCTGCTTCGCCTCGGCGATCGCGTCCCGGATGTGGTTGTGGTCGCCGATGGCGTCGTCGGTCTCCGCCGGACCGTCGTCACCGTGCCGGACCAGGTACGGGTACAGGATCGCCTCCTCGGCCTCGGCGTGGATGTCCAGGTGCAGCGCCAACGCCTCCCAGACCGCCCGAATCTCGGCTTCGTCCCGGGCGTCGTCGAGCCGGGCGAAGCCGCGCCGGAAGGCGTGATGGTCGTCCAGGATGAGTGCGGTGATGTCGTCCATGACGGTTGTCCTTCGGCGCGGTCGTCGGCCGGTTCCGGTCCGGCCCCGGTTCGGGTGCGGCCACCGGCCCGGACCGGAAGCAAGCCTCACGCTAACCCGGAGCGTTCCCGGTCGCCCGGGTTACGCGCGGACCGGGAACCGCCCGGTGGCCACTGCGAGCTCTCCGTCTGCCGGTCGGCCCGCTCGGCTCAGAGGATCGGCGGCACCTCGGCGGTGATCGGCACCGCCAGCACGGTCGGCCCGTCCGCACCGAGCGCGGCCCGGAACGCCTCGACGAAACCGTCCAGGGTCGTCAACCGGGGCGCGTGGACGCCGAACCCGGCGGCGACGGCGGGAATGTCGAGGTCGGGCAGGTCCAGTCCGGGCACCCCGGCGGTCTCCTTGAACTCGGCGAACGCCTTGAGGATGCCGTACTGGCGGTTGACCGGGACCACGAAGACCACCGGCAGCCGCTGCTGGGCGGCGGTCCAGAGAGCCTGCACCGAATACTGGAACGAACCGTCCCCGATCACCGCGATCACCGGCCGGCGCTGGCCGGTGGCCCGCTGGGCGAGGGCGATACCGACGGCGGCGGGCAGCCCGAAGCCGAGGCCACCACTGGCCGTGGTGAAGTACGAGCCGGGCCGGGTTATCGGCAGGTAGCGGCGCAGGACGGTCAGATTCGACGGGGACTCGGCCACCAGGATCCCGTCCGCCGGCCAGTGCCGGGCGAGCAGATCGAAGAGCGCCGCCGGGGCGGGCGGGTCGCTCACCTCCGGCTCCGGTGGCGCCGGCCGGGGTGGCGGCGACGGGCGGCCCGCGACCGGAACCAGCGCGGCCAACGCCGCACAGGCCAGACCGGGGTCGCCGAGCAGGCTCTCCCCCACCGGGGCGCGGGCGGCCTCGGACGGATCGTCGGTGATGTGCAGCAGCTGGGCACCGGGCGGCAGATAGTCGCCGGGAACGTGCGGGTAGTAACGGAAGACCGGCGCCCCGATCACCAGCACGGTGTCGTGCCCGCGCAGGCGTTCCCCGAGCGGGCCGATCGCGAACGGCAGGACGCCCTGGAACTGCGGATGGTTCTCCGGGAAGCCGGCCCGTTCCGGCGCGGGCGCGGACCAGACCGGCGCCCGGGTCCGCTCGGCCAGCGCCACCGCCGCCGGCCAGCCACCGCTGCGGTCGACCCCGCCGCCGAAGACCAGCACCGGGTTTCCGCTCTCCGCGAGCAGCTCCGCGAACTGCGCCAACCGCTGCGGATCGGCGGCGTACCGGCGGCTGACCCGCCGCAGTTGCGGGACCGGTTCGGCCGGCTGGTGCCAGTCGTCGAGCGGCAACGAGAGGAAGACCGGGCCGGCCGGCGGCTGCACCGCCGTGCTGTACGCGCGCATCAGCGCCGCCGGGATGTCCTGGGCGCGGACCGGCTCGTAGCTCCACTTGACGTACGGCTGCGCCAGCTCCGCCGGACGTACGTTGGTCAGCCGGGGCTCGATCAGCAGCATCTCCCGGGCCTGTTGGCCGGCGGTCACGATGAGCGGGGTCTTGTTGTACCAGGCGGTGATGAGGTTGCCCATCGCGTTACCGGTGCCGGGGGCGGTGTGCAGGTTGACGTGGGCGGGCTCGCCGGTCGCCTGGGCGTACCCGTCGGCCATCGCCACCGCGGACGCCTCCTGGAGGGCGAGCACGTAGTGGAAGTCGGCCGGGAAGTGGCCGAGGAACGGCTCCTCGGTCGAGCCGGGGTTTCCGAAGACGGTGGTCAGGCCGAGTTGCCGGAGCAGGTCGTACGTCGTCTCCCGGACCGTCGCCATGGACAAACTCCCCCCGTCCGAGCGGGACTACCCACGATCACGCCGGTTATCCGGCCAAATGTGACCCTTTATTCGACGGTCGGACCCGCGCGCTACGGTGTGCGCCGTGGATCTGACCGTCATCCTGGGCCCGATGAAGAGCGGAAAGTCGCTCGAACTCGTCAGCCTGCTCTCGCCGTTGCAGTACACGAACGTCCGGCACCGGGTCTACCAGAGCGCCCGGCACGTACGCGACATCGGTGTCGTCTCCCGCAGCGGCGCCGCCCTCGCCACCGTGAAGACCACCAGCCTCGCCGCCGCCCTCGACGAGGAGGTGGACGTGGTCGGCATCGACGAGGTGCACATGTTCACGGTCGAGGACATGGCGGTGGTACGGGTGCTGCTCCAGCGCGGTACCCGCGTGGTCGCGGCCGGCATCGACCTCGACCACCGGGGCGAGATGTTCGCGCCGGTACGCGCCCTGCTCGAACTCGGCCCGGCCACGGTCACCTACCGGCGCGCGGTCTGCGACATCTGCCGCGACTTCACCGCCGTCTACACCCAGGTCCTCGAACACGGCGAGCCGATGGTCCGGGTGCTGCCGCCCTCCACCGCCCTGCCCGACGACGGCACCTACACGTACGAGGCCCGGTGCCGTGACTGTGCCGTACTGCCCGCCACGGTGACCGTGCCGACCCAGGCGTTCGCCTGAGCCGGCCCGGTCACCCGGATCACTCCGTCGGCTCGTAACCGAGGTTGGGGCGCAGCCAGCGTTCGACCTCGGACGTCTCGACACCCTTCCGGGCGGCATAGTCCTCGACCTGGTCACGGCCGATCCGACCAACGGCGAAGTAGCGCGATCCGGGGTGGGAGAAGAGCAGGCCACTGACGCTGGCCGGCGGGGTCATCGCGTACGACTCGGTGAGCGCCATGCCGAGTGACTCGGCGTCGAGCAGGTCGAAGAGCTTCGACTTCTCCGAGTGGTCGGGGCTGGCCGGGTAACCGAAGGCCGGGCGGATGCCCCGGAACCGCTCCGCGTGCAGGTCCGCCAGCAGCGGTTCGGCGTCCGGCTCGTACCAGGCGCGGCGCGCTTCGAGGTGGACGTACTCGGCGCACGCCTCGGCGAGCCGGTCGGCCAGGGCCTTCACCGAGATGGCCCGGTAGTCGTCCTGCTCAGCCTCGTAACGGGCGGCCAGCTCCTCGGCGCCGTGGATCGAGACGGCGAAGGCGCCGAGGTGGTCGCCCTCGGTGGCGACGTAGTCGGCGAGGCACCGGTTCGGCCGGTTGTCGCCCCACGCGGCCTGCTGGCGCAGCATCGGGAAGCGGGGGCCGTCGGTGACCACCACGTCGTCGCCGTCGCGCCGCGCCGGCCAGAACCCGTACACCCCGCGCGCCTGGAACAACCCACCCGCGATGATCTCGTCGAGCAGCGCGTTCGCCTCGTCGTAGAGTTCCCGGGCGGCCGGCTGGTCGAGGATGCCGGGGAACTTGCCCTTCAGCTCCCAGGCCGAGAAGTAGAACTGCCAGTCGATGTAACCGCGCAGCACGGTCAGGTCGGGGGTGACGACCCGGGTGCCGGTGAAGGCGGGCGTCGGCAGGTCGTCGAAGGCGAGCCGCTCGGCCCGGGACCGGGCCATACCCAACGGCAGCAGGGTCCGCTGTTCCTTCGCCGCGTGCTGCTCCCGCAGCCGCTCCTGGTCCAGTCGGTTACGCCGGTCGAACTCCTCGGCCAGCACCGGGTCGAGCAGGTCGGAGACGACGCCGACCACCCGGGACGCGTCGAGCACGTGCACGGTCGGCTGGGCGTACGCGGGGGCGATCCGGACCGCCGTGTGCTGCTTCGACGTGGTCGCGCCGCCGATCAGCAGCGGCAGCTTGAGCCCGCGCCGCTCCATCTCCCGGGCCACGTTGATCATCTCGTCCAGGGAGGGGGTGATCAGGCCGGAGAGCCCGATCGCGTTCGCCCCCTCGGCGACGGCGGTGTCGAGGATCTTCGCCGCCGGCACCATCACCCCGAGGTCGATCACCTCGTAGTTGTTGCAGCCGAGCACCACGCCGACGATGTTCTTGCCGATGTCGTGCACGTCGCCCTTGACCGTGGCGAGGACGACCTTGCCCTGCACCCGGCCACCGTCGGTACGCCCCTCCCGCAGCGCCTGTTCCTTCTCCGCCTCCATGAACGGCTCCAGGTACGCGACCGACCGCTTCATCGCCCGGGCGCTCTTCACCACCTGCGGCAGGAACATCTTGCCGGCGCCAAAGAGGTCACCGACGATCTTCATGCCGTCCATCAGCGGCCCCTGGATGACGTCGAGTGGCCGGTCGGCCAGCAGCCGCGCCTCCTCGGTGTCCTCCTCGATGAAGTCGACGATGCCGTGTACGAGCGCGTGGCCGAGCCGCTGGTGCACCGGCGCCTCCCGCCAGGAGAGGTCGCGCTCCCGCTTCGTCGCCGCCCCGGTGACCGTGCTGGCGAACGTCACCAGCCGGTCGGTGGCGTCCGGCCGCCGGTCGAAGATCACGTCCTCGACGAGTTCGAGCAGGTCGGCCGGGATGTTCTCGTAGACGACGAGCTGACCCGCGTTGACGATGCCCATGTCCAGGCCGGCCCGGATCGCGTGGAAGAGGAACGCCGAGTGCATCGCCTCGCGGACCACGTCGTTGCCTCGGAAGGCGAACGACAGGTTGGAGATGCCACCGCTGGTACGCACCCCGGGGCAGCGTTCGTGGATCAGCGGCAGCGCGTCGATGAACGCCTTCGCGTACCCGTTGTGCTCCTCGATCCCGGTGGCGACGGCGAGCACGTTCGGGTCGAAGATGATGTCCTCGGGGGCGAAGCCCGCCTCCCGGGTGAGCAGGTCGTACGCCCGACCGCAGATCGCCACCTTCCGCTCGGTGGTGTCGGCCTGCCCCTGCTCGTCGAAGGCCATCACGACCACACCCGCGCCGGCGGCGCGTACGTGCCGGGCCTGCGCCAGGAAGGACTCCTCGCCCTCCTTCAGGCTGATCGAGTTGACCACACCCTTGCCCTGCACACAGCTCAACCCCGCCTGGAGCACGCTCCAGCGCGAGCTGTCGATCATGATCGGGATCCGGGCGACCTCCGGTTCCGTCGCGATCAGGTTGAGGAACGTGATCATCGCCTGCTCGCCGTCGAGCAGGTCGGCGTCCATGTTCACGTCGAGCAGGTTCGCCCCGCCCCGGACCTGCTCCAGCGCGACGTCCACCGCGCCCTGGTAGTCCTTCGCCTCGATCAGCCGGCGGAACCGCGCCGAACCGGTGACGTTGGTGCGCTCACCGATCATCACGAAACCGGTGTCGGGACCGATCTCGAACGGCTCCAGACCGCTGAACCGGGTCCGTGGCCGGTGTTCCGGCACCCGACGCGGCGCCACCCCGGCGACCGCGGCGGCGATCTGCTCGATGTGCGCCGGTGTGGTGCCGCAGCAGCCACCGGCGATGTTCAGCAGGCCCGCCTCGGCGAACTCGCGCAACTGCCGGGACGTGTCGTGCGGCAGTTCGTCGTAACCACCGAACGCGTTCGGCAGCCCCGCGTTCGGGTGGCAGGAGACGTACGTCTTCTCCGCCAACCGGGCCAGGTCGGCGACGTGCGGGCGGATCTCCTCGGCCCCGAGCGAGCAGTTCACCCCGACCACCAACGGCTGCGCGTGCTCGACGGAGGACCAGAACGCCTCCACCGTCTGCCCCGACAGGGTCCGGCCGCTCAGGTCGACGATCGTGACCGAGAGCCAGATCGGCAGGTCGGGTACGACCTCCCGGGCGGCGCTCACCGCCGCCTTCGCGTTGAGCGTGTCGAAGATGGTCTCGATCAGGAGCAGGTCCACCCCGCCGTCGGCCAGCGCCCGCATCTGTTCCGCGTACGCCGCCTTGACCTGGTCGTACGTCACCGACCGGTGCGCCGGGTCGTCAACCCGGGCGGAAAGCGAGAGGGTGACGTTGAGTGGGCCGACCGAGCCGGCGACGAACCGTCCCCCCGCCTCGTCGGCGGCCTGACGGGCGAGCCGGGCGGCGGCGAGGTTCATCTCGCGTACCTCGGCCTCCAGGCCGTAGTCGGCCTGCCCGATGCTGGTCGCGGTGAACGTGTTGGTGGTGGTGATGTCGGCGCCGGCCGCCAGATACTGCCGGTGCACGTCGAGGATGAGGTCGGGCCGGGTCAGGTTCAGCAGGTCCGGGTCACCGGTCAGGTCGTGCCCATGATCACGGAACCGGTCGCCACGGTAGTCGGCCGCCGTCAGCCCCGCGCCCTGGAGCATCGTGCCCCAGGCACCGTCGAGAACGAGAATCCGCTGCTCCAGCAACTCACGCAAGGTCTGCCCGTGATCCGCCACCCGTACTCCTTCATCGCCAACCGCGGATGCCACCGCGTCCGGAACATCAACCGCGCGGCCCCGCCCGCGCACCCCAGAGACTAGAGCGACCCCGGACAGCGGGGTCGCAGCCCACGCAGGACGAGGTCGAGGAAGTCGTCGACCGTATCCTGGTCACCCGCCGTAGCCAGCAGACCGTAGCCGAGTATCGACCGGACGATCAGGCCGGCGGCGTCGACCGGGTCCACATCGTCACGGATCTCACCCGTGCCCACCCCCCGTTCGAGCAGCTGTCGGAGCAGCCGCCGACGCCCACCGGCCGCCACCGACAGGTAACGCTCCAGCAGCTCCGGATCTGCCCGGCCCAGCCCGGCCAACGCCGGCAGGAGCCGGCCGACCTCCTCGTCACGCGCCGACACCAGCAGCGACACGCAGACCCGGCGGAGCCCGTCCGGTACGCCCACCCCGGTCAGATCGGGCACCACCTCGGGCAGGTCGGCGACGACGGAGTTGAGCAGCGCGTGCTTGTTCGGCCAACGCCGGTAGATGCTCGCCTTGCCCACCCCGGCCCGCGCCGCGATGTCGTCGATCGACAGGGAGTCGACACCACCCCCCTCGACCAGCAGGGCGACCGTCGCCGCGACGACCGCACGGTCGACCCGTCCGTCACGTGGGCGACCGACCCGGCGAGACGATCCCCCGCCGGCCACCCGGGGCCCAGAGATCGTCATCCGCGCTACCTCCGCCGGGCCGGGTGACCACCTTCCGGAAGCATCATGTCGGTCCGGTTCCGGGCCGACATCACGCTTTCACGTGATCCCCGCCCGTGGCCCGGATCACCGTCACGAGGACGTGCCCTCATGCTCCAGCACCCGCCGGGTCAGCTCGACCCGGCTGGAGACGCCGAGCTTGGCGAACGCGTGCCTCAGGTGGGTGTCGACCGTGTGCGGGGAGAGGAAGAGCCGGGCCGCCGTCGCCCGGTTCGACATGCCCTGGGCGACGAGCCGGACCACCCGCAGTTCCGCCTCGGTCAGGCTGGTCCAGCCGGTGGTCGCGGCGGCGGGCGGCGCCATCGTGCGCCGCCGTACGCCCAGGGCCCGCAACTCCCGACGGACCCGGGCGTGGTCGCGCAGCGCCTCGCACCGCCCGTAGACCTCGAGCACCTCGTCCAGCAGCGCCACCGCCTCGGTACGCCGGCCGTGGGTCTTCTCCGCCCGTGCCGCGTCCTCCATCGCCGACGCCCTGGCCAGCACCCGCGGACTCGACCGGTACGCGGCCACGGCCCGGTGCAGCGCGCTCCGGTCCGCTCGGAGCAGCCCTTCGGCGTGCGCCGCCGCACCGCCGAGCGAGGCGACCCGGGGGTTCGCGTCGGCCAGCCGGCGGGTCGCCGCCGCGGCGGCCCGGGCCCACTCGTCCAGCCCGCCGGCGAGCGCGAGCCGGACCAGTTGCGGGCCGGCCCACGGCTCCTGGCTGATCAGCAGCAGCCGGTGCGGCAGCGCCTCGTAGATCGGGCCGAGCACCTCCAGGGCCGACTTCAGGTCCCGGCCCGCCTCGTGCACCAGGGCCACCGCCCAGCCGAGGTCCTCGGTCATGGCGCCGACACCGTTGTTCAGCAGTTCGCGGGCCCGGCCGATCTGCGCGTTGGCGGTCGGCAGGTCGTCGCGGCGCAGCGCGAGCTCGGCCGCGATCCCGAACAGCGGCACCGCCAGCGCCCGCGCGGAGAGCCGTTCGGTGACCGAGAGCCCCGCCTCGGCCTCCGCCTCCGCCTCGTCCAGCCGCCCCGCCGCCAACCGCAGCTCCGCCCGGTAGAAGTGCCAGAGCGGCTGTGACCAGGCCGTGCCGAGCTGCCCGGCCTCCCGTTCACCCAGCTCGAACATGGCGTCGGCCTCGGTGAAGCGGTCGGTGGCGACAAGCGCCCGGGCGAGCCAGAGCGACGGGTGCCGCCCCCGGGCCTCGCCACCGGCCGTGTCGGCGAGCTGTACGCCCTCCCGGGCGAACTGGACCGCGTCGGCGAGCCGGCCCTGGGTACGGGCCACCACGCTCCGTGCGGCCAGGCCGAAGACGGCGGCGGCTGGTTCACCGGCGGCCGTACCGACGCTGATCGACTGCACGCTGGCCCGCTCGGCGGCGTCGTGATCGTCGACGTAGAGCAGCGCGTGCGCACGGATCGCGAGCAGGTGCGCCCGGGCCGCGTCGGGTACGCCGGGCCGGGCGAGCGCCCGGGAGGTGGACTCGACCACGGCGGCGTCCTCACCTGCGTGCTTGAGCGCCTCGGCGAGGCCGAGCAGGATCGCCGCCTCCGTCTCGGCGTCGAGCCCGTGCCGCAGCGCCGCGTCACCGAGTTCGCGGGCCTCGCCGAGTCGTCCGACCGAGGCGAGCAGGCGTACCGCGTCGGCGACCACCCGGGCATGCTGCGGGTCGTCCTCGTCGATCAGGTCGAGTGCCCGCAGCAGGAGGTCGGCGGCGGTGTCCGGGGCGCGGGGCGCGATGGTGTTGGCCGCCTCGCGCAGCACCGAGACGGCCCGCTGGTCGCCCCGCCGGGCGCTGCGCACCAGGTGTTCGGCCACCTCGGTCGCGGGCCGCCCCTCGCTCTGCAGGACGAACGCCGCCTCGCGGTGCAGGACGTGCCGTACCGGGCCGGAAAGCGCCTGGTAGACGGCTTCGCGGAGGATGTCGTGGCCGAACTCGAGCTCGGTGCCGGAGTCAACCAGGATGCCGGCCTTCGCGGCGACGTCGGCGGCGGCGAGCAGTTGTACGGCGGGAATGCCGGCCAGCCCGGCGGCCTCGTGCAGGGTGAACGGTCGGCCGATCACGGACGCCACGTCGAGCAGCCGACGGGCGCCGGGGCTGAGATCACGCAGCCGGTGCTCGACCGCGTTCAGGAACATCGTCGGCAGGTCACCGGCGACCACGGTCGCGGTGTCGTCCTCGACCACCACCCGGCCGTCGGCGACCATGGTGGTCAGGAGCTGTTCGAGCAGGAACGGGTTGCCGCCGCTCCGTTCGGCCAGGGAGAGCACTGTGCTGCCCGGTACGGCCCCGAGCACCTGGCCGCAGAAGGTCGCCACGTCCTGTTCGGAGAGTGGCTCCAGCCGGATGTGGGTGGCCCCCTCGGAGAGGAGCCAGTCGACCGCGTCCCGGACCGGCGACTTGGTCGACTGCGGCCGGCGGGCCATCAGCCAGAGCACCGGCGAGTTGCGCATGGTCGGCACGAAGGTACGCAGGGCGAGCGCGGTGAGTTCGTCGGCCCACTGGGTGTCGTCGAGGATCATCACCAGGCCGCGTTCGGCGGCGAACTCCTCGATCGTCTCGCCGAGCCGGTCCAGCAGCCAGAACCGGTTGCCCTCCTGGCGGGCGAGTTCGGCGATGGTGGCGTCGTCGAGCACCGGCGGACTGGCGGCGCGCAACGCCCGTAGCAGCGCGCTCAGCGGGGCGATCCGGTCCAGTTCGGTGGGTCGGGCGACCGCCACCGGGAGCCCCCGTCTGGTGGCCTCCTCGGCGACCACCGCGAGCAGTCTGCTCTTGCCGATGCCGGCGGGGCCCTCCACCACGACGCAGCCGCCGTTGCCCGTCACGGTCGCGGTGAGCGCCGTCCCCAGCTCGCCCAGCCATTTGTCCCTGCCCACGAGCGGGCCCCCGGTCAATGGCACCTAACATCTCCCCCGGTTCCAGGTTCCTTTGCCGCTGTTATTGCGCTGATTGGGACGTACCGAACCTTGACCCAGAATTGCCCCCGCAACGCCGTAATGAAATCCGGCATTGACAGTGATCCTAGCGCTTCACGCACTGTCGGACCGGGCGTCGAGACCACGGTACGGACGGCCGTCAGGCATACGACGCACGTACCCGGCATCTAGGAGCAAACGACCAACTGCCCGTCAGCTTTTTGGTCAGTTCTTCCTCGACATCGCGTAAAGGCGCCATGCCGGACGCGGACACGGCGGTCGATGCTCGACGCAGAGGCGAGCTTCGGTCACCGGCGTGAGGAGTTGTGCGTGCGTACCCAAGAACGACATCCGACGGCGCCCCTGGAGACCCCGATCCTGATCGTGGGGGCGGGACCGGTGGGCGCGGTGCTCGCCCTGGAACTGGCCCACCACCAGGTCCCGTGCGTGCTCGTCGAGCGCGCCACGACACCGTCGCGACACCCCAAGATGGACTACGTCAGCGGGCGCAGCATGGAGTTGCTGCACCGGCTCGGCCTGGCCGACGAACTCCGCCGACGCGGGGTGCCGGCCGAGTACCGGGCAAACTTCCTCTGGTCACGCGGCTTCGACGAGCCGCCGGTGCAGATCTGGGACCATCCCTCGGTCACCGAACTGACCGACCGCTTCGCGCGGGTGAACGACGGTTCCGCGCCCGTCCAGGCGTACCAGCGGGTGCAGGGCTCGTTACTGGAGCAGTTCGTACGCGACCAGGCCCGTGCCCACCCACTGGTCGACCTGTGGGAGGGCTGGTCCCTCACCGACCTGGAGCAGACGCCGGACGGGGTGAGCGCGACCGTTGTCGAACCGGCCACCGGCACCACCCGACTCGTCCGGGCGCGCTACCTCGCCGGCTGCGACGGGGCGAACAGCAGCGTCCGCCGGTTGCTGGCCATCCCGCTCGGTGAGTCCGGCCCGAAGACCCGGCACTGCTCGGTCTACTTCCGCAGCGCGGACCCGGCGCTGCGCCGGCACGGCCGGGCGTTCGTCACGATCGCGGCCCGCGGCCTGACCCTGGTGTCGCGCGACGAACGGGACACCTGGACGGCCAGCCTGCTGCTCACCGGTGGCGCCGCCGAGGACGCGGCGGTCGACGCCGACCCGATGGCGCTCGTACGGGAACGACTCGGCGTCGACTTCGCGGTGGAGGAGGTACGCAGCGTCGCCCGGTGGGACGGCACGCTCGCGGTCGCCGACTCGTACCGGAACGGGTCCGCCTTCCTGGTCGGCGACGCCGCGCACGTCTTCTATCCGACCGGCGGTTTCGGCGCGAACACCGGACTGGCCGACGCGGTGGACCTGGGCTGGAAGCTGTCGGCCCTGGTCAACGGCTGGGGTGGGGCCGGGCTGCTGGAGAGCTACGAACGGGAGCGACGCCCGGTCGCGTCGTTCAACGCGGAGATGTGCGCCAACCTGATGGAGGTCTGGCGGCGGTTCGGGCGGCTGGTCCGCGCCGGTGCGTCCCGCGAACACGTCGCCGGTTTCCTCGGCCGGGAGAGCTTCCAGGCCGACAACGTCGGCATCCACTTCGGATACCGCTACGGCGACTCGCCGGTCGTCTGGCACGAGGACGGCCCGGCGCCGGAGTGGCAGTGGCGTGCCATCGTGCCGAGCACCTGGCCCGGCGGGCGCGCACCTTCGGTCCGGCTCGCTGACGGCACGAGCGTCTTCGACCGTCTCGGCCCGGACTACACCCTGGTCGACCTGTCCCGGGCGGGCACCGGGGAGATCCTGGCCAAGGAGGCCGGTCGGCGGGGGGTGCCGGTGGCGTACCTGCGGGTCGACGATCCGACGGCCCGCACCGCCTGGGACCGGGACCTGGTGCTGGTCCGCCCGGATCACCACGTGGCGTGGCGCGGGGACGCCGCGCCGGACGACTGGGGAGCGGTCGTCGACCGGGTCTCCGGTCGCTGACCGTTCCGTGAGAGCAGAGCCGGCGCGCCCATCCGGGTGCGCCCTTCCCGGAGTTCCAGGTTAGGGGCATTGACCATGGCACGTCGTCTGTTCACCTCCGAATCCGTCACCGAGGGTCACCCGGACAAGATCGCCGATCAGATCAGCGACGGGATCCTGGACGCGCTCCTGGGTCAGGATCCGGACAGCCGGGTCGCGGTGGAGACACTGATCACCACCGGTCAGGTACACGTCGCGGGCGAGGTCACCACCAAGGCGTACGCGGACATTCCGACGATCGTCCGGGAGACAATTCTCGACATCGGCTACGACTCCTCGAAAAAGGGATTTGACGGGGCGTCCTGCGGCGTCAATGTGTCGATCGGTGCGCAGTCGCCGGACATCGCCCAGGGCGTCGACAGCGCGATCGAGGCGCGCGAGGGTACGCCGGAAAGCGCGCTCGACGGGCAGGGTGCGGGCGACCAGGGAATGATGTTCGGGTTCGCCTGCGCGGAGACGCCGGAACTGATGCCGTTGCCGATCGCCCTGGCGCACCGGCTGGCGCGCCGGCTGGCGACCGTACGCAAGGACGGGACGATCCCGTACCTGCGGCCGGACGGCAAGACCCAGGTGACGATCGAGTACGACGGCCTGCGCCCGGTGCGGCTGGACACGGTGGTCGTCTCCAGCCAGCACGCGGCCGCCATCTCGCTGACCGAACTGCTGACCCCGGACGTACGACAGCAGGTGATCGCGCCGGAGTTGGAGGCGCTGGGGCTGGAGATCGACGGGTACCGGCTGCTGGTGAACCCGACAGGGCGGTTCGAGGTCGGCGGGCCGATGGGTGACGCGGGGCTGACCGGACGCAAGATCATCGTTGACACGTACGGCGGTTACGCGCGGCACGGTGGAGGCGCCTTCTCCGGCAAGGACCCGTCCAAGGTCGACCGCTCCGCCGCGTACGCGATGCGGTGGGTGGCGAAGAACGTCGTCGCCGCCGGGCTGGCCGAGCGGTGCGAGACGCAGGTGGCGTACGCGATCGGCAAGGCCCGCCCGGTGAGCCTGTTCGTGGAGACGTTCGGCACCGAGACCGTGCCGGTGGAGCGGATCAGAAGGGCCATCGACGAGGTCTTCGACCTGCGGCCGGCGGCGATCATCCGGGACCTCGACCTGCTGCGTCCGATCTATCGTCAGACCGCCGCCTACGGCCACTTCGGCCGCGACCTGCCGGGCTTGACCTGGGAGAACACCGACCGGGCCGCCGATCTCAAGTCCGCCGTCTAGCCTTCCTTCGACTCTGAGGAGCTTTCATGACCAGTACTCTCCCGGCGCCTTCCGGTGGTGCGTCGACCCAGAGCCGGCCCACGACTGTCGCTGGCGGCGACTTCAAGGTGGCGGATCTGTCGCTTGCCGAGTTCGGTCGTAAGGAGATCGAGCTGGCGGAACATGAGATGCCGGGCTTGATGTCGTTGCGTCGTGAGTATGCGGCGGCGCAGCCGTTGGCGGGTGCGCGGATCACGGGTTCGTTGCACATGACGATCCAGACCGCGGTCCTGATCGAGACGTTGACGTCGCTCGGTGCGCAGGTGCGGTGGGCGTCGTGCAACATTTTCTCCACGCAGGACCACGCCGCCGCGGCGATCGTGGTGGGGCCGGAGGGCACTGTCGACGCCCCCGCCGGTGTTCCGGTGTACGCCTGGAAGGGCGAGTCGCTGGAGGAGTACTGGTGGTGCACCGAGCAGGTGTTGTTGTGGCCGGATGGTCAGGGTCCGAACATGATCCTCGACGATGGTGGTGACGCGACGCTGTTGGTGCACCGGGGTGCGCAGTTCGAGGCGGCGGGTGCGGTTCCTGCGGTGGAGTCGGCTGATTCGGAGGAGTACGCGGTCATCCTGGGTGTGTTGCACCGGTCTTTGGCTGAGGACAACCAGCGGTGGACGCGGGTCGCGGCGGGGATCAAGGGGGTTACCGAGGAGACCACGACGGGTGTGCACCGGTTGTATGAGATGCAGCAGGCGGGGACGCTGCTGTTCCCGGCGATCAACGTGAACGATTCGGTGACGAAGAGCAAGTTCGACAACAAGTACGGGTGTCGGCACTCGTTGATCGATGGGATCAACCGGGCCACGGATGTGTTGATCGGTGGCAAGGTCGCGGTCGTGCTTGGTTACGGGGATGTGGGTAAGGGTTGCGCGGAGTCGTTGCGTGGTCAGGGTGCTCGGGTGATCATCACCGAGGTTGATCCGATCTGCGCGTTGCAGGCGGCGATGGATGGTTACCAGGTCGCGACGCTGGATGATGTGGTCGGCACGGCGGACATCTTCGTGACCGCGACGGGTTGTTTTGATGTGATCACGAACGAGCACATGGCGCGGATGAAGCACCAGGCGATCGTGGGGAACATCGGTCATTTCGACAACGAGATCGACATGGCGGGGTTGGCGAAGCGGTCGGATGTGCGGCGGGTGAACATCAAGCCGCAGGTTGATGTGTGGAAGTTCGATGACGGGCACTCGATCATCGTGTTGTCCGAGGGTCGGTTGCTGAACCTGGGTAACGCGACCGGGCATCCGAGTTTCGTGATGTCGAACTCGTTCGCGAACCAGACGATCGCGCAGGTCGAGTTGTTCACGAAGACTGAGGATTACCCGGTCGGGGTGTATGTGTTGCCGAAGCATCTGGATGAGAAGGTCGCCCGGTTGCACCTCGGGGCGCTCGGCGCGAAGCTGACCGAGCTGACCAAGGAACAGGCCGCGTATCTCGGCATTCCGGTCGAGGGCCCGTTCAAGCCGGAGCACTACCGCTACTGAACAGCCAACAGTGGAAGTTCCACGGAGCACAGCGGGCGAAGCATCATGAGGGTGACCGAAATGGTCACTCCACCCATTCTTCGCCGCCCGACTCCGGCCTGATCAAAAAGTTGACAGACGGGTCTGCTGCGGTGACCTTCATCTATGGTCGAGCATGCACGCCCTTCACTGTTGCCTGCTCGGCGCAGCTCATGAATGTCCGATATTGAGAGGTCGCCGCAGTCGGTACGACCGACTGCGGCATTCTTCCTCGCATGGGGGTACATCGTGGCTCTGCCCAGGTTACGAGGCCGGGATTCCGAATGGGAACGGGTCCTCAGCCTGCTTGATCGACCCGACACACCCAGGTCGATCCTTTTGTTGGAGGGATGCCGAGGCACCGGGAAAAGCCGCTTCCTACAGGAGATCACCCGAGCCGCCCAGCAACGGAGCTTCACCGTCTTCGAACAGCGGGCGTTGGTACTACCGACCGAATCCGGGCTCGTCGGGCCCACCCACGCGGCCAACGTACCCCGCGAACCGGACGGTCTGCCACGTCCCGAGAAACCCCCCGTCCACGCCCCCGGCAGCCGGCAACTGAGGGGGCGGCTCACCGAGCAACTGGACGCGCGGATCGAGGAACACAGCGCGCTCGGCCCGGTACTCGTGGCCATCGACGATGCACACCACGCCGACCCGGCCTGGCTGCCCGTACTCTCCACCCTGACTCCCCCGGTCTCGGACCATCCGCTGGTCTGGGCGCTGACCCGCCAGGCCGGCCAGGGCGGACCACACATCGACCGGCTGTTCGGCACGCACCACGCCCGGGTCACCCGGATCGAGCTCGGCCCGCTCGGTGATCCGGTCGTCGACGAACTGGTGACCGACCTGGTCGGGGCGAAGGCGGCCCCGGACCTGCTCGGCCTGGTCGCGACCGCGGGCGGAAACCCGCTGCTGATACGGGAACTGGTCCAGGGACTGGTCGAGGAACAGAAGATCCAGATCGACCGGGGTACGGCCCGACTGCTCTCCCGTACGCTGCCGCAGCGAATGCACTCCCTGGTGCAGGACCAGTTGCGCGCCCTGTCGGTGAAGTCCCGCCAACTGCTCCAGGTGGCCGCCGCGCTGGGCAAGTGCTTCGCGGTGCAGCACGTGGCGGAGATGCTGCACGAGACCACCGCGACCCTGCTCCCCGCACTGGAGGAGACCCTCTCCGCCGGACTGCTGGTCGGTCACTCGGAACGGCTGACCTTCAGCCACGAGATCGTCTGGCAGGCGGTGACCGAGTCGATGCCGCAGTCCGTACGCGTACCGCTCTGCCACGAGGCGGCCCGGATCCTGAGCGGCACCGGACCCGACCACGGCGGCCGGGAAAACAGACCGGGGGTACGGGCGGACCGGTCCGCGGACCTGGCCCCGGCCGGATCGGCGCGCACATCCGGGGCGGACGAGGCGATCGGGCCGCCCCGGGTCCTCAGCGCGATCGACAACGAGGTCGCCTCGGGCAAGCTCGCCGTGGCCACCACCCTCGCCCAGAACGCGCTGACCCGGCCGATGTCGCCACTGCACGCCGTGGAGCTGCGATGTCGCCTCGCCCACATCATGATCATGAGCGGTCGGTCACGACCGGCGGTGGAACTCGCCGAACAGGCGCTGGCGGAGCGGAGGCTGCCAGACACCCTGCGGGCGGAGGCATCGGCGGCACGGGTGCTGGCACTCTCGCTACACGACGAGGACCAGGCCCGACGCGAGGCCGAGACGATCCTCGCCGACCCGCACACACGCGCCGGCGACCCCTCGGTGGCGATCGCCGGCATGGTCCTGTCCAACGTGCTGTGGAAGGACGGCGAACTGGCCGAGAGCCTGCGCCTGGCTCGGGAGGCGGTCGTCAACCTGCGTACCACCACACCCTCGACCTGGCGGACCCACGTCACCCTGGCCCTGGCCCGCAAGCTCTCCAACCGGCACGAGATCGCCGCCGCGGACGTGGTCATCCAGGAGAGCCGCCCGACCATGGACCCCTCGGACCTCGCCCTGCACACCGCGGCACCGGCGATCGCCCGCGCCCGCCTGCTGGCCCAGGCCGGGCGGCTCTCCGAGTCACGGGTGCAGGCCCGGTCGGCCCTGGCGGTCGCCCAGGAGTCCGGCGCCCACCTGCTGGTGCCGCTCGCCCTCTCCGCACTGGCGATGGTGGCGCTGCGCACCGGGGACCTGCTCACCGCCGCCGAATACGTACGCCGCTGCCGGGTCAACCTCGCCACCGGCAACACACCACTCTGGTCCGCCCAGTACGACTGGGTGGAACTGCTGCTCGCCGCCGAGCAGGACGGCCCCCGCCGCGCGATGGACCTGCTGGAGAACCACCACTCCGGTCTGCCGACCCGGCGGCTGCTCTTCATCGAGGAGCCCGGTGCCGCCGCCTGGCTGGTCCGGCTGGCGCTCACCGTGGGCGATGCCGGACTGGCCCGCACCGTGCTCCGGACGGCGGAGGAGCTGGCGACGCGGAACCCGGACTTCCCGACCGTGGTGGTGGGCGCGAAACACGCCCGGGGCCTGCTCGACGGCGACGCCGGGGCACTGGCCAACGCCGCGTCGGAGCACCTCGAACCGTGGGCCGCCGCATGGGCCGCGGAGGACCTCGGCGTACACATCCTCGGCGCCGGTGTCGGCGGCACCGAACCGGCGGTGGCGAAGCTGGGCCGCGCACTCAAGGGATTCGAGCACATCGGCGCCGAACGGGACGCCGCCCGGGTCAGGAACCGGCTGCGTGCGCTGGGCGTACGCCGCCAGCGTCTGGCCACACCGAAAACCGCGGCGCTCGGTTGGAGCAGTCTCAACGACATGGAACGGACCATCGCCCACCTGGTCAGCCAGGGTCTGACCAACCGGCAGATAGCAAAACGGATCTTCCTGTCCCCGCACACGGTGAACTACCACCTGCGCCAGACGTTCCGGAAGCTCGACATCCGGTCCCGGATGGAGCTGGCCCGGCTCACCCAGGAACACCTGCCCCAGTCGGACCCGCTCGCCCCCCAGTCGGATCCGCTCGCCGGATGAGCGTCACGGCCAGCGGCGACTGACAACAGCCCGGAGCGGTCGGGACGACCGTGCCCCCGAAGCACTGTCGCCTTCGGGGGCACGGCCCGGGTCACGCCGGGAGCGGTCAGGAGGAGGTCTCCAACTCCGCCGCCCCGAGCGACGCCAACAGCTCATGGGTCGAGGTCACCGCCGCACACCGCCGGGCGGCGTAGCTGAGCCCTTCCAGATGCTCTTGCCGGCTGAAGTCGGCGACCGCGTCGGCGACCAGGAACGGCTGGATGTCGAGCGTGAACGCGTCGCACGCGGTGGCCAGGCACCCGACGTGGGCGTAGACCCCGCAGATGACGAGCTGGTCCCGCCCGGACTGGCGGAAGAGCTGCTGTAGCGCGGTCCGGTGGAAGGCGCTGTACCGCCACTTGGTGAGGACCACGTCCCGCTCGCCCGGAGCGATCTCGTCGACGATCCGCTTACCGGCGGCGTCGGCACTCATGCCGGGACCCCAGAAGTCGTTCAGCAGGCCGCGTTCCGCCACGGTCATCGCGCCCGGCTGGGCGGTGTAGACGACCGGCATACCGGCCCGGAGCGCGGACAGCCGGAGCTGGCGGATGTTCTCCACCAGGCTGGTGACCGGTTCACCGGGCGGGAAGAAGTCCACGAAATACCGCTGCATGTCGTGGATGAGCAGGACCGCCCGGTCCGGATCCGCCCGCCAGGCCACCTGGTTGCGGGGCAGCTCGGCCGGTGCCGGCATCGGGTAGGCAGTGATGACGGGGATACCCATGGTCTTTTCCCTCTCTGAGGTGGCGGGCCGGCTCCGGTCAGGCCCGCAGCGCGGCGCCGCCGTCGACGTACAGGTCCTGCATGGTGATGTGGCGGGCCCGGTCAGACACCAGGAACACGACCGCGTCCGCGATGTCGGCCGGCTCGGCCAGCCGCCGCAGCGGGATGCCGACCCGGAAGGTCGCCGGGGAACCGTCGATGACGGCCTGCGCGCCGTCCGTGTCCCCCCACATCGAACGCTGCATCTCGGTGTACGTGGACCCGGGCGCGACCACGTTGCACCGGACGTTGTACTCGGCCAGTTCCAGCCCCAGGCACTTCGTGAACATGGTGGACGCCGCCTTCGACGACGCGTACGCCGACATGTGCATCCGGGGTACGCCCGCGGCGTTCGAACTGACCGTGATGATCGAGCCGCCACCGTGCTCCACCATGAGCCGCGACACCGCCCGGCAGAAGTGGAAGACACCTGTGGTGTTGACCGCGAAGACCGTCTCCCAGTCGTCCTCGGAGAGATCCACTACGGGCCCGGTACGCAGCACCCCCGCCACGTTGACCAGGATGCTGACCGGCCCCATCTCCTGCTCGACCCGTTTGGCCACCATCTCGACCCCGGAGGCGTCCCGGACGTCGACACAGTAGGGCCGGACCGGCAGACCGGACCGGGCGAACTCGGCGACGAGCCGGTCGAGCCCGTCCTCGTTGACGTCGACGACGGCGACCCGGGCCCCGCCCTCGACCAGTGCCCGCGCCACCGCGGCGCCGATGCCCTGCGCCGCCCCCGTGACGATGGCGACCCGGTTCATGAGTTCCATGTCGGTTTTCCCTTCCCCCCTTGTGATGACCAGGCGACCGACCGGTACGACCAACCGCCTGGTCGGTACGACCTACTGCCGTACGGCGAGCGCGGCGTCGTAGCCGAAGAGCCACCGGGAGCTGTCCAGACTCCAGGACTCGCGCATGTTGCGATCGCGATCGCGCTGTTGCTCGCCGTCGGCGAAGTGATGGTTGCGGGCGTTCTCCCGGATGGTCCGGTGGACCACGTCGATCCGGGGTCGGCGTACCCGCTCGTAGTGCGCCAGCGCGGCCGGTATGTCCCTGATACCGGTCGACAGGCAGGCCGCCAGGGCGACCGCGTCCTCGATGGCCTGGTTGGCCCCCTGCGCACCGAACGGCAGCATCGGATGGGCGGCGTCCCCCACGATCGTGATCCGCCCGCTGCTCCACCGCTCGACGGTGTCGCGGTCGTGCAGCGCCCAACGGGTCACCGAGTCGGCCGCGGTGAGCAGGCCCCACACGTTGTCGTGCCAGCCGGTGTACCCGGCGACCAGGTCCTCCACCCGCCCCTGCGCGGTCCACGACTCGTCCCGCCACTCGCCGGCCGGACTGGTCGCCACGAAGCTGACCAGGCTGCCGCCAGCGATCGGGTAGGAGACACAGTGCTGACCGGGGCCGAGCCAGATGAGCACCTTCGGCTCCCGGGCGAGGTGCGGCAGCCGTTGCGCCGGCGCCACGCCTCGGTACACGGTGTGTCCGGAGAAGCGCGGCTGGTCGTCGATCAGCTCCTGCCGTACCACGGAATGGATGCCGTCGGCGCCGACGACCGCGTCGACCGTCGTCGACGTGCCGTCGGCGAAGCGCAGTTCGACCCCGTCCGGCAGTTCCCGGACCCCGACGCAGCGCAGCCCCAGCCGGACGGTGCCGGCGGGCAGCAGCTCCAGCAGGCCCTGGTGCAGGTCGGCCCGGTGGACGCAGTAGTACGGGGCGCCGTACATCTGCTCGCACTCGTCGCCGAGGTTGGTCCGGCCGATCAGGGCGTCGCTGTCCCAGCGACGCATCTCGATCGCGGCCGGCCGCACCGCCACCGCCTCCAGGTTCTCCCCGAGCCCCAGTTCGCGCAGGGGCCGTACGGCATTCGGCGAGAGCTGGATGCCGGCGCCCAGTTCCCGCAGTTGCCGGGTCTGTTCGAACACCTCGCACCGGATTCCGGCGCGGAGCAGAGCGGCGGCGACGGTCAGCCCCGCGATGCCGGCGCCCACGACGGCGATGCGCATTTCGTCGGTACCCATTCGATCCTCACAACAGATCACGGCCGGCGCGGACCCCGGCATCCGGTGGTCACGGTCAGTAGTAGAGCAGCGCCCGGTCCCAGTCCTCCGCCGGTCCGAACAGGCTGCGCGGCTTGATCACGTCGGGAATCGCGGTGAGCACACCGTGCGGTACGAGGGTGCCCGGCGAGACGCCGGTGACCTCGCCGTGGATTCCGTAGGTGGCCTGGATGGCCGAGGCGAGCGCGGAGCAGGCCGCCTCCCGTGCCTCGTCCCGCACCTCGATCTGTACGCGTAGCCGGTCCGGCTCGGCGCGACCGCGCCAGAACATCACCCCGTACTCGATCGGCAACTCGAAGACGAGGTCCTCCAGCACGTTCTGGGTCACCTTCGCCCCGCCGACCGGGTAGCCGAAGGCGGCCCGGCCGAGCACCCGTACCGACGGCAGGTGCCAGCCGCAGGCGCAGTCGTCGTACGAGATCTCGACGTTGTCGGCGAGGTTGTAGCGGAGCAGCGGCATCGCCTGCCGGTAGAGCGGCGTGACCACGAGCTCACCACTGCCGTCGCGGCTGACCTGCCCGGTCTCCGGGTCGTACACCTCGAAGATCGCCCGGTCCGCCCAGAGGTGCATGCGCCCCTGCGGGCATTCGCCGGCCAGGCTGCCGGTCTCGGTGGAGCCGTACTCCTCGACCACCGGCACGCCCCAGATCTCGCTGATCCGCCGCCGGCGGGCGGGACTGAGCGGCTCGCCTCCGACGAAGAGCGCCCGCAGGGCGGGGAAGTCGACGTCCGGCCGGTAGCCGGCCGCCCTGGCCGCCGCCGCCCAGATCAGGGTCTCGGTCGGCATCGACCAGGTCAGCGTCACCGGCAGGTCGTGCAGGACCCGCAGGACCCGGGCGTACGGCATGGCCAGGGAACGGTTGTCGCCCGGTACGACCGTGGCGCCCTTGGACCGGGCGGCGGCCTGCGCCAGGTGACCGGTGATCATCAGCGCGTACGGGGTGCGGACCAGGAACGTGTCGTCGGCGGTGATCCCGATCCACTTGCGGGCGTACCGCTCGGCGAGGTCGACCCAGTCGTCCTCGGTGTAGTAGGAGGGTGTCGGCTGGCCGGCCGTGCCGCTGGACTCGTGGTAGGTGGCGAGTTCCCGGCGCGCGACGGCGAGCAGCCCGAACGGGTAGTTGTCGCGCAGGTCCTGCTTGGTGGTGAGCGGCACCGAGGCGAGGTCGGCCCGCCCGGTCGGGAACGCCGAGCCGAGCCGGGCCCGGTAGAAGGGCGACCGGGCGGCCCATTCCAGCAACCTCGGTAGTTGCCCGTCCTGGAGTCTGGTCAGCTCGTCCAGGCTCTGCCACTGCCCGAGCTGCGGCAGCGGCGCCAAGGTCTGTGTCATCGGATCTCCTCTCCGAGCAGTCGGTACGCGTTACGCCAGGCGACCTTCTCCATCGAGTCCTGGTCGAGGTCGAGCGCCCGCAGCTTGGCCAGTTCGACCTCGGGATGCTGGAGCGGGTGCTCGGTGCCGAAGAGGACCCGGTCGGCGCCGAGCCGGTCCAGTGCGATGCGAACGGTGAGCATGAAGGCACCGGAGGTTTCGACGACGACGTTGTCGTTCGGCGCGACCCGGGCGATGGCGTCCGTGTCGATGCCGATGAAGCCGCAGTGCCCGAGCACGAAGGTGACCTCCGGGAACTTCTCCGCCAGGGTCCGCAGGTCCGGCGCCCGGACGCCGTACCGGCCGAGGGTGACGAGGTAGACCGGGTGGCCGTACTCCGCCGCCACCTCGACCAGTGCCGTCGTACGCCGGTCGGTCAGCGGTACGCCGTGCACCGCCGGGGAGATCTCCAGCCCCCGGTACCCGGCCGCATGCCTGCGGTAGTCGTCCGGGTCGCGGTGCGGGTTGCCGAAGAAGAACGGCAGCAGCCGCCCGGCCGAACCCTGGCAGGCGGCCAGGACGGCACGGTTGTCCGCGTCGGTTTCCACGTGTCCGCCTTGAACGATCTGCCGGGAGAGCTGGTCGAGGTCGAGCACCCCGCCGGCCGACACCGCGGCCCGTTCGATGCCGGCGCTGTCCATCGCGGCCAGCAGCCGGTCCACCGCCCCCGGCGCGGGGCCGAGGCGGGCGTGGAAGTCGAAGAAACGTGTCATGAGGGGCAACCGCTCACTGCTCGTGGCAGAACTCGTCGATCGGGTAGCCGACGTGCCGGTCCTTGGTCGGCAGGTATCCGAGCACCTTGTCCCCGGGCTTGAGCTCGGTGGAGTTGAGCACCGCGGCACCCGGGCCGAGGACCCGTACGTGCCAGTCGTCCTGGAGGATGAGGTTGACCGTCTGCCCGTTCGGCGCGACCGCGTCGATGGAGAGCAGCGGCCGGGACTCGATCTTGACACGGCCCACCGTGACCAGCCGGGTCTTGCCCTTGGTGTCCACCGCCAGCACCTTGCTGCCCGCCTGCAGCTCGCTCAGGTAGCTGGTCCGCTCGTTCGAGGCGAGGGTGTACGACATGATGGCGCCGGCGTTGACCCGGAAGGGCCGGGTCGGCATGTACGGCAGCGGATGCGTCTCGCTGACGCAGAGGATCATGCCCTTGGAGTGCGAGCCGACCAGGATGCCCTCGTCCTCGCGGAAGTAGGTGCAGGTGTCGACGCAGGCCCGCTCGCCCATGCCGACGTGGGCGGTCGCGGTCACCTCCAGCTCGACCAGTTCGAGGTCGCCGGGGTGGACCTGGGCCGCCGCCTTCAGCTTGGTCGCGTCACCGACCGCCCGGGGGGCCATCATCACGCCGTCCGAACCGAGCTCCAGTACGCCGAAGATGATCTCGGCCTCTTCCACGTCGCCGGCGATGGTGATGATGCTGCCGCCCGCGTCGGCGGCGGCCGCGATCACGATCTCCAGCGGGATCTTCGTGGGGTCACGGAAGAGCAGCAGGCTCCAGCGTTCGGTCCGGGCCGCCTGACAGGCCAGCTCCAGCGTGTCCGCGTCGACGATCTCGACGAACCGGCCGAACTCGATGTCGGGGTGGAGCTTGGCCAGTTCGGCCGGTTCGCCGTGGACGAGCGGGTCGACGATCACGATGTCGGCCCGGCCGAACTCCTCCGGCAACGCCCGCCCCTGCGGGAAGAGCACCTTGGTCACGGTCGGGGGGAGCGAGGCGAGGCTCTCCGGGTCCGCCGCGACGATGGCGTCGACCCGCTGGTGGACCGCCTCCTCCACCACCGCACCGGTCAACGCGCCCGTACCACGGATGTCCAGCCAGCACAGCTTCATCTCAGTTCTCCTGCTTCCTCGGAATGGATCGGCTTTCGGCTCTTCTGCGGGTGGAACTAGCTGCCGGCGACGGCCAGCGGCTGCGAGCTGCGTACGAGTGCGGCCTCGAAGGTGCAGTGGATGAGGTCCGAGATCTTGCGCGCCATCGCGCCGGGGTCCGGCGCCTGGAAGACGTTGCGGCCCATGGCCACCCCGGAGGAGCCGCCGCAGAGCGCGTCCTCCACGTAGGAGAGGACGGCACTCTCGCTGTCCGGCGCACCACCGGCGACCAGGATCGGGATCGGGCAGCCCCGGGCGACGTCGGACATCTCCGCGACCGAGCCGACGTACATCGTCTTGACGATGTCTGCGCCGAGGTCGGCGGCGAGGGTCACCGCGTGCGCGACCAGCTCGGGATCACGCGAGTTGCTGACCATGGGGCCGCGCGGGTACATCATCGCGAGCAACGGCATGTTCCAGCGGTCGCAGGCGTCGGACACGGCCGCCAGGTCGGCGATCTGCCGCATCTCGTCCCGGGAGCCCAGGTTGACGTGCACGCTCACCGCGTCCGCACCGAGTCGCAGCGCCTCCTCCACGCTCGCGACCAGGTACTTCGCGTCCGGGTCGGGTGCGTGCACCGTGCTGGCGGAGAGGTGCACGATGAGCGAGGTGCTGGCGAACCAGCGCGGGTCGATGTACCGCAGGCTGCCCTTGTGCAGCACCACCGCGTCCACCCCGTTGTCGGCCAGCTGGCCGATCAGCTCGTTCAGCGGACTCGCCCGGGCGATCGGCCCGTCGGTCACCGAGTGGTCCAGCGGGACGACGAAGAGCCGCTGGTCGCCGTGCCGGTAGAGGCGGCGGATCCGGACCTCGCGGGCGAAGGAGTTGTTGACCGACATCACCGGTTCTCGCTTTCGACGTAGGTCGTGGAGGGTTCGTCAGCGCCCCGGCCGGGCTGGTCGAGCCCGAACTCGCGGTGCGCGATGTGCACCGCGTCCAGCAGACGGTGGCGGGGCACGGTGACCGAGGTACGCAGCTGTGAGGTGGAGATCCAGCTGGTGAAGATGCCGGCCGCGGAGAGGGCGGCGAGCAGCCGGGCGGTGTACTCGGGTCGGTTGAGCAGGCCCATGCCGACCAGCGACAGCTTGCCGACGTTCTCCTCCACCGCCACCGAGCCGCCGAGCGCCGCGAGGGCCCGGTCCAGTTCCGGCAGGAGCGCCGGCACGTGGTGTTCGGCGACGGTGAAGCCCATCCGGAACTCGTCCTCGTACGGCCCGGACCGGGCCACCAGGTCCACCGGAATGGTCAGCCGGGCGAAGACGGCGAGTACGTCCGAGGCGAGGTCCTTGCGCGAGCCCCGGGAGTGGACCAGCACCCGGGCCACATCCGGGTCGTGGGCGACCGCCACCACCACGCCCCGTGTCTCGAGCACTTTCATGTCGCCTCCTCCTGAGATCACGGTTCCGTCGTCGGCGGCGAACGTGCCGCGTACGTGCAGCACGAGCCGTTCCATGGCGGCCAGTTCGACCGCACGCGGGTGCAGCACCTTCGCCCCCGCGAACGCCATCTCGGCCATCACCGCGAGGTCGACCGAGGCCAACCTCCGCGACCCGGGGAGCACCCGGGGGTCGGCGGTGTAGATCCCGTCGACGTCGGTGTAGATCTCGCACTGCCCGGCCCGCAGTTCGGCCGCCACGGCCACGGCCGTCGTGTCCGACCCGCCCCGGCCCAGCGTGACGATGTCGCCGACGCTGTTGACCCCCTGGAAGCCGGCCACCACGACCACGTTCCCCTGGTCCAGCAGCCGCACCATCCGGTCCGTCGCCACGGCGGTGATGACGCCCGAGCCGTACCGCCCGGTGGCCAGCACCCCGGACTGCGGACCGGCCAGGGAGACCGCCGGTACGCCGAGCCGGTGCAGCGCGATCGCCAGCAGCGCCGCCGAGGCACACTCGCCCGAGGCCATCAACTGGTCGAGCTCACGCTCCGGACGTCGGGGATCTGTCTCGTCCGCAAGCCGGATCAGCTCGTCGGTGGCGTTGCCCCGGGCCGAGACCACCACGACGACCGAACGACCGGTGGCGTGTGCCGCGGCAACCCGGCGGGCAACGTGGTGGACCCGTTCGAGCGTCGCCAGGGAGCTGCCCCCGTATTTCTGCACCAGGATCTCCACACTGCACCACCCCCGACATTCCCCGTATTCGCAGTGCTCCATTACGGACCGATTCGCACCCTCGGACGGTGATTGATTCGGATCCAATTCACCGTTCCCCGGTCGCTACACCAGGCTAGGCACAAAGGTTCTTTCGATCCCACTACTCACATGGGTAGTGGCCGGTACCCGTCGTCATCGACGGCATTCGAACTGTGCTGGCAGATATGCGACAGCAAGTAATGACAACCTTTGTCCAGGGACGGCGCTGACCACCCGCCACCTCGACGAAGTGAATTCCCGGATACTGGACCTGTACCGTTTCGACAATTATCTGGTAGCGGGCGGCGGCTATAGTCCGCCGCAGCAACCTCGTGCTCACGACGTGGTCGTCACACACTGATGGGACCGGCCGGGTGGCGCGCCGGACATCACGCCTTCACGTGATGTCCGGCGCGCACCGCGTACTCAGATGATCGGTCGGTGGCCCGGATCGCGTACCGCACCGGATTCGAGCAGCTCGACGAAGCCGGTCGGCGACAGCAGGAACACCAGCCGCGCCGGGGTGTCCCCGGTCGCCCGGTAGCCGTGCGGAACCCCACGCGGGACCAGCACGAAGTCGCCCGCCCGAGCCCGGAAGGCCCGGTCCCGCTCGACCATCTCCAGCTCCCCGGCCAGCACCTGGAACGCCTCGTCGGTGGCCGGATGTACGTGCATCGGCGAGCCCCCGCCCACCGGCACGGACATCTCCATGAACGGTACGAGCCCGCCCAGTTCCCGGCCGTCCCACCGCGGCGGGTGGCCCCCACGACCCACACCGCCCGGCTCGGTGCCGCCATCCGGCACCCACAGCACCGCCCGGGTTGCCGCCCGGATCTGGATTGATTCCCGTCCCTCTCCCACAGTCCCCCCAAATCGTGGGCGCCGAGCGGATCAAGAACCGCGGAGGCCGGTCGCCCATAGAAGGGTGACCGCTGCACCACGGCTTTGGCGTCACCCGTTCGCGCGATCACGCCGACCGTTGTCCACCGGTGACACGGGCGGCCGACGGCCGATCCGGAAGCCGGCCACCCGCCCCGGACCAGCGGGAATCCCGAAAGCACGTGATGCCGGGCGGGCCGGTCGACCATGAAGATTGATGTCAATACCAGGCAAACGCACCGACGCACCGACCGGAAGCCGGAACCGGGCCCCACCAGTGCCGGGCCCGCAGCCGGACGGCGCCGACGTCATGACGGACCAGCAGCGCATGGCCCGATGCCACGCCACCGGCCAGCAGGGCATGGCCCGATCACCCAGGAGAGAAGCGGATGACCATCACGTCCAGCCCGACCGATCACATCGCCATCGATCAGCAAGCCCAGGACCTGCTGTTCCGCGAAGCGCGGTCGGCCAACACGTTCACCGACGAGCCGGTCGGCGACGATCAGGTGCAGGCGATCTACGACCTGGTCAAGTGGGCGCCCACCTCCTACAACCAGCAGCCGCTGCGGGTGGTGCTGGTCCGCACGCCCGAGGCCCGCGAACGGCTGGTGTCGCTGATGTACGACAGCAACCAGGCCAAGACCAGGAGTGCTCCGCTGACCGCGATCATGGCGGCCGACTGCGACTTCCACGAGAACCTGCCCAGCCAGTTCCCGATCTTCCCGCAGGCCAAGGACGTCTTCTTCGCCGACCCGGCGGTACGCGAGGAGTCGGCCCGGCTGAACGCGACCCTCCAGGTCGCGTACTTCATCCTCGGCGTACGCGCCGCTGGGCTGGCCGCCGGTCCGATGAGCGGATTCGACAGCCAGGCCGTGGACCGCGAGTTCTTCCCCGACGGCAAGAGCAAGACCCTGTGCGTGATCAACATCGGCCGTCCCGGCGAGAACGCGTGGTGGGACCGGCTGCCCCGACTGCCGCACACCGACGTGTTCAGCACCGTCTGATCGGACCACCGTTCCGACCGAACGTGGAATTGCCCCGGCGGGTGTCTGCCGGGGCAATTCCACGCTTCGGTATTCCGCTGGCATTTCCTCCATACAGCCCGATCGCACGGGCGAGTAGTGGCACGACCGCTCATGTGAGTAGTTGTCCCTACCTGACACGTCGTGCCACGCTCGAAGTGCTGATGCGAGGGCCTACCCGCCCGGCAGCCATCGACGCGTCAACGCACGGTCGACTCACATGCCTCTGGTGCGCCGCCGACCACCACCCGGTCCGGCACCGCCATTGAGCTGGCGACGTTTCTCGGAGGGAATCCGTATGGCAAAAACCATGCCCCCCGGTGCGCAACGACACCGGTACGGCGCCACCCTTGACATGATCACCGGACCGGAAGCAGCCGCCTTCGCGCTCGTACGCAGGCCGCACTCCGCCGGTACGGACGAGGTGGAGATCCTGGTCGGTGAGATGTCCACCGTGGACGTCATCGCGGAACTCCCACTGCCGGATCTCACCCCGGTCGACACGCCGACCCACGACCTGCTCGCCATCATGCCGTTCCGTCAGATCACCGAACGCGGCTTCGCCTGCTACGACGACCAGAGCCCGCTGCTGGCGATGACCGTGCGTGCCCAGGGGACGGCGAGCGTCGACGAGGTGCTGCGTCACGTACCCGACATCCCGATCGACCTGCGCGACGGGGATTTCGACATCGACGACGAGAGCTACGCGACGGTCGTACGTCAGGTCCTGGCCAACGAGATCGGACGCGGCACCGGCTCCAACTTCGTGATCAAGCGTTCGTTCACCGGCGAGGTCGCGAACTGTTCGCGAGAGACCGTACTCGCCCTGTTCCGGCGGCTGCTCGTGCAGGAACTCGGCGCCTACTGGACGTTCGTCGTCCACACCGGCGACCGGACCTTCGTCGGGGCGACACCGGAGCGGCACGTCAGCCTCGACGACGGCACCGTGACGATGAACCCGATCAGCGGCACCTACCGGTATCCGGCGGAAGGTCCGGTCCTCCCGGAGGTGCTGCGCTTCCTCGCCGACCCTAAGGAGGCCGACGAGCTGTACATGGTCGTCGACGAGGAACTCAAGATGATGGGGCGGGTGTGTGACCAGGGCGGGCGGGTGGTGGGCCCGTACCTGAAGGAGATGGCCCGCCTCGCCCACACCGAGTACCTGCTGGAGGGGCGGAGCTCGCTGGACGTACGCGAGATCATGCGGGAGACGATGTTCGCCCCGACGGTCACCGGCAGCCCGTTGCAGAGCGCCTGCCAGGTGATCAGCCGCTACGAGCGGACCGGACGCGGTTACTACAGCGGGGTGCTGGCCCTGGTCGGGCGGGAGGCGCAGCGTCGTACCCTCGACTCCGCCATCCTGATCCGGACGGCCGAGATCGACCGGACCGGCGGGTTGCGCATCGGCGTCGGCGCCACCCTCGTCCGGCACTCGGACGCCGACTCCGAGGTCGCCGAGACCCGGGCCAAGGCCGCCGGCCTGCTGGCCGCACTCGGCGCCGTACCGGCCCCCGAGGTCGGCGCCGGGACGACCGGCTCCCGGCCGGCGCTCTTCGGCACCCACCCCGCGGTACGTCACGCGCTCGAAGCGCGCAACACCAGGCTCGCCCGGTTCTGGCTCGATCACCGGGCCACCGACGCCGACCGGGCACCGGACCTCGTCGACCGGCGGATCCTGGTGATCGACGCCGAGGACACCTTCACGTCGATGCTGGCGCACCAGATCCGCTCGCTCGGACCGGCCGTCGACGTCCGACGCTTCGACGAGGAGCACGACCCCGACGGGTACGACCTGGTGGTAGTCGGTCCGGGGCCGGGTGACCCGCGCGACGTACACCATCGGAAGATCGGCGCCCTGCGGCGCAGCACCGCACACCTGCTCGCCCGTGGCACCCCGCTGCTCTCGATCTGCCTCGGGCACCAGGTGCTCGGCTCGTTGCTCGGCTTCGAGTTGGTCCGGCGCGGCGTGCCGAACCAGGGCGTGCAGCTCGACATCGACTACTTCGGGCGTACCCGCACCGTCGGCTTCTACAACACCTTCATGCTCCGCTGTGAAAGCGACCAGGTGTACCGCCCCGAGCTGGTGCCGGGGGTGGTCCGGGTGAGCCGCGACCCCGCCACCGGGGAGGTGTACGGCCTGCGTGGTCGCGGGTTCGCCTCACTCCAGTTCCACCCGGAGTCGGTGCTCACCCAGGACGGGCCCCAGGTGCTGAACGACCTCATCTCGACACTCCTGCCGGCCCGGACCGTGGCGGCCTGACCGGCGATGACGAAATCCGGAAGGAATGCGGTGCTACATCACGAGGTAACCACCGTCCTGGCCGGCCCGCCCCTCGGCGAGCCAGAGCCGGAACGAAGCGACGTCGACATCCTGCACGACCAGTTGGAGCAGCTGGACGGTGAGCTGCTCAGCCTGGTCCGCAGGCGCACCGCCCTGGCCCACCGGCTCCGGCGGGCGCGGGCGGAGAGCGGGGCGACCCGGTTCGCGCACGACCGCGAGCTGTCCGTCGTGCGTCGCTTCCAACTGCTCGGCCCCGGCGGCGGCGAGCTGGGGGTGCTGCTGCTGCGGCTGGCCCGCTGAGGCGTCCCCTCCCCCGTCAGCCCGACTCCGGCAGCCGGTCGTGTCCGCCACGGCCGGCTGCCGCCGTTTCGCACCCGTACGGCTGCCGCCGTTTCGGCGGGCCCGTACCCATGCGGACCAGCCGGCCGCAGGATGCGCGGCCGGCTGGTGGGGAACGGGATCCGCAACGGCGGTCTGCCGGTGGTGGTCGACGGTCAGGCGGCCTCGGCCGGGACCCGGGGTTCGTCCGCCGGCGCGTGGTGCGGTGCCGGCGGACGCCACGAGGTACGCAGCCACAGCACGAAGGGAAGCCCGATCACGGCGATCGCCGCCGCCGTCCAGAGCGCGTAGCTCTGACCCGTCGCCAACGCCTCCAGCGCCGAGGCGGCACTGCCCCCGGTGGTCACGTCGTGGGCGACCGCGCTGAGCACCACGACACCAGCCGCCCCACCCACCTGCAAGGTGGTGCTGACCAGGCCCGACGCCGCCCCCTGGACCGCGCCGTGCAGGCCGCTGGTGCAGACCACGAACGCCGCCACGATCGCGGCCCCCATGCCGAAGCCCCAGAGCATTCCGGGCAGGACGAAGGTGACGAACACCTGGCTCTCCGGGCCGATCGCCGCGGCCCACCAGCCGAGCGCGACCGCCTGGATGGCCAACCCCCCGGCCAGCGCGTCGACCGGACTCAACCTGCCGAACATCCGGATCGTGACCTGCGAGGAGAGGAAGAGGGCGAGGCTGATCGGGGCCGTCAGCAGCGCCGCCTGCAACGGACTGAAACCGCGTACCTGCTGCAGGAAGAGGCTGACGACGTAGAACACGCCGAACATCAGCGCGCCGACGGTGGCGTTGCCGAGGTTGCCGAGGACGACATTGCGCAACCGGAACAGCATCCGCGGGATGAGCGGCGCCGGGGCGCGGAGCTGACGGATCACGAACGCCGCCAGCAGGAGCACCGCGACGACGAAGGTGAGCAGGGTGGTGACCGAGGCCCAACCCTCGACCCCGCCGCGCAGCACGCCGTAGAGGAGCAGGCAGAGGCCACCGGTACCGACCACCGCCCCGACCACGTCGACGCCACCGGTAGCGGTCGGCCGGTGGTTCGGCACCATCCGCAGACCGGCGATCAGGACCGCGATGATGATCGGTACGTTGATCAGGAAGGCCAACTGCCACGCGACCGCGGTGAGCAGGCCACCGAAGAGGACACCGCTGGCACCGGCGAGCCCGCCCACGCCACCGAACAGCCCGAACGCCTTGTACCGGTCGGGGCCCTCCTTGAAGATGTCGGTGATCAGCGCCAGTGCGACCGGCGAGACCATCGCCGCGCCGAGACCCTGCACCACCCGCGCGGCGATCAGTTGCCACGCCTCCTCCGCGACGCCGCAGGCCAGCGAGGCCACCGCGAACACCACCAGCCCGACGATCAGCACCCGACGGCGCCCCAGCAGGTCGGCGGCGCGACCGGCCAGCAGCATGAAGCCGCCGAAGGCCAGCATGTACGCGTCCATGACCCAGGCCAACCCGGTCTGGGAGAAGCCCAGGTCACTCATGATCGACGGCAGCGCCACGTAGACGATTCCGGCATCGAGCACCACCATGAACTGGGCCACCGCGAGCAACGAGAAGACCACCCATGGGTCTCGCTCTGCCTGGCGCGTGGTGGCCGAGCCCAGCCCGGCTTCACTCATTACGTAACTCCCTTTGTTCGGTTCGGCAACGACCGCCCGTCGGTCCACGCCCAATGACCGAGGTCGAGCCTGCCAGCGCCGCCGACTCCGGACATCACGCCTTTGCGTGATTCGCCATCCGCGTCCCCCTTCGTCCCGGGCGTCGTCGCGGAATCCCGTGAACAAGGGATGTACGGCGCCCGACCGCCTGCGAGTGTTATTTCGTCAAACCCCTGCTCCCACTTCGGAGGTGGTCGTGACACACCCCATCAACCAAACGAAACCCGCAGTTCTGGTCGTGCCGGCCGGCGATGGAATCAAGCTGTGGGTTCCGGAGGAACCGCCGAAGAACCTCGTCGACGGCGAGGGCCCGCAGATGTCGACGTACACGTTCATGACGACCGCCGACAACACCGGCGGCGCACTCGCCGTGGTCGACACGGTGGTACCTCCGGGAAACGGTCCGCCGGAGCACATGCACGACGACGCGGACGAGTCCTTCTACGTACTGGAGGGCGAATTCGAAATCGTGGCCGACGGCGAGTCGTTCCACATCAAGCAGGGCGATTTCGTTTTCGTGCCACGCGGTACGCGCCACATCTGGAAGAACTACACCGAGTCCGACGGGCGCCTGTTGCGCATCTACACGCCCGGCGGTCACGAGAAGTTCTTCATCGAGATCGGTCGACCGGCGGAGCCGGGCAAGCCGGCGCCCCGGCTCACCGTCGAGGACGTCAATCGCGCCGAGGCGACCGTCGTTAAGTACTACGGCTGAGGCCGGTCCGAGCAACGCTGCCCAGGAGGTTCTGTGTCCACCAAGCCCACAATCATTCTCGTCCACGGCGCCTGGCACGGTGCGTGGTGCTGGTCCCGGCTCGAACCGGAGCTGGTCCGGCGCGGCATCGGGGTGCGCGCCCTGGAGCTGACCAGCCACGGCACCGACCCGGCGGTGGTCGGCGACCTGCGCAGCGACGTCGAGCTGGTCCGGAACACGGTCAAGGAGGTCGACGGCCCGGCGGTGCTGCTCGGCCACTCGTACGGCGGTCTGGTCATCTCGGAGGCCGCCGACGGTCTGGACCAGGTGACGAAGCTGATCTTCATGGGGGCGTTCTTCCCCGAGGTCGGCGACTCGATGAGGAGCCTGACCGGCGGCGGCCGGGCGCCCTGGCTCGACATCACCGACGGCCTGATGAGCGTGGCCCCGGGCTGGGGACGGAAGCTGTTCTACAGCGACTGCGACCCGGCGGTGGCCGAGGACGCCGAGCGGCGGCTGCTGCCGCAGTCGGCCGCGTCGTTCGGCCAGGAGGTCCAGGCCACGGCGTGGCGCACCATCGACTCGACGTACATCGTCTGCACCGACGACCAGGCGGTCTCGCCGGCGGCGCAGCGGCGCTGGGCCTCGATGGTCAACGAGACCGTCGTACTGCGCGGCGGCCACTCCCCCATGCTGTCGCAGCCGGGCCGGGTCGCCGAACTGATCGACGAGCGGATCTGACGGATCCATTCGTGACAACCCCTCTGTCTGCTGGAAGGACCGGCTGACCAATGACCACTTCAAGCGTCGACGTGGCGCAGTTCACCGTGGTGGACGGCGCCCCGGATTCGGCCTGGTTCATCAATTTCATGGACGTGGCGAACGCCCTGCCCGAATACGCGAAAATTCGTCGCACCCTGGCCGACGGCCTCGGCGACCTGCACGGCAGGAACATTCTCGACGTGGGTTGCGGTACGGGTGACGACGCCCGCGAACTCGCCGAAATGGTCGGCCCCGGTGGTCAGGTGACCGGAACCGACGTCAGTGCCGCGATGGTCGACGAGGCGCAGCGCCGCAGCGCGGGTTCGGCCCTTCCGGTCACATTCCGGGTGGATGACGTACGGAATCTCGCGGCCGCCGACGGAACGTTCGACGCCGTACGGGCGAAACTGGTGCTGATGCATTGTGCGGACATCGACGCCGCCGCCCGGGAATTGGTCCGGGTGACCCGGTCCGGTGGCCGGATCGCCGTTTTCGACTACGATTTCGACCTCACCACCGTCGACCATCCCGACCGTGACACCACCCGGGAACTCGTACGGTTCTGCTCGGACAGCCACCCGAACAACTGGAGTGGCCGGCAGTTGGCCCGCCGGTTCCTCGACCTGGGTCTGCGTGACATCACGGTGGTTCCGCACACCGTGGTCATGCCGCTGAGCTTCTTCCAGATCTCGGTCGGCAACCGACTCGCCAGCGCCCAGGCCGACGGCAGCCTCGGCATGTCGGCAACGGAACTCGCCGCCTGGTGGGCGCCGCTGCACGAGGCGGAGTCCCAGGGCCGGTTCTTCGCCTCGTTGACCGGTTTCGCCGTCTCCGCGACCCGCTAACGCACTCCACCCGGGTCCGCCCCTGCCCCGGACCCGGCGTCCGTCGACCATCCTGTCTACTGAGGAGTCCCGACATGTCAACCACGTCCGCCGCGCCGCAGACCGGCTCGATCGAACCGCTCCGGGAGCTGTTCTACGCGCACTACCGGTTCCAGTACCTGAGCGCGGCCTTCCAGTTCGGCCTCTTCGAACTTCTGGGCCGTGAGCCCGGACTCAACCGGGCGCAGATCGCCGACCGGTTGGGGATCGAGAACCAGCCGGCCCGCATCCTGCTGCTCGGCTGCACCTCGGCCGGCCTGCTCCGCAAGGAGGAGGACCGCTACTTCAACACGCCCGTCTCCGAGCCGCTCGCCGGGAAGATCGACGACGTGCCGGCCGCCTTCGTCCCGTGGGAGCAGCACGTCAACTACCGGCCGATGGCCTGGTTCTACGAGTCGCTCAAGGAGAACACCAACGTCGGCATGCAGCGCGAGATCGCCGGCACCTCGGACACCCTGTACGGGCGCCTCGCCGGTGACCCCAAGCTGGAGGTCACCTTCCACAACATGATGGGCTCGGTCAGCCGCCTGGTCGCCGAGGAGCTGGTGCAGCAGCTGGACCTGTCGGCGTACACCCATCTGCTCGACATCGGCGGCGGCACCGCGGTCAACGCCACCTACCTGGCCCGGCGCTGGCCGAACCTCCAGGTCACCATCGTCGACCTGCCGTCCGTCGCCGAGGCCGCCAACGCCAAGATTGCCTCGCTCGGTCTCGGTGACCGGGTACGGGCCATCGGCCTCGACGCGTTCAACGACGAGTTCCCCAAGGGGTGCGACGCCGTCCTCTTCGGGCACTTCCTGGAGATCTGGTCGATCGAGCGGAACAAGGACCTGATCGCGAAGGCGTCCCGGGCGGTCGAGCCGGGTGCGGGCATCTTCGTGGTCACGCCCGGTGCGGACGACGACGAGACCGGTCCCGACCTGGCCGCCGCACTCTCGGCGTACTTCCAGACCGTCGCCTCCGGCGAGGGCATGGTCTACACCTGCGCCGAGTACGAGCAGTGGTTCGCCGAGACCGGTTTCGAGCCCACCGGCCGGCTCTACGTCGGTGGCCTCGGCGACGTGGTGATCTCCGGGGTCAAGCGGTAGTCAGCCCGCGCTCACGGGTCGGGAGCCGGCGCGGTCGCACCAGTGATCGCGCCGGCTCCGCCGTGCGTGGGGCCTGAGGCTGACGTCCCAGGGACGGCGGCTCGACCTCGACGGTGACCGGCCGTCGGCCGGTCACCGTGCCGGGTCAACGGCGGCGTGCGGCCGGTTGCAGGGACGGGCTCACCCAGCCGTTGTCGGCCGGGTTGAGGGTGACGCCGGGCGCCACGATCTCGTCGATACGGTCCAGCACGTCATCGGTGAGCACCACGTCGGCCGCGGCCAACTGGGAGTCGAGATGTTCCATGGTCCGGGGGCCGATGATGGGCGCGGTGACGGCCGGGTGCCGCAGCACGAAGGCGATCGCCAACTGTACGAGGGTCAGCCCGGCCTCGTCGGCCAGCTTCGCGAGCCGGTCGGCGGCGTCGAGCTTGCGCTGGTTCTCCGGCAGCGACATGTCGAACCGGTTGGCGAGCCGCTTGCGCGCCTCCGACATCGGTCCGGTGCTGTCACCGTCCTTGCGGTAGCGCCCGGAGAGCCAGCCACCGGCGAGCGGGCTGTACGGGATCACGCCCATGCCGTAGCGCTGGGCCAGCGGCAGGATCTCGTTCTCGATACCACGGGTGAGGATCGAGTACGTGGGCTGCTCGGTCACGAACCGTTCGCGGGCGCGGTCCCGGGCGATGTACTGCGCGTCGACGATCGCCGAGGCCGGGAACGTCGAGTGACCGATGTAACGGATCTTTCCCGCGCGTACCAGGTCGGTGAGCGCGCCCAGCGTCTCGTCGAGGTCGACGGCCGGGTCGTAGCGGTGCATCTGGTACAGGTCGATGTAGTCGGTGCCGAGTCGCCGCAACGAGTTCTCGACCGACTGCATGATCCAACGCCGGGAGCCACCCCGGTGGTTCGGGTTGTCGTCGAACGGCATGAAGAACTTCGTCGCGAGCACGATGTCGTCGCGGCGTCCGGCCAGCGCCTTGCCCACGATGACCTCGGACTCGCCCTGCGAGTAGACATCGGCGGTGTCCACGAAATTCACCCCGGCGTCGAGCGCCCGGTTGATGATCCTGATGCTCTCGTCGTGGTCCCTGGTGCCCCACGCACCGAACATCATCGTGCCGAGGCACAGCTTGCTGACCGAGACGCCGGTGCGTCCCAACGGGCGGTGTTCCATTGCGGTACTCCTCAGAAATTCGATCGTGAATCGGCTCGGCTCCCGCCGGTGTCGGTTCATTCGCCCCGGTACCCGACCGGCTGCTCCCGTACCGGGGTCGTCCAACTCGCCAGGAGGTTGAGCGCGTCCTGGGCCGGGCTGCCCGCTTCCGCGCTGTAGGCGTTCAGCCGGAGTCCCGGGTCGGCGGTCAGCTCCATCGACTCGTACGCCAGGGTCAGCTCACCGACCACCGGATGGTGCAGGCGCTTGACGCCACTGCGGTGCAGCCGCACGTCGTGCACCGCCCACCAGGTGCGGAACACGTCGCTGCGGGTGGACAACTCCCCGATCAGATCGCTCAGCCCCCGGTCGCACGGGTTACGTCCGGCCTCGGCCCGCAACAGCGCCACCGTGTCCTTGGCGAGGCTCTCCCAATCGACATGGAAATCGTGCGCGACCGGGTCGAGGAACAAGAACCAGGCGATGTTCGGCACCCGCGCCGCCGTGTCGAACACCGGCGCGAAGACGGCCCGGCCGAGGTGGTTGGCACCGAGAACGTCCAGCCGGCCGTTTCGCACGTACGCGGGCGCCATGGTCATCGCGTCCATCAGCCGCTGAACCGCCGGACGCAGATGCGGAGCGGCACGACGCCGGACACGCGCCGTGACGGCGCTGGTGTTCGCCGCCCGCGCCAGATCCCGCAGGTGCGCCCGCTCGGCCTCGTCCAGCTGCAACGCCCGGTCGAGAGCCGCCAGGACGCTGTCCGACACGCCCGTCAGATTGCCGCGCTCCAGCCGGATGTAGTAATCCACGCTGACGCCGGCCAGCAGCGCCACCTCCTCGCGACGCAGACCCGCCACCCGGCGATGGCCGCCGTAGTCAGGCAGGCCCGCCCGTTCCGGCGTGATCTTGGCACGGCGGGAGGTGAGGAAGTCGCGGATCTCGGTTCTGCTGTCCACCTGATCGAGGCTACGACCGACCGGAGCCACCTGGGAGGTTCTGGCATTACCTGCCAGTCGACGGGTGCGGGCCTTGACGGGCATGCGTCACCTCGTACGGCTGCTGCGCGATGGCGGGCCCTCGCCGGACAAGCCCGCTAGGTACCGTCGTCGGATGTCCGCTGCCCGCACTGCCGTGGTCACCCTTCTCACCCTCACGGTCATCGACGTTCTCCACACCATCGTCGCCCTCGCGGCGTACGAACACCGGATCGGCGTGGTGACCCACGACGGATCCGGCACGGTGGACATGCTCAACACCATCGTGCCGCTTCGCGAGCTTTCCTCGGCAATGTTCTGGCTGCTGCTTCTCACGCTGATTGCCGGTGTCGCAGGTGTCGCCAACTGGGTCATCCGGACCCGCCGCACCAGGCCGCAGGTCGCACCCACAGCGCCAGTGGTCCCGTGGCGGATGAGCGCCATCGTCGCCGTACCTCTCAACCTGATCGCGGCCGTGCATTACCTGTCAGCCACCGCGAACGGGGGCGAGTACATGCACACCGTCCTGACCGAGACCACCCTGCTGCTGGTCGCCGCATCCGTGGCGCTCGTGATCACCACGACCACCGGTATCCGGGTCGTCCGGCGCACCACGACAGACCAGCAACGCGCCGCCGAAGACGGAGCCACCACGGCGTAGTCGTCCGTACCGGGGCACCAGGAGGCCGTCGAAGATCAGTTGTCGTGGGATGCGCAAACATCCCGGAGGGTCTGGGCATCCCTGCTGGTCTTGGCCTGCGCTTCGGCGTAATCCCCGAAGACCATGCCCGACAGAATGAAACCCATGTTCTGGAAGTCCCGCGACAGGTCGACCGTCACCGTTTTGACGGCACCCTCCGCAGCCGAACTCGCCCTCATCATCCCCTGGTACGCCTCCATCGCAGCGGCCTGCTGGCTCAGTTCCGTGGAACCCGCGCTCCGGACGTACCTGTCGATGACCGCGAGTGCCTCCCTGCAGCCGGGGCGGGGCAGTGGCTGCAGCGACAAGGGCGGCATGGTGTCGGGCGTTCGCGGCGTCGTCGAGATCGGTGCAGGGGTTGTCGTCATCGGTGCAGAGGGGGTCGCACTCGCCTCGGGCGCTGACGTTGGTGACGCTGCCTCAGTCAGCGTGGGACCGACAGTCGCGGTCGGCGCGGTCTGAGATGCCGTGATCTCTACGCCCTGGAGCGGAGGTTCCGGGGAAGGGGGTCGTGGCCACGCCCAGGCCAGGAGGGCGATGATGGCCGCAGCAACAGCACCGAGCGCTCCTACCGCAGCCCAGACCAGACCGAACCAGGAGGAGTCGCTTCCGGCGTCGATGCCTGTCATTCGTCGAATGTCGAAACTCCATCCGTACGTTGCCGTCGCCACAGACATTGAAGGGCTGGTTGAATCGGCGGGACCACCTCCACGGTAGTTGTGAGGTCAACCCGAGACGGGTGGTGACTGCTCGCCTGATCATGCGGTTTCCGGAGAATCCACCTGACGGCATTGAAGCGTCGACGGGCCTTGGCTGGGTCTGCGGTGCCGTGCGAGATGGCTGCCGGGAAATACGCACCCGCTGATACAAAACAAGTCAGCGGCTTGGTTGAGATCCTCAACCAAGCCGCTGACTCACGTCGTAAGGTCGCCGCTCTTCAGGGCTTCACCAGGATCGACGCTCCCGAGTGGGAGGTGCTGGACACTCCGGACCGCCGCCGTGCGCCCCTGGCCATCGGCGAGCCGACCTGGGTGCCGTGCGCGGAGATGCGTGGCGAGGGGATCTTCCTCCGCTTTGACGAGGACCGGATCGTCGCCTGGGAACACCAGCCTGAGGTAAAGCAGCGTGAACAGATGCTGGTCCGGGCGCACGACCTGTGGCGAGCACAACGGCAGCTTCCGCCTGAGTCGTGGCCCGGTCTGCGGTTCGTGCTGCTGCATACCTTCGCCCATGTGCTCATTCGCGAGTTCGCGTTGGAGTGGAGATTCGCCCTCGCCCTAGCCGACATCGCGGCGCGGTTACCGGCCGGACACGTCGACGCGTGGGCCGCGGTGCTAACCAGCACCGCTGCCCCAGACTCGGCAACGGAGGCAAGGCTCATCGACGCGCGGCCCGGGTACGCGGTGGCCGCCCAGGCACATCAGCTGGTCAACGCCTGGCGGGTCAACGCCCCCGCCGTACCCGGAGCGGCGGTTGCCCTCGCGCTGCGCAGCGCCGCTCAGGTGCACCGGACCACTGCCCAGCATCAGCCGAGCCTGGTGATCAACGGTCCGACCAGCCCGAACGTTCCGGTACGCCTAACCAGCTCGGTAGTGGTCGAGATGATCCGCGCGGCCCGGGAGTCGCTGCTGATCGTGAGCTTCGCCGCGTACGGCGTAACCGAGGTGATCACAGAACTGGTCGCGAGCGCCAACCGGGGCGTTCACATCGATCTCGTGCTGGAAAGCTCGGCGCCCGACGGCGGCGCGTTGCGCGGCCACACCGGTGCCGCCGTCGCGTTCACCGCGCTGCGCGATCGGGCCACCTTCTGGCACTGGCCGGCGCATCAACGTGCCGCCGCCGGCAACCCGAGAGCCGCCCTGCACGCGAAACTCATCGCCGCCGACACGAGGACCGCGCTGGTCAGCAGCGCGAACCTCACCGACCGGGCGCTATCCAGCAACCTTGAGGTCGGGGTCGTGCTCCACGACCCCGACCTCGTACGCCGCCTCGTGCGCCACTTCACCGGTCTGATGAATCCGCGGACCGGACCGCTCGAAGTGACCCGGTGACGGTGCCTCGGGTCGGTTTCAGTCGAGGAGGTCCCGAATGTCAGCAGCGGACAGTTGCGCGGAGGCGAACTCGCCGCCGTCCAGGACGCTACTGAACAGCTCCGCCTTGCGCGCCTTCAACGCCATGACCTTTTCCTCGATGGTGTCCCTGACGACCATCCGGTACACCATGACGTTACGGGTCTGGCCGATCCGGTGCACCCGGTCAACGGCCTGGGCCTCGGTTGCCGGGTTCCACCACGGGTCGAGCAGGATGCAGTAGTCGGCCTCGGTCAGATTGAGGCCGAATCCGCCGGCCTTGAGACTGATCAGGAACACTCCAGCGGTACCGCTCTTGAACTCGGCGAGCACCGCAGGGCGGTCGCGGGTGGTCCCATCAAGGTAGGCGCACCGGACACCCGCCGCTTCCAGCCGCTCGCGTGCGGCGCCGAGAAACCGGGTGAACTGGCTGAACACCAGAATTCGGTGACCTTCGGCAACCAGGTTCCCGACCTGCTCGGTCAGTACGTCCAGCTTCGTCGACGGTACGCCCTGGTGTTTTGGGTCGACCAACGCCACGTCGAGACTCGCCTGTCGGAGCAGCGTCAGGGATCGGAAGATCTCGAATCGGTTCCTCTCCAGGTCGCCGAGGAGGCCAAGAACCTTCTGCCGCTCGCGTTGCAGATATGTCTGGTAGACCCTGCGGTGCTTGCGGTCAAGGTCCAGTTCGATGACCTGTTCCTGCTTCTCCGGCAGGTCGGCGGCTACGTCGGACTTGCGGCGACGCAGCATCAGGGGCCGGATCCGGCGCCGCAGTTGGGCAAGCCGCTCGGCGTCGCGCTCCTTCTCGATCGGGGCGCGGTAATAGTCGGTGAACCGGTCCAGTCGCGGGAACAGCCCGGGTGCCGTAATGGAGCAGAGCGCCCAGAGCTCGGCCAGGTTGTTTTCCATCGGGGTCCCGGTGATCGCCAGTTTGAACGGCACCGGGAGCAGCTTCGCACAACGGTAACCCTGAGACCGCGGATTCTTCACGAACTGCGCCTCGTCGAGAATCAGCCCGGCCCAGTCGAGTGCCTGGTAGTCGTCGTACTCGAGACGGAACAGCGTGTACGACGTAACCACAATGTCCGCCCCCACCACCGCCTCGGCCAGGTCCACGCCCCGACGCGCCACGGTCTGGGTGATCGCCCGGACCTCGAGATCCGGCGTGAAACGGGTTGCCTCGGTCACCCAGTTGTGAACGACGCTAGCGGGAACGACCACAAGAAACGGCCTCTGCGTACGGGCGTGGGCGATCAACGCCAGCGTCTGCAAGGTCTTGCCGAGGCCCATGTCGTCAGCAAGGATGCCACCGAGGCCGTGACCGTGCAGGGTGGCGAGCCAACGGAACCCCTCCCGCTGGTACGAACGCAGCTCCGCCCGTACCTCCTGCGGTACCGGATGGTCGACGGCGACGTCAGCTTCGGTCAGTGCTCGCACCGACCGCTGCCAGGTCGCTGCCTGCCCGGTGACCTCACCCAGCTCGGCCAGTTCCTCCCAGAGGCCGGCTTGGAACCGGCCGACACGCAGCACCCCGGGCGGTGTGTCCTCAAGCGCCCGCGACTCGTCGATCAGCTCCCGCAACTGCTGGAACTCGGGACGGTCAAGGTGGAAATAGGTGCCGCCGGGCAGGATGAGATATTGCCGGTCCTGCGCGAGCGCAACGAACAACTCGTCGAAGTCGACCTGCTCGCCATCGATCCTGACCTGGACCGAGAGGTCGAACCAGTCCTGCTCTCCAACACCGTCGGCGCCTGCGAAGGTGATGACCGGCGTCTCGTAGGTCTCCCGGTACTCCGGGACCGGCCCCGCCCCGGACACGGTCACCTCGACTCCATCAAGCTGGTCGAGTCGCGGCGCGACCTCAGCCAAAAACCGGATCATGGCGTCACCGGCGAGCGTGACCGAAGCCGCGAGCCGCGAACCCTCCATGAAGGGCTCGACCATCTCGGGCACCGCCTTCGCGGCCACCTCGACGACGCTCCGGACGACATGCTCACGGTGATCCGTCTGACCCGATGGTGCCGGGGCCCACAGCGATTCGACCTGGCTCCCGCTCCCCACCGTTCGGGCCCACTCCCAGCGGATCGACAACTGCTCTCCCGGCGCCGGTGCCATCGTCAGTGTCAGCGTCGGTGGCCCGACTTCCGGAAGGCGCACCGATGGGCCGGCCGCGACAACGTCCACCTGCCGGAGCAGGTCCGGATAGAACCGCTCGAAGAATCGCGTCTCGTCCGCTGCGGGGATCCGGATCGGGGATCGAGTCAATGCCTTCACCGCCCCCGGCGTCACCACCCCCGCCAAGGGCGCCAACCGCAGCACCCGCTCGCCGGGCCGGGGCTCTGCGGCGCCTCGCTCCCCCCACCACGCGACGCCGTGAACCGGGTCACCGACGAGGACCGAATGCTCCTGGGGAAGAGGTACGGCATCGGCCAGCAGAGTCGGCTCCACGACCAGCTCGTCATCGGTCCGGTCGACCCGCAGTGACAGCCGGACCGGACGCCGACCGACGATGACCGGGCCGGCGTGCTTTCCTGCCTGGACCAACGGCAGCCCGACCTCCTCGGCCTCCGCCAACAGGTCCCAGATCCGCCGACTCTCGAATCCGTCCAGGTAGAGCGTCTGCTGGGGACCCCCATAGTAGTGGTAGCGGTCAGCGGTCGACATCGACAAGTTCACGATCTCGCCGAGTAGCTGGCGGTGTCGCCGCGCCTCCCGCGACCGGCCGATGTTCGCATAGCTCACCGTGGACCAGGTGATACCGGTACGAACCCAACCGCTGCGCCCCGGCACGACCGGGCGTAGGCCGACCCGAGGGCGAGACTCCTTGCCGGTTGGGGACTTCACGATCTCGAACTGCAGGCCCACCGGCGCGGGGTCAGGTGCCGTCGGGGTGACGGGCGCGGCGACATCGGCGACAAGGGCGGTAAGACTCTTCTCCCAGTTCGCCCTCTTCGTGGTCGACGCCCTCCGCGACCGCACAGGCGTCTCCGCGTCCAGGATGCTGAGAAGCATGAGGGCCGCAGGATGGCCGCACGATGCTTCGTGACCGCACGCGCACGAACCGTCGACCGCGACAATCGAACCATCGGCACCGGTGGTAATCGATGCTGACACCGCGCCAGCCTGCCGGCCCCGCAGCCGCCCATGAGCCTGGCCCACGGCCGGATCCCACCGCACACCGACCAATTCGCCGCGCTCGACCTGGTCCCTGGCACGAATGAACGCCCTGGAACCAATGGCGTTGAACAGCGCCGCCTCTTCGATGCCCAATTCCAGCCTCGCCACGGTCGCCGCCTCCCTGCTGCGCACCAACCACCGCACCGAAGGCTAGCCGAGCTGGCCTGGCAACCTTGAGCACGGCACGGGCCGGGCGCGAGACGGAGGGCTTGACCTGACGACTCCGAACAGCCGCCCTCAAGCGAATATTTAAGATCCGCGATCGACATCGATCAGGACGACCACCCGACCCGGCACACCCTGCGAGAAGCTGCGATATGCCGCGGGCCAGCAGTTTGGTTAACATCATCAACCAAACTGCTGGCCCGCAGTCCAAGGGTGGAGCCGAGGGGACTCGAACCCCTGACCCCCACACTGCCAGTGTGGTGCGCTACCAGCTGCGCCACGGCCCCTTGCTTTCGTCCCGGTCGCCCGGGCACTCGTGAATAGTACACATCCCCGGTCGACTGGTCATCTCGGAGGGGGGCGGGTCGGGACACCCGGCCCCGCCGGCTAATTCAGCGCCACATCCGGCGGGAAGTGCGCCACCGCCGCCATCATGCCGCCCTGGCGCCGAAGCACCATCGGCCACAGGTCGTCCGGCCGGTCGACGAAGGCGTCACCGGGCAACGCGTCGAGAACGAACCACGAGCCGCTCTCGATCTCCGCCTCCAACTGCCCCGGCGACCAGCCGGAGTAGCCGGCGAAGACCCTGATCCCGGAGATCGCCTCACCGAGCCGCTCCGGGTCGACCGAGAGATCAACCGTGCCGACCGCGCCGGAGACCTGGTGAAATCCCTTCACCCGGCGTACCGGGGTCCGCATCCGGGCCAGGCAGATCGCCGACTCGGGCTGCACCGGCCCACCCTCGAAGAGCACCGCCGGTTCGCCGGCCAGGCTGCCCCAGGCGCCGAGCACGTCGGCGACCGGTACCTCGGTGGCCCGGTTGAGCACCACACCGAGGGCACCGCCGGGCTCGTGCGCGACCAGCAGCACCACCGTACGGTCGAAATTGGGGTCTTTCAGGGACGGGGTCGCGACCAGCAGTTGCCCGGTCATCGACGCCATGGCCCGTCCCCCGATCGCCTGGCCCTCACCTTGTACGGACATCTGCTACTCGGGAACGCAGTCACGAGAGAGGCCGGCCAGGGCAGGCCAAACCGGATCCACACCATCAAACGCGACCATGCGCGCAGTCAACGCCATGCCTCGCACCATAGCTTGCATGACTGTCGCTGGCTAAGGTCTGGACGGCCAGTGACGACTGGGCATCCGGCGGGGTTGCCTGCGTGAACCGGATCACGACGCCAACCTCCGGCGCCGCGTTGTCGCACAGCCTGTCCGTGGGTGGCAGGGTGATGCCCGTGGCTCCGTACGCAGAGATCGCCGTCATCGGAGGCTCCGGCCTGTACGCGCTGCTGGCCGGGGGCACCGAACACACTGTCCGGACCCCGTACGGGGACCCGTCCGACCCGGTCACGGTCGCCGAGGTCGCCGGCCGGGCGGTCGCCTTCCTGCCCCGCCACGGGCGTGATCATCGCCACCCGCCGCACCGCATTCCGTACCGGGCGAACCTGTGGGCGCTACGCGCTCTCGGCGTACGGCAGGTCCTCGCCCCGTGCGCGGTCGGTGGGCTGCGGCCGGAACTGGGACCGGGTGCGTTCGTGGTGCCGGATCAGCTGATCGACCGGACCGCTGGACGGGAGCAGACCTACTACGACACCGGTGCGGTGCACGTCTCGTTCGCCGACCCGTACTGTCCGGACGGCCGACGCGCGGTGCTCTCGTCGGCGACCCGGCGGGGTGTCGACGCGTACGACGGCGGGACCATGGTCGTGGTCGAGGGGCCGCGTTTCTCCACCCGTGCGGAGTCGCGGTGGTTCGCCGGCATCGGCGGTTCGGTGATCAACATGACCGGGCATCCGGAGGCGGTCCTCGCCCGTGAGCTGGCCCTCTGCTACACCTCGATCGCCCTGGTCACGGATCTGGATGCCGGGGTGGAGGGCGGCGCCGGGGTGACCCAGGAGGAGGTGTTCCGGGTCTTCGGTGAGAACACCGCCCGGCTACGCGAACTGCTGCTCGACGCGGTCGCCGCGCTCCCCCTCGAACGTTCCTGCCCGTGCCCGCGGAGCCTGGACGGGATCACCCTCCCGATCGAACTGCCCTGAGTCGTCCGTCCGAGGTCGAGCTACGGCGCCGGACGGACGACCCTGATCCGCCGGTGGCAGGGAGACCACCGGCGGATCAGGGCGCGCCGCGCGGGGCGCGGCTGTCCGGCACGCCGCCGCCGATCAGCGGGCCGCGGTCAGGATCAGGGGCCGACCGGAGGCGGCGTCGAGCACGGTACGGGCGCCGAGTGGCCCGTCCAGGGTCACCGTCACCGGTTGCAGGAGCAGTTGGTCGGTGCAGATGCCGTCGCTACGTACGGCCGTACCGCCGACCACGACGAGGTCGTCCTGCTCGCGTACGAGTGGGGTGACCTCGGTGTCGCATGCGCCGACGCCGAGACGGTAGGTGAGCTGCGCTCCGTCCACCGCCACCAGGTCCTGCGCGCCGACCAGCCCTTCGGTCAGGGTGCCACCCGGTGTCGGCGGCTCGGGTGGGGTCCGGGTGGCGCTGGCGGCGACGGCGACCCGGGCGACCTTGGCGGCCAGTTCGTCGACGCTGAAGAGCCACGCCGGCACGGTCGCCTCGCCCCGGCTGGTACGGATCGTGGTGGTGCCCAGTTCGATCCCGGTGACGGTGAGCGGGACGCAGGCGGTCATGCCCGGCCCGCTGACCGAACCGTCCGGCCCGGTTCCGGTCGGGCTCGGCGGCGGCTGCGCCGGTCGGCCGGGGCACGGCGGCGGGTCGCCCTGGTCGAGTTGGCGGTACGCCTCGCCCGCGCTCACCAGTGGCACGGTGAGGGTGCCGTCCGGGAAGGTGATCGTGCCGTGTGACGGGGCGGCGGGCGGTATCGACGCCGGCTCGCGGTACCAGCCGGCCAGGAACGCCTGCTTGGTGTCCTCGCTGAAGGTCGCCTCGGCGGGCACCACGGTCGGGTCCTGCAACGGGATGTACCCGGTGCGCCAGTCGGGTCCGGAGGCGGTCTGCCACGCCTGCGCGACCGAGGTCGCGCGCTGCTGGAACGCCTCCTCCCGACGGTCGGGTCCGTCGGCCGGCCCGGTTGCCCCGTTGGGCTGCGCGCAGGCGGCGAGGATCATCAACATCGCTAGGCCCAGCGGGGCGGGAGAACGTCGCATGTCGATCAGACGTTCCGCGCCGGTGTCGGGTTCCCTACAGCCGCCAGATCGCAGCCGCCCCGATCGCGGCGCCGGGTCAGGCCGGGCGGCCGATGTCGGTGCCGTACGCCCGGTAGATCAGGTCGGCGCCGCGCTGCCGGTGGCGGGAGAGTTCGCGCAGCAGGTCACTGGCCCAGCTACGAAGTTCCTCGGTGGTCGCCTCGGGCAGTTCGGCCCGGCGCTGCAACGCGGAGAGTACGGCCGCCACCGCGGCATGCTCCCGCAGCAGCACATGAACGGTACGGGCCAGCCGGGGTGCCCGGTCGAGCAGCTCGGTGTAGAGCCCGTCGCGTCCCTCGGTCAGTCGCATGTGCTCGGCGAACTCGCCGCGCAGCCCGCTCAACCGGAGGGTGACCCGTGGCCGCCACTCGGGGTCGCCGGCCGGGCTGGCCAGTGCCTGTTCGAAGGAGTGGATCTCTCGGAGCAGCCGGATCCGGTGTCGCCGGGCCGCCCGCAGAACGGCCGGCTCCTCGATCGGGGACACCGCAACCGGGTGATGGATCGGGCCGGTCACCATGACGCACCTCCTTGAGCGCCTACCGCCTGTGAGCTGATGGTGAGTCCAGCGCCCCGCCCCTGTCCAGCCCCGGAGCGTGCTGATTTGTCTCGTCCCGTCCGGTGGTGGTGCAAAGGCGTGTTCCACGGCGCCGGGAGGGGGCTGTTCTGACCCCGGAAACAGCGCTGCGCCCCGGTCCGGAGACCGGGGCGCAGGCCCTTGAGTGGAGGTGCCGGGAATCGAACCCGGGTCCTTCGTCGGATTGTCAGGACTTCTCCGAGCGCAGCTCGCTATGCCTCTACTCGGCCCCACCGATCACGCGAGCGAGTTGGTGTGACGGGCCCAGTCGCTGATTAATCTCGCCGCACGAACCCCGCGACCGGGTTCGATTGGCCAGCCTTCTAGCTGATGCCGGCAGACTGGGACGAAGGCACTCCCAGGCCGACAGACTTGCTACTCGCCTCAGGCGGCGAGAGCGAAGTCAGCGCGATTTTGCTTGGCGCTTATTGGTTTCCGACGACCGATTCTCGAGACGACGTCGGCTTCCTCGGCTCGCTTCCCCTGACGCAGCGTACGAAGTCGAAACCAGTCACCCCCTGGACAGTGCCGCCGGTGTGGCGACCTCACCAACCTTAACGCCTCGCGCCACCGAGTTCATTCCGGATACCGGTCCGGCGCGTCCTGCCTGGTCAACGCCGTACAGGGTCAGTCCATGCCCTTGCCGCGCCGGCCGGCGACCCGCTGGATCTCCCGGTCGGCGTCGCGCTTGGCGAGGTCCTGGCGCTTGTCGTAGGACTTCTTACCCCGGGCGAGGCCGATCTCCACCTTTGCCCAGCCGTCGGAGAAGTAGACCGAGAGCGGGACCAGGGTCAGGCCGCTCTCCTTGAGCTTGCCGAGCAGCCGGTTGATCTCGATCCGGTTGAGCAGCAGCTTCCGGGTGCGGCGTGGCTCGTGGTTGGTCCAGGTGCCCTGGGCGTACTCGGGAATGTGCATGCCGTGGAGGTAGAGCTCACCGCTGCGCTCCTGGGCGAACGCGTCGACCAGCGAGGCCCGACCGGCCCGCAGCGACTTGACCTCCGTGCCGGTCAGCGCCATGCCCGCCTCGTACGTGTCGAGGATGGCATAGTCGTGGCGCGCCTTCCGGTTGGAGGCGACGACCTTGCGCCCCTTCTCCCGTGGCATCCGCGCCACCCCTTTCCGTTCCTGTCGACGACCGCCCGTTCGGCGTTGACGGCCGCGCAATGCTACCTCGCCACAAAGGGCCCCCGGTTAGCGCTTTTCGCACAACCAGGAGCCCTTGTGGCGCGGATATCCGTTATGTCGGGTCAATCCCCGTACGGGAAGCTAGACCCGCAGGTAGAAGCGGAGGGTGACCCAGGCGGTGACCGCGCTGACCAGGCTGCCGACACCGGCCATCAGCGGGAGCATGAGCAGAACCCGGCTCCACTCGATCGGGGTGAGCAGGTCGGTCAGGTCGTGTAGCGACCCGTCCAGCAGGAAGACCTTGCCCAGCACCAGGGCACCGAAGCCGATGAGGGAACCGATGAGACCGGCCACCACCGCCTCGAGCACGAATGGTGCCTGGATGAACCAGTTGGAGGCACCGACGAGTTTCATGACCGCGACCTCACGCCGCTTGCTGTACGCGGCGACCTGGATCGTGTTACCGACCAGGAGCAGTGCGGCGATGGCCATGATCGAGGCGGCCACCAGGCCCATCTTCTGCACCGCACTGAGGATGTTGAAAATCTTGTCCAGGAGTCGCCGCTGGTCGACGATCTCGTCGACCCCCTCGGTGTCCTTGTACTTGTCGTAGACCGCCTGGTATTCCTCGGGGTTCTTCAACTTCACCCGGAACGACTCGGGAAGCTGCTCCGGCTTCACCGCGTTCACCAGATCGGGCGCGTCCGCGAACATGAGCTTGAACTTGTTGTACGCGTCCTCGCCGGACTCGAAAATGACGCTGTCGACCAGCGGATCGGTCTCAAGTTCGCCCTTGATCCCGTCCCGCTGTTCCTCGGGGACGTCGACCTTCAGGAAGATCGCGACTTCGATCTTGTCGTAGTAGAACTTCTTCATCGTGTCGACCTGGAGGTACATCAGGCCGCTGGCACCCAGCATGGTCAACGACACGGCCATCGTAATGATCATCGCGATGGTCATCGTCACGTTGCGCCACAGTCCGACCAACACCTCGGACAGGACGTATTTCACGCGCATCGGGGGTTCCTTCCGGATCTCCGCAGAGGGTCGTTCGTCGTCAGGTCAGGGCCGGGTCGGCCGTCCGAGCGTCGCGGCTCAGCCGTAGACGCCACGGGCCTGGTCGCGCACGATGCGACCACTCTCGATCTCGATGACGCGTCGGCGCATCTGGTTGACGATGTTGGAGTCGTGGGTGACCATCACGACCGTGGTACCGGTGCGGTTGATCCGGTCCAGCAGCCGCATGATCTCGATTGACGTGTCCGGGTCCAGGTTTCCGGTGGGCTCGTCCGCGAGCAGGATCAGTGGCCGGTTCACGAATGCCCGGGCCACCGCGACGCGCTGCTGCTCACCGCCGGAAAGCTCGTGCGGGTAGCGGTGCTCCTTGCCACCGAGGCCGACCAGCTCCAGCACCTCGGGTACGACCCGGCGGGCGACCGCCTTGGTCTTGCCGATCACCTCGAGGGCGAAGGCCACGTTCTCGTACGCGGTGCGGTTGGGCAGCAGCCGGAAGTCCTGGAAGACACAGCCGATCGAGCGTCGGAAGTTCGGGATCTTCCAGGAGCGCATTCCGGTGACGTCGCGGCCGTTGACCACGACCTTGCCCTTACTGGGAGTCACCTCGTGCAGCAGCAGCTTGATGATCGTCGACTTGCCGGATCCTGAGGGACCGATGAAGAAGACGAACTCACCCTTCTCGATCGAGACCGACACCTCATCGAGCGATGGCCGGGACGCCTTCGGGTACGTCTTCGTCACTTGCTCAAGCTGAATCACGGGTGGTGAGTCTACGCGGTGTAACGAAAAGTCCAAGCCCTACGGGCCCCCAACTGACCCGCAATGTCGGAAAGGAGTGGCCCGCCTTCGGTGCCGTCGACACCTCGGCGGGCCGTCGATCAGGCCGCCTCGCCCGCCAGTTGACGCTGCTTGCGCCAACGGATCCCGGCTTCGATGAAGGTGTCCAGCTCACCGTCGAAGATCGCGGCCGGATTGCCGGTCTCCTGCTCAGTTCGCAAATCCTTCACCATCTGATAAGGATGCAGCACGTAGGAGCGCATCTGGTCGCCCCACGAGCCGGCCGCGTCGGTCTTCAGGCCGGCCAGCCGGGCCTGCTCCTCCTGGCGCTTGCGCTCCAGCAGACGGGCCTGCAACACCCGCATCGCGGAGGCCTTGTTCTGCAGTTGGGACTTCTCGTTCTGGCAGGTGACCACGATGCCGGTGGGGATGTGTGTGATCCGCACCGCAGAGTCGGTCGTGTTAACGCTCTGTCCACCTGGCCCGGACGAGCGGTAGACGTCCACCCGGATCTCGTTCTCAGCGATGTCGATGTGGTCGGTCTGCTCGGTCACCGGCAGCACCTCGACCCCGGCGAAGCTGGTCTGCCGCCGTCCCTGGTTGTCGAACGGGCTGATCCGGACCAACCGGTGAGTGCCCGACTCAACACTGAGAGTGCCGTACGCGTACGGGACCTTGACCGCGAAGGTGGCCGACTTCAGCCCCGCCTCCTCGGCGTACGAGGTCTCGTAGACCTCGGTCGGGTAGCCGTGCCGCTCCGCCCAGCGCAGGTACATCCGGAGCAGCATCTCGGCGAAGTCGGCGGCGTCCACGCCACCCGCACCCGCCCGGATCGCGACCAGCGCCTGACGCGAGTCGTACTCACCGGAGAGGAGGGTGCGCACCTCCATCTCCTGGATGGCCTTGCCGAGCCCGCCGATCTCGGTCTCGACCTCGCCGAGGACGCCGGGATCATCCTCGGCCTCGGCGAGTTCGAGCAGCACGTGGGCGTCGTCGAGACGACTGCGCAGGGTCGACAGCTTCTCGATCTCCCCGTTGACATAGGAGAGCTGAGAGGTGACCTCCTGGGCCCGGGCCTGGTCGTCCCACAGGTCGGGTGCGGAGGCCGCCTCTTCGAGCTTGACCTTCTCCTGGAGCAGCCGGTCGACATCGAGGACAGCCTCGATGCTGCGGAGCGTGGCATCGAGGTCTTTGAGCTGGTCGGCGTAATCGGCAGCGGTCACAACTGTCAACAATAGCGACCGTCAGCGCAACCGGCCCACTGCCACGGCAGCCGGTCCCCGTACGAGATCAACTGGCCGGCGCCGTCTTCAACCAGGAGAGCGCCGCCTTGTGGTACTGGACCGCGAACTCCAGTGCCGCGGCGCCGTACGAGTCGCCGGCCTTCTTCGCGTCCTTGGCCTGCTCCCGGGCCATCGCCAGCGCCTCGGTGTGGTACTCGTTCGCCCCGCTGTAGAGGTTGCGCAGCTGGTTCGCCGAGTGCTGCTCGCCGAAGGCGACCCGGAGCGCGGTCGGGTTCCGGATGGTGTCGCGCCCGGGGAGCTCGGTCAGCCATCGGGTAAATGTCCGCTTTCCGGCCGCCGTGATCGCGTACGGCTGGCTGGAACGCGGGCCGGGCTTGCCGAGCCGGACAAGTCCCTGGTCGGCAAGGACCGGGAGTTCGCGGTAAACCTGACTCCGGGTCATCGACCAGTACGGCATGAGCCGCCGTTCGGCGGCGGCCATCAACTGGCCGCCGGTCATTGGTCCTTCGTGGAGCAGCCCGAGCAGGGCTGCCGCCGTTGGGTTGATTCCTGAATCCGCCATGCCCTTTACGCTGCCACTTTGGCGCCTTCGCGTCTAGGATTTGGCATGATCTGCGGGAGGTTGTACTCCACATTGCACTGTCTGGGGCAGACTGTCCAGTGAGGATGGTCGATGCCATTGGCCATTCGGCGGCAATGACGGCACCCCTGCGGACGACAAGGGTCCCCCCGGACAACGCCCCCGTATCCACACACCTGTGCTGCCGGGTAGAGTACGCCACAATTCCGGCATATCGCACAATAATCCAAAAACCCATCCCCTCCCCCACCCCCTTCTTGCGCGATCTAGGGCAGGTCCGCGCTACTTGATCTTCATCAAGGCGGACCTGCCCTAGATCGTCGGGCCGTTGGGGTCAGCCCATGTGGGGGTAGCGGTGGTCGGTGGCGGGGACGAAGGTCTCCTTGATGGTGCGGGGAGAGATCCAACGGGCCAGGTTGTGCCAGGAGCCCGCCTTGTCGTTGGTGCCGCTGGCCCGCGCGCCACCGAACGGCTGCTGCCCCACCACCGCACCGGTCGGCTTGTCGTTGAGGTAGAAGTTGCCGGCCGCGTACCGGAGCGCCTCGCTGGCCCAGTCCAGCACCCGCCGGTCGGTGGCGAAGATCGAACCCGTCAGCGCGTACGGGGCGACCGACTCGGCCTGTGCCACCACGTCCTCGAAACGGGCGTCGTCGAAGACGTGCACCCCGAGGATCGGACCGAAGTACTCGGTGGTGAAGACCTCGTGCCCTGGGTCGTCGCACTCGAGCAGGGTCGGCCGGACGAAGTAACCGACCGAGTCGTCGGCGGTCCCCCCGGCGAGCACCCGGCAGGTGTCCGCATTCTTGATCATGTCCAGCGCGGTGGTGTGCCGGGCGAACGCCTTCGCGTCGATCACCGCTCCGCCGAAGTTCGTGAAGTCGGTGACGTCCCCGTACGCGAGCGACTCGACCGTGGCCGCGAGCCGGTCCCGCAGCCCGCCGTCCCAGAGCGACCGGGGGACGTACGCCCGGGAGGCCGCCGAGCACTTCTGCCCCTGGTACTCGTAGGCGCCGCGGACCAGGGCGGTGTGCAGGGCGTCGACATCCGCGCTGCTGTGCGCGATCACGAAGTCCTTGCCGCCGGTCTCACCCACCAGGCGCGGGTAACCCCGGTAGCCGGCGAGGTTCTCCCCCACCGTGCGCCAGAGCTGCTGGAAGACCTTGGTCGAACCGGTGAAGTGGATGCCGGCGAGATCCGGGTCGGCGAGTACCACCTCGGAGACCTCGACGCCGTGCCCGGTGACCATGTTGATCACGCCCGGCGGGAGACCCGCCTCCTCGAACAGACGCATGGTGAAGTGCGCCGAGAACTGCTGGGTCGGCGCCGGCTTCCAGACCACGGTGTTGCCGAGCAGCGCCGGCGCGGCCGGCAGGTTCGCCGCGATCGCGGTGAAGTTGAACGGGGTGACCGCGTAGACGAAGCCCTCCAGCGGCCGGTGGTCGAACTGGTTCCACACCCCGGCCGACGAGTTCGGCTGCTCGGCCAGGAGCTTGCGGGCGAAGTGCACGTTGAACCGGAGGAAGTCGATCAGCTCACAGGCCGCGTCGATCTCGGCCTGGATGGCGGTCTTCGACTGTCCGAGCATGGTGGCCGCGTTGAGCGTGTCCCGCCAGGGTCCGGCGAGCAGTTCGGCAGCGCGCAGGAAGACCGCAGCCCGGTCAGCGAAGGACAAACCACGCCACATCGGGGCAGCTTCCTTGGCGGCCGTCACCGCCGCCTGAGCATCCGCGTTGGTTGCGTTGTGGGTCACCCCCAGCACGTGCTGGTGCTTGTGCGGCTGAACGACGTCGATCGCGGCACCCGCTGCCATCCGCTGCCGACCACCGATGGTCATCGGCAGCTCCAGCTTCGTCGCGGCCAGCTCACCGAGGCGTCGTTGCAGGCTGGTCCGCTCGGCACTTCCCGGGGCGTAGTCGCGGACCGGCTCGTTACGCGGCTCGGGTACGGAAAAAACGGCGTCCATCGCATGCTCCTGAACGATCTCGACAACGTCGGCGAAACCGGACCCACCACTGCCGGCCGGTTGACCGGTCGCCGTGGCCCGTTCGCCGGAGGTGCCGGTTGTTCGGGGGTGGGACCTGGGCCAATCCTCCCACGTACCCCGGGCCGAGCCGATCACGGCACGACCCCCGTACGCCCGGACGGAGCCACTTCACGCAGGTGGGCGCGGGGCGTCGGTCGGCGGGCCACGTACGCTGAGAAGCCCGGCGGCCCAATCGCGCCGCGCCCGGAATCCCGCCGTCCCACCGGCGCGGCGGCCGGGTACCCGTCGAAGGGGAGACGATGAGCACACAGTCCGGCAGCACCGCGGTCTCGCCCCCCGACCGGTCGGCCGTCGCCTCGGCCGCTCCGGCACCGGAGCGCGGCGCGCCCGCACCCGCGTTCGCGCCCGCCGCGCTCGGCCTCGCCGTACTGGCGCTGGGCTGGCTGGCCGCGATGCTCTGGATCGGCCAGGCCGAGATCACCTCCTCCGACATCAACTCGATCGTGATCGCCATGGCGGCACTCGCCCTGCCCGGGCTGATCTCGGCCAGCATGGTCGGCGGTGCCGGCGCCGCGGTCGTGGTCGCCAACCTGCTGACCCGGCGCGGCGTGCACCGGAGCACACCCCGGTTCGCCGGCGCGGTCGGTGCCGGGCTGCTCGTCGGGCTGCTGGCCGCGCTCACGGTGACCCTCAGCTACGGCGACGCCGACTCGATCACGGTGCTGGCCGGCACCGTGGCAGCGGCGGCCACCGTCGGCGGGATCGCCGGTGGCGTACGGGCGGTTCCGGTGGTCGGTGCGGTGGTTACCGCCGGGTTGGCCGTTTTCATGATCAACACTGCGCTGAACATCTTCAAGGACCCGCTGCTCAACCTCTACGGCTACGGCGACACCGACCAGTCGCAGACCAGCGCCCTGGAGTGGTTCTCGCGTACCGGCTCGATCGGGGGCGGGCTCGCCGCCGGGCTGCTGGTCTTCGCGTACCTCGGCCTGGCCCGCCGCCGGACCCTCGCGCTGAACCCCGAGGCCGTCCCATCGCGCTGGCCGGCCTATCTGATCGCGGGCGCCGGCCCCGGTCTGCTCCTGCTCGCGGCGGAACTGCTCACGCACACCGCCGGCGCCCGGCTGCTCGCCGCGGCCGGCTCGCTCAGCGAGGTCGACCAGGGGCTACAGGACTCGCTCAGCGAGTTCCGGTTCGACCAGGCGCTCTGGGTCCTCTTCGTCGGCGCGATGACCGCGCTGATCGCCTTCGGCCGCACCCTGAAGCCGTCGACCGCCGAGCCGGTCAAGGAGGCCGGGGCCGGACCGTCGGAGCAGACACCGACGGAGCGGACCCGGTCCCGGGACGACGAGCACGGGGACGGACCGGCCGACGAGGTCACCGCCGGCCTCACCGAGCCGGACGACGACAGTGACGAGGACGAAGAGATCGAATGGGAGGACGAGCAGGGGACCGACCGGCGGATCGGGCGACACGCCGAGCCCGACGCGGCCCGCCCCTGACCGCCACCGGTCCACACCGCCCGCTCACCCAGGTGGACGGACCGGGTCAGCCGAGTTCGTCCAGCTCCGAGGCGTCGTACCAGGCCAGTTCGTGATCCTCGACGCTGTCGACGGTGAACTGGGCGTCCTCGTCGCCGGCCAGTGCCTCGGTCACCACGGCCACGGCCGCGTCGACGTCCGCGACCGCGTCGTCGTCGTCCAGGTGGATCGCGGCCACGGCGGCAACCGCCACCGGCCCGTCCACCCGTACGGTGCTGGAGCCCAGTTCGCCACCAACGCGCTGCACCACGCCGGCCGGCAGGTCCGCGGAGACGACCACCCGCTTACGGGGCGCCTCCGGATCCTCCCGGAGCAGCCGCAGCGCGTCCTGGGCGGCGCGGGTGAAGGCCACGTACTCCAGTTCCTCCTCGTCGCCCTCGGCGTACCACTCGCGCAGCATCGGCGTCACCGCGTGCGCCTCGCCGCCGGCCAACGTGCCCTGCTTGCGCAGCGTCGCCAGCATCGGCACGGTCGCCGGCAGGTACACCCGGACCAGTTCTCCGCGCACCGTCATCGTCTCCCCACTAGAGGCGTGCCAGCGGTGTCGCTGGCCCCGCGACGCCGACCGGGTCCGGCGCCGTCCCTGTCATACACCCCGACGCCCGGGTCCGGAAGCGCGCCCCACCCGGCTGTGTCCGATCAGCAACCCGGTTCGGCGGCGATCGCCCGGCTGCCGGAGGATGCCGGGCGCCGCACGCCCGCCGGCACGACCGAGCGCCGTCGGCAATCGGTGGCAAACTAAAGCGAACACGACCACCACCGGGAGTTTTTCGTGGAGCCCAGGTTCCTGCTCTTGTCTGACGTCGCCGCCGAGCTGAACGTCTCGGACTCGCAGGTCTACCACATGGTGCGCAGCGGCGAGCTGCCCGCGATCAAGATCGGTGGCCGGGGTCAGTGGCGGGTTGAACGGGCCCAGCTCGAGCAGTACATCCAGCAGAAGTACGCCGAAACGGCCGACTGGGTGCGGAGCAATCCGTTGATCGAGCGCGATCCCGAGTAACGGCAGAGGAAATCGGCCGGACGTCCCCTCGCGACGTCCGGCTCCCGCCTGCCCGGAGAGGCTTGACGGCGCATCCATCGTTGGCTACTAATGTAATTCATCGGAGGCAAACGAAAGCAAACGCAAGATCAAGAGAGGACAACGATGCCCGGCGTACGGACCAGGCCCCCTACCCGCCCCGCCGTCCGGCTACGGGCCGTCCCCCCGCTGGACCCGCCTTTCGACGACGAGCTACCCGGACTGCACTGGCCGACCGGGCTCGACGGCCAGCTCGCACTCCCGCTCCCCGCTCCGACGCGCGTCCGCGTCGCCGTCGCCCGGACGACCGGGCCTGGCCGGGCCGGCCAGCAGGGGCCCGCACGACCGCCCCACTCCCCGGTGCTCCCGCTCCCCCCGGAGTCGCTGGTCACCGCCTCCGACGAGGCTCGGCAGGCCGCCCGCCGCTTCCTGAGCTTCTGTCTGGAGATCTTCAACGGCTACCGGCCCGCAGCCCAGGTCCGGTCCCTCTCGGCGGTAGCCGAGGCGGTGGCCATCACCGAACAGCTCGTGACCGCCACCCGGCGTCTGAGCACCCAACGCCCCGGGCGCACCGTCAGCCGGCCCCGCGACCCTGCGACGTCGGAGAACCAGCTGCGGGTACGACGGCTGCGGGTCTGCGAGCCACGCACCGGGGTCGCCGAGGCCGCCGCCGTACTCGCGGCCGAGGGGCGTTGTTGGGCGATGGCGTTCCGCCTGGAACGTCAGCGGGGCAACTGGCTCGCCACCGTGACCCGGGTGCTCTGAACCTGCCCGGGCGACCGCCGAAGCACCCCGGGTGACCACTGAACCGGCCCGCTCGACCGCTGAGGCGACTCCGGGTGCGGCCAGGTTGCCCGGTGGCCCCTGACGGGGGCCCCCAATACCCCTGGTGATGCTGGACGCCACGGAACGGCCGGGCGCCCTGGGCGGGAAACGGGGCCGGGCCCGGTCCCGGCCACCTCGCGGTGGTCGAGCCGGACCCGGATCAGCTCCGCTGGTCCGCACCGCCGCCGGTAGAGGGCGACGGCACCGACGGATCAGGCGCCCGCGTTCGGGGCCCCGTGGCAGCGCTTGTACTTGCGGCCGGAGCCACACGGGCAGGGGGCGTTGCGGGACGGGCCCTCACCGCTGACCGACTGTCCCGGGGCGGACGCGCGCCGTGCTGCCGCCGGCGACGGCGGCGACGACTGGCGTCCGACACCGAGGGCCGGCGCCTGCGGCTCCTGGCGCTCCAGGACCACGCCACCGGCACCCGCCTCGCCGTCGATCGTCGGTGCGGAGTACTGCAGACCCTGCCGCCGGGGTGCGCGGGCCAGACCCTTGGCCCGGATCTCCACCGGCGCCTGGTCGAGCACAACCTCCGGGGCCGCCTCGGCCGCCGGGGCGCTCTCCTGTTCGACCTGGACCTCCAGGTTGAACAGGAAGCCGACCGTCTCCTCCTTGATGCCATCCATCATGGTGGCGAACATGTCGAAGCCCTCGCGCTGGTATTCGACCACCGGGTCGCGCTGGGCGTACGCCCGCAGGTTGATGCCCTCGCGGAGGTAGTCCATCTCGTAGAGGTGCTCACGCCACTTCCGGTCGATGACCTGGAGCAGCACCATCCGCTCGAGCTGGCGCATCGCCTCGCTGCCCAGCTCCTCCTCCCGCCGGACGTACGCGGCGTGCGCGTCGTCCCGGATCCGGGCGAGCAGGAACTCGGAGTCGAGGCTGTTCAGCTCGCCGCCGGCCTCCTCCACCAGGTCGTCGATGGTCACGCCGACCGGGTAGAGCTGCTTGAGGCTGGACCAGAGCTGGTCCAGGTCCCAGTCCTCGGCGTAACCGTCCGCGGTCGCCCCGGTCACGTACGCGGTGACGGTGTCGGCGATCATGTTCTGGACCTGATCGCTCAGATCCTCGCCGTTGAGCACCCGCAGTCGCTCGGCGTAGACCACCTGACGCTGCTTGTTCATCACGTCGTCGTACTTCAGGACGTCCTTGCGGACCTCGGCGTTCTGGCCCTCGATCTGGGCCTGGGCGCTCTTGATCTGCCGGGTCACCATCTTCGACTCGATCGGCACGTCCTCCGGGATGTTGAAGCGCTCCATCACCGCCTCGACCGCACCGGCCCGGAACCGCTTCATCAGCTCGTCCTGCAGCGAGAGGTAGAACCTCGACTCACCGGGGTCACCCTGCCGGCCGGCCCGACCACGCAACTGGTTGTCGATCCGGCGCGACTCGTGCCGCTCGGTGCCGAGCACGTAGAGCCCACCGGCGTCGGTGACCTCCTCGGCCTCCTCGTCGCAGGCCTGCTTCCAGCGCGGGAGGATCTCCTCCATCGCCTTGGCGTACTCCTCCTCGTGCTCGACCGGGTCCAGGCCGCGCTGACGCAGCTCGTTCGCGGCGAGGTACTCGGGATTTCCGCCGAGCAGGATGTCCGTACCACGGCCGGCCATGTTGGTCGCGACGGTGACCCCGCCCTTACGACCGGCCTGCGCGATGATCTCGGCTTCCCGGGCGTGGAACTTGGCGTTCAGGACCGCGTGCGGGATCCCCCGGCGGCGCAGCAACTGCGACAGGATCTCGGAGTTCTCCACCGAGACCGTGCCGACCAGCACCGGCTGACCGATCGCGTGCCGCTCGGCGATGTCCTCCACCACGGCGTTGAACTTGGCCTTCTCGGTCTTGTAGATCACGTCCGGCTTGTCCATCCGGACCATCGCGCGGTGGGTCGGGATGGACACGACGCCGACGTTGTAGACCTTCTGGAACTCGCCGGCCTCGGTCTGGGCGGTACCGGTCATACCGGACAGCTTGGAGTAGAGGCGGAAGTAGTTCTGCAGGGTGACCGTGGCAAGAGTCTGGTTCTCCTGCTTGATCTCCACGCCTTCCTTCGCCTCGATGGCCTGGTGCATGCCCTCGTTGTAACGGCGACCGTGCAGGATGCGGCCGGTGAACTCGTCGACGATCAGGACCTCGCCGTCGCTGACGATGTAGTCCTTGTCCTTCTTGAAGAGCTCCTTGGCCTTGATCGCGTTGTTCAGGTAACCGACCAGCGGGGTGTTCACCGACTCGTACAGGTTGTCGATGCCCAGCCGGTCCTCGACCTTGGCCACGCCCTTCTCGGTGACCGCGATGGTCCGCTTGGCGTAGTCGACCTCGTAGTCGCCCTCGCCGTCCTTGCCGGGCTGGAGCCGGGCCACCACCCCGGCGAACTCGCCGTACCAGCGGGCCGAGTGTTCGGCCGGACCGGAGATGATCAACGGGGTACGGGCCTCGTCGATCAGGATCGAGTCGACCTCGTCGACGATCGCGAAGTTGTGCCCGCGCTGGACCAGCTCCTCCTGCGACCAGGACATGTTGTCCCGCAGGTAGTCGAAGCCGAACTCGTTGTTGGTGCCGTACGTGATGTCGGCCGCGTACGCCTCCCGGTGCTCGCTGGCCGGACGGTTCGGCAGGATCACGCCGACGGTCAGGCCGAGGAACTCGTGCACCCGACCCATCCAGGCCGCGTCACGTTCGGCGAGGTAGTCGTTGACCGTGACGATGTGCACGCCCTTGCCCGAGAGGGCGTTCAGGTATGCCGGGAGCACCGAGGTGAGGGTCTTGCCCTCACCGGTCTTCATCTCGGCGATGTTGCCGAAGTGCAGCGCGGCGCCGCCCATCACCTGGACGTCGTAGTGACGCTGGCCGAGGACCCGGGCCGCGGCCTCGCGCGCGGTGGCGAACGCCTCCGGCAGCAGGTCGTCCAGGGACTCGCCATCGGCGATCCGCTGCCGGTACTGCTCGGTCAGGCCCCGGAGCTCCTCGTCGGTGAGATCGACATAGTCGTCCTCGATCGAGTTGATGGCATTGGCGACGGCCTTTAGCCGCCGCACCATGCGGCCTTCGCCGGCGCGGAGGAACTTTTCGAGTATCGACACGGATCAACGCTCCCCTAGACGGTCTGCCGAACCATCGTAGGCGCTCGGTCGGGGCGTTCGGCAGCCGTGCCGGCGACCCAGGTCACCGAACCGGACAATTCACCCTATAGATCTGAGGGGACACGCCAAATCCGGTTACGCCCACGGCGAACTCTCCGCAATGATGGCCGACGTGACGCCACCGGAGATCACCGAAGACGGCCTGTTGCTCCGCCCCTGGGAGCCGGCGGACGCGGACGTGGTCCACCGGGCCTGCCAGGACCCGGACATCCAGCGCTGGACCACCGTGCCCTCGCCGTACCTCCCCGAGCACGCGAAGGGCTTCGTCACCGAGATGGCGCCGGCCGCCTGGGCGAACGGCACCGGTGCCCCGTTCGCGGTATGCGACGCCACCACCGGGGAGGTGCTCGGTTCCTGCGGCCTGGTCTCGATCAACCAGACCCTGCGTACGGGTGAGGTCGGCTACTGGACCGCGCCCTGGGCCCGTGGTCGCGCGGTGGCGGTCGTCGCCACCCGGGCGGTGGCCCGCTGGGCCTTCCGCGAACTCGGCCTGCGCCGGCTGATCTGGCAGGCCGAGGTCGGCAACCACGCCTCCCGACTGGTCGCGCTCCGGGCCGGCTTCCGAATCGACGGGGAACTCCGGCTGGCCCAGCCACACCCCCGGGGCACCGCCGACGGCTGGGTCGGCTCTCTGCTCCCCACCGACCTGCCCGACCCCGACGAGCACGGCAACGGCGGAGTCGAGCCGACGGGCAAGGGCGGACCGGCCGCGCCCGGTTCGCTGGTGGCGCTGCGGGCCGCGGTCTTCGGTCGTACGCAACCGATGCTCTTCGCCAACGCGGCGGACGGTGAGATCCGGCTGCGCAGGCCGGAGGAGCGGGACCTCGACGCCATCGTCACCGCCTGCCGGGACCCGGAGACGGTGCGCTGGACCACCGTGCCCGACCCGTACCAGCGCTCCGACGCGGAGTTCTACGCACACGAGTACGCCACCGGCCGCTGGGCACGCGGCCAAGGGGCCGTCTTCGTCATCGCCGACCCCGACGACAACTTCGCCGGCACCCTGGAACTCCGACTCTCCGCCGCCGACCCCGGCGTGGCCGACGTCGGTTACCTGGTCGCCCCGCACGCCCGAGGGCGGGGCTACTGCTCACGGGGTCTGGCTGCGGTCTGCGCCTGGGCCTTCCCCAGCCTCGGCCTCTGGCGGATCGAATGGCGTGCCCACCTCGGCAACGACGCCTCCCGCCGGGCTGCCGAGAAGGCCGGCTTCACGATGGAGGGCGTCGCCCGGCAGGGCATCCCGCACCGGGGTGCACGGGTCGACGTCTGGGTCGGCGCGCTGCTGCCCAGCGACGACAGCGCGTACCGCGAAGCCGGATCGTGAACCGGGTCGGGCACACGGAAGCCGGGTGAGCAATGGACCGGGAGACGATCGGCACCGATCGGGTACGGCTACGGCTGTTCCGTGACTCGGACACCGACGCCCTGATGGCGGGCTGCAACGATCCGCTGACCCGGCGCTTCCTTCCGCACCTGTCCTCTCCGTACACCGAAGCCGACGCCCATTGGTGGATCAGCGAGGGTACGACGGGAGTCTGGGCCCGGGGCGGCGCCGCGTACGCGATCACCGACCCGGTCACCGACCGTCTGCTCGGCGGAATCGGCATCGACCACGTGGTGCTGGCCCGGCGCCAGGGTGAGTTCGGCTACTGGGTCGCCCCCTGGGCTCGGGGTCGGGGCATCGCCACCGCCGCCACCAGGGCGCTCGCCGAACGGGCCCTGTCCCAGGGTTTCGCCCGGTTGGAACTTCTCACCGAGCAGGAGAACGTGGCCAGCCAGCGGGTGGCGTTGGCCAGTGGCTTCCGTCGGGAGGGGATTCGGCGGGACGCCGGGACGCGACCGGACGGCAGCCGGCACGACCTGCTGGCGTGGAGCCGGCTCTCCACCGACCCGGACATTGCCCAGGACCGACTTCTGCCCGACCTGCCCGGCGGATCCCTCACCGACGGGGTGGTCACCCTCCGTCCGCTGACCGCCGCCGACGGCGAGTTCGTGTACGAGCTGCATTCCCTGCCCGACGTGATCGCGGGCAGCGTGTCGGGGGTCGCACCCACCCGCGCCGACGTCGCGCGGCGGTGCCTGCTCGCCCCGGCCCGGTGGCTCGCCGGCGCACGCGCCGACCTGCTCATCCTGGACGCCGCGAGCGGTGGGCCGGCAGGCGAGATCTCGCTCCATCACCAGGAGTCGCAACCCGGCGAGGCCATGATCGGGTACGCCATCTCGCCGCGGTGGCGGAGGCGCGGTTATCCGAGCCGCGCCACCCGCCTGCTGGCCCGTTGGGTCTTCGACCACACCGGCATCCAACGGCTGACCGCGGGAACATCGCCGGCGAACCTCGGCTCCCAGCGGGCGCTGGAGAAGTCCGGCTTCCAGCGTGAGGGACGGGAGCGCGGCCGGCTGGCCGGACCGACCGGCCAGCGGGTCGACGCTCTGCTCTTCGGGCTGCTGCCCGAGGACCTGGAATCGCGCTGAGTCCGGTCCGGCCGCGCGGGGCGGAACTGCCGCTGATCCCGCGCGGCCGGGCCGTGACCCGTCCGGGTGCGCTGGGGCTGTCTCCTGCTCGGCGGTGTCCTACTCGGCGAGCGCGATGATGCCGTAGTCGTAGCCCTTACGGCGGTAGACCACGCTTGACCTGCCGGATTCCTTGTCCAGGAACAGGTAGAAGTCGTGCCCGACGAGTTCCATCTGGAAGAGCGCGTCGTCGACGGTCATCGGTTCGGCCGGGTGGAGCTTGGCCCGGGCGATGTGGCCCGGCTCGTGAACCTCGTACTCGTCGGCGTAACCGTCGGGCGCCGAGGAGTCGCGTTGGTCTGACTCACGGGTCAGGGTGGCCAGTGCCGAGTCGCCGAGGTCGGCCACCGGCAGGCCGGCCGTCGCGGCGGCGACCGAGATCGGAGCGTGCCGCCCACGGTGCACCCGACGTCGGTCCGCAGCCCGGCGGAGCCGGGTGTCCAGCTTGGCGATCGCGATGTCCAGTGCGCTGTAGAAGTCCTTCGCGCACGCCTCCGCCCGCACCACGGGCCCACGGGAGACGCAGGTGATTTCTACTCGCTGACAGTTGTCGGCCTGTCGCGGATTGCGTTCATGGGAGAGCTCGACATCGACTCGAATGAGCTTGTGGTCGTAGCGCTCGATCTTCGCGAGCTTGTCGGCTACGTGTGCCCGATAGTGCTCGGGGACTTCGACGTTACGGCCCTTGACCACGACATCCATGCGTGACCTCCTGTGTTCGGACGGTCCAGAAACCAAAAAACCCGGTCAGCCTGCCCCCAGGAACTTTCCTTCGGCACTGACCGGTCAGAAATGACGCCTCCTCCTTCCATCTGCCCCAGGGACGGGTGGAGTCCCCCTCATACCCCTGGTGAACAAAACGCTAACTCCTGTCCTGTCTATAGTCACCCCTCGCTACCAAGAACCTTTAGAAACAGTCACTTGTGGCACGATCGTGTGAAATCGACCGTACGGACCGTTACCGTCGGACGCGGCGGATCGTTGCGGCGAGCACCGCCGCCGCGTCCACCCGTACGCCGGCGGAGCGCAGCACACCGGTGACCGCGGCAAGCGTCACCCCGGTGGTGACAATGTCGTCCAGCACGATCACGACCCGGCCGGCCGCCGCCCGGCGCAGTGCCGGCAACCGACGTTCCCGCAGGGTGAACGCCGCCTCTGCGGCCGCCGCCCGGCCGGCACTGTCCAAGGTGGCGGAGTCGGGTCGGGGCTGTGCCCGCAGCGGCGACGCCAGCGTGACCGGCCAGCCGGAAGCCCGCAACCGGTGCGCCGTGTGCCGGGCCAGCCGGCGCAGGTGGTCACCGTGCCGGGCCCGGATCGCCGCCGCGGTGCCCGGAACCGGGATCAGCAGCACCGCCCGGGGTGCGCCGGCCGGTGCGGGAGGAACCGGGCTGACGGCACCCGCCGTCGCGGCGACCACCTCGGCGAGCAACCGCCCCAGCGGCCGGGCCAACGAGTGCCGACCCCGTTCCTTGTACGTCAGCAGCGCCTCCCGCAACTCGCCCTCGTACCCGCCGAGCGCCGCACAGTCGGGCAGCCCCGGTGGCGCCGGGGTCGGCCGTACGGGGGTGGGTCGGAGCAGTTGGAGCGCGGTCGCGCAGCGGACGCAGACCCCGTGACGCAGGGCGGTCCGGCCGACCCGGCAACCGGCGCACTCGGCCGGCAGCACCAGATCGGCCAGATCCGCCCAGACGCCGGTCATCCGACCCTGCCCACCCGTACGGGCTCAGTACCGGAAGAACGGGGCGCTGGGCTTGACCGACGAGTTCGGCGCCGGGGCGGGCATGTCGACCTGCCCCCGCTCGATCGGCACCTGGGCCAGCGAGGCGAGCCCCTCGGCCTCGTACATCACCCCGAGGTCGGTGCTGCTGAGCGGGTTCTGCGGATACGCGGCCAGGTAGAGGACGTCGCCCCGGGTGTCGTCGACCACCGAGACCTCCGACACTCCGTCCACGCTGACATTTTCGATGATCGAGCGCTTGTCCGGCTGCGCCCCGGCCACCGCCAGCAGGCTCTCGCCGATCCAGTCGACCGCGGTCACCGTGTTCAGCGAGGTCGCCAACTGCCGGGCCCGACCGACGGTCACCGCACCGCCGTCGGTGCTCAGCGCCGCGACGTACAGGACGTTGTCGGCGATGAGCGCGATGCGGTGCCCGTCCGGCGAGGCCCCCACGCCGGTGATCCGGCCGGTAACCCCCGGCACCTCGACCTTCGCGGGCTGACCCTTGCCGTCGAACTGGCCGTTGCCGTCGAAGCGGTAGAGGGCACCGTCGGCCACCACCAGCCCGATGGGCATGTGGGGGTCGGCTCCCCTGAGCCAGACCGGCCGGTCGATCACGTCGAAGGTACGGCTCGTGCCGAACGTACGCAGTGGCTCCGCCCCGCTGGCGACGCGGAGTTCGAACCCGTTCCCCTTCTCGGTGACCAGTGCCGCCGCGGTCCGGTCTCCCTCGCCGGTGAAGGCGGCGTACCGGACGTCGTGGTTCTGCTCCTGTTGGACCGGCACGGCCATCGGCGACTCGTTGCCGATCCGGAGCGGGTAGACCACCCCGTCGACGACGCAGTACCGCTTGGGGTTTCCGGTGATGCCGTAGGGCGGGTGGGCGCGACGGTAGTCGACGATGTCGGCCACCTTGCGTTGCTGGCTCTGGATCTTCAGCTCCATGTCGCCCTCGTCGCCCGAGCCCGCCTCGGAGTCCGGCGGCACCAGCGACCAGGCGAGCTGGGTGAAGATGCGATCGAGCTCGACCTCGTCGTTGACCTCGCTCGCCGGTACGGAGAGGTTCACCTCCAGCCGGTCCCCCTGGTTGGGAGCGTTGCCGATCCGGCTGGTCCCCTCCGGCAGTGGTACGGCGGCCGGAAGCAGCCATGGCACGGGACCCCCGATCAGCCAACCGAGGATCTCGGTGGCCTGCGACTCCCTCGGCACCGACGTCGACAGGTAGCGCAGGTCCGGCACGAGCGTGGTGCGCCCCGCGTTCCAGAAGTAGATCGTCCGGGCGGTGTAGTAGTCGGTCAACGCGTCCGTACTGAGCAGCAGCACCTGCGGCGGGTTGATCATCCACAGGCCGCCCACCGGCTGGGTCGTGGTGCCCACGGTGTTGGAGATGGGGGCGACCTTGAACTCGTAGCTGCGGTCGGTGAGTTCCGGCTCGCCGACCGCGCCGTCCCCGCGCAGCACGCCGACCTGCTGGACCTGGATCGTCACCAGGTAACCACCTGGTTTGTCCGGGTCGAGGCGGGCCCGGGGCCCGCCGAGCAACCGGATCACGTTGATCGCCGGCTCACCACCGGGCTTCTGCTTCAGCTTGGCCCGGTCGTCCGCGATGTAGCTGTTCACCCGGTCGTAGATCTCGCTGGTCTCGCCTCCCGCGGCGGCAGCGGTCAGGTAGTTCGTCGTGAACTTCTCCGGGGTGCTGCTGTCCGACCGTACCGGCAGGCTCGGGGTCGGGCCGTCGCCGATGCCCTGACCAGACTGGGGTCCCCGACCGTCGACCCGCACCTCGGTCTCGGCCGGAATGCCACAGCCGGCCAGTCCGACACAGATCAGCACGGCCACCGTCGCAGCGGGCAGGTTCGGCCGCCTCACGTGGTCACCTCCGTACGCGTGACGCCCGCCCCCGGCACGGCGTCGTCCTCAAACCCGTCGGGCCCGGTCGCCGGGCCCTCGGATGCGGGTGTGGTGCCCGGCCCGATCGCCAGGCGTGGCCCGCTCGGCACCGGCACCATGGGCCCGATGGCGGCGTCGGCGGGGACCAGGCGCAGCGGCGCGGAGGTCAGCCGGTCGCCGGCCCGGACCGGCAGGGTGAGGCGGAACTGGGCGCCCTGACCGGGCGCGCCCCATGCCTCCAACCAGCCGCCGTGCAGCCGGGCGTCCTCGAGGCTGATCGACAGTCCCAGGCCGGTGCCGCCGGTTTGCCGGGCGCGGGACGGGTCGGCCCGCCAGAACCGGTTGAAGACGAGCTTCTCCTCCCCCGGCTTGAGTCCCACCCCGTGATCCCGCACAGTGATCGCCACGGCCTGCTCGTCCACGCCGAGCACCACCTCCACCGGGCGTCCCTCGCCGTGCTCGACCGCGTTTCCGACCAGGTTGCGCAGGATCCGTTCGACCCGTCGAGGGTCGACCTCGGCGATCACCGGCAGGTCGGGGGTGGTCATCCGCAGCGGTACGCCGAGCCGGGCGGCCAGGCCGTCGAGCCGCTCCACCACCCGGTGCACGACCGGAACCAGGTCGGTCGGTTCGGCGTCGAGCATGGCGAATCCGGCGTCGAACCGGCTGATCTCCAGCAGGTCGGTCAGCAGCCCTTCGAACCGGTCGAGTTCGGCCTGGAGCAGTTCGGCGCTACGGGCGACCGCCGGGTCGAACTCGTCCCGCTCGGCGAAGATCAGGTCGGCCGCCATCCGTACGGTGGTGAGCGGCGTACGCAGTTCGTGCGAGACGTCGGAGGTGAACCGCCGTTGGAGTCGGGACATCTCCTCCAGCCGGACGATCTGGCGCTGGAGGTTGGTCGCCATCTGGTTGAACGAGGCGGCGAGCAGCGCCAGGTCGTCCTCGCCGTTGACCACCATCCGCTGGTCGAGCAGCCCGGCGGAGAGCCGTTGGGCGGTCCGGGAGGCGACCCGTACGGGGTTGACCACGAGCCGGGTGACCAGCGCGGAGAGGAATCCGAGCAGCAGTACGAGGGTGATCCCGGTGGCCACCACGGTCGACCGCGCCTCTGAGGCGATCTTGTCCCATCGGGTCAGCGGTACGAAGTAGTAGAGCTCGACCTGACCGAACTTGGTCGGCACGGGCGAGCCGTACACCAGGTATGTGGCGGTCCCACCGTCGAGATAGCCGGTCTGGATCTGGTGCGCCACCTCTCCGCCGACCACCCGCTCACGCAGCTCCTTGCTGATCATGGGGCGGACGTCCACCCCGACCGGCGAGGTGGCCGCCGGGATGCTCGGGTAGCGCTCCGCCTGGAGCGCCACCACCACACCGGCCACCTGTTCGGGATCGTTGCCGGCCAGGTACCGGGCGGTGTTCTCGAAGGTGGTGCCCAGCTTCGACGCGTACGACACCGTGTAGACGCTGATCTGGTCCTCGGCGTAGTTCCGGCCGTTTTCGAGCCGCTCCTTCACGTCCGCGGTGGCGTTGTCGAGCAGGATGTTGGTGATCCGCTCGGCGACCAGCACCGCGAATCCACCGACCAGCAGGCTCGACGCGACCAGGGTGATGCTGACGACGCGCAACTGGAGCGAGCGGCGCCAGGTCCGATGCATGCCGGCGGCCAGTGCCCGCAGGCGGCGCAGGGACGCACGCGAGAGCCCGAGCGCGACGGCTCGGGCGCGGGCGAGGGCGGAGGAAACGGAAGGGTGAGCCACAGTGGCACCAGGCTATCCGGTGCCCGCCTTGTAACCCACGCCCCGAACGGTCAGGATGATTTCCGGCCGCTCGGGATCCGGTTCGATCTTGGCCCGGAGCCGCTGCACGTGCACGTTGACCAGCCGTGTGTCGGCCGCGTGCCGGTAACCCCAGACCTGCTCGAGCAGGACCTCGCGGGTGAAGACCTGACGCGGTTTGCGGGCCAGCGCCACCAGCAGGTCGAACTCCAGCGGGGTCAGTTTGACCTCTTCGCTGTCCCGGCTGACCGTGTGCGCCGGGACGTCGATGTTGATCTGGTTGCCGGGCGGGCCGATGGTCAGCATCTCCGGCGCGGCGTCCTCGCCCCGGCGGAGCCGGGCCCGCATCCGCGCCACCAGTTCCTTGGGCTTGAAGGGCTTGACCACGTAGTCGTCCGCGCCCGACTCCAGGCCCAGGACGACGTCCACGGTGTCACTCTTCGCGGTCAGCATGACGATCGGCACGCCGGACTCGGCCCGGATCGACCGGGCCACGTCGATGCCGCTCATTCCCGGCAGCATCAGGTCGAGCAGGACGATGTCAGGCCGACTGTCGCGGAACGCCGCCAGCGCCCGTTCGCCGTCGGCGACAAAGGAGGGTAGGAATCCCTCGCTGCGCAGCACGATGCCAAGCATCTCGGCCAGCGCGGGGTCGTCGTCGACCACCAGTACCCGGGCTCTCATGGCACCAATATTCCATCTCCGTTCACGTTCGTGGGACCGGCACCACCCCGCCGATCAGTCAAAGAGTGCACGCCCCCAGAAATCACCCGGCTCACGTACGCCGGGCGGACAGGCAAAGAGCCCACTGGATACGTGGCGTAGATACTCGTTCAACCCATCGTGTCGGGCAAGCTGGGTCTGGATCGGCACGAACTGCCGACGCGGGTCCCGCTGGTACGCGATGAAGAACAGCCCGGCGTCGAGCCGACCCAGCCCGTCCGAGCCGTCGACGTAGTTGTAACCGCGGCGCAGCAGCCGGGCACCGTTGTTCTGGTCGGGGTGGGCCAGCCGTACGTGCGCGGTCTCGGTGATCCGCGGCCGATCATCCGGACCGGTGGCCTTGAGGTTGATCGGGTCGAACTCGTCGTGCTGGCCCAGCGGCGCACCGCTCCCCTTGGCCCGGCCGACCAGTTCCTCCTGCTCGCCGAGGGAGGTCCGGTCCCAGGTCTCGATGATCATTCGGATCTTCCGGGTGACCAGGTACGCGCCCCCGGTCATCCACTCCGGGCCGTCCCCGGGCTGGACCCAGAGCTGCTCGCGGAGAAGCGCGGTGTCCTCGATCTTGAGGTTGGCCGTACCGTCCTTGAAGCCGAAGAGGTTGCGCGGCGTGGCCTGATCCCGCGAGGTCGACGAGGTACGCCCGAACCCGAGCTGTGACCAGCGCACGCTGACCACACCCATGCCGATCCGGGCCAGGTTCCGGATCGCGTGCACCGCCACCTGCGGGTCGTTGGCGCAGGCCTGCACACAGAGGTCGCCGCCGGAGATCTCCGGTCGCAGCGCCTCACCCGGGAAGCGCGGCAGGTCGGCCAGGGCGGCGGGGCGGCGCTCGGCGAGACCGAAGCGGTCCCGACCGTCGGCGTCGCGGAACAGCGACGGACCGAACCCCACGGTCAGGGTCAGGCCGGACGGCGGCAGGCTGAGCGCCTCACCGGTGTCGTCCGGCGGCGCCTCCGGCGAACCGTTGACCGCGCCGATCACCCCGGCATCCTGGCCGGCGGTCATCCGGGCGGCGGCCGCCGTCCAGTCCTGGAGGAGTTCGACCAGGCGGGCCCGGTCCTTGGTCACCACGTCGAAGGCGACGAAGTGCAGCCGGTCCGGGACCTCGGTGGTGATTCCGGCCTGATGCTCACCGTGGAAATCCACCGCGTCGGAGGGGGACGCGCCCGCCGAGAGCGGCGGGTCGAACGCGCCCCGGAGCGCCGCGCCGGTCACCCCGGCGATGCCCACACCCGCGACACCGGCACCGGCGATCCCGATCGCCCGCCGACGCGAAAGCCGTTTCTCGGTCACGTCCCACCCCACCCACCCGTACTACCGGCGCGACGGTCGACCCGCCGGCCCGACGTACCTACTTGGCGACGACAGCCGCGACCTTACTGATCGGCTCGGCCAGCGCGTTGATCGCGTCCGACAGGTCCTTCAGGTCGGCCTGGCTGAGCTCGGTGTGCAACTTCCAGCCATCACCGGCCCGGTGCTTGCCCAGGGTCGTGTCGACCGTGGCGAAGCCACTGTCGAGAGAGGTGACCAGCTCGGGGGCGCGCTCGGTGAGGACCGGGCGGAGCGCGGCGATGGCCGCCTTGGAGCCCTCGACGTTGGCGTTGAAGTCCCACAGGTCGGTGTGCGAGTAGCGGTCCTCCTCGCCGGTGATCTTGCCGGTCGCCACCTCGTCGAGGAGTTCCTTCGCGCCGTTGGCGAGGTTGAGCGGGGAGAGCCGCTCGGCGTTCGCCTTCGCCACGATCTCCTTGACGTCGCTGAGCAGGCGGTCCGCGATCGGGCCGTCCTTGCTGATGTCGCCGGTGGTCCAGAGGTCCTTCTCCAGGCGGTGGAAGCCGGTGAACTCCATCCCCTCCTCGAGCACCTCCTCGCGGCCGTCGATCTTCGGGTCGAGGTCGCCGAAGATCTCGGCCACCGGCTCGATCCGCTCCCAGTAGGTGCGGGCGACCGGGAAGAGGGCCTTGGCACCCGCCACGTCACCGGTCTTGACCGCGGTCACGAACTCGGTGGTCTTGTCCAACAGCGCACCGGTCTGGCTCTGCACGTACCGCTGGTAGCTGTCGGTCGCGGCGGCGAGTGCCGCGTTGTCGGTGAGCGGCGCGGACGAGCCACTGACGGTCAGCGCGCCCCGGATGCCCTTGCCGATCATGCCCGGCTTGCAGGCCGTCTCGTACGTCCCCGCGGGCAGCTCGACGTGCAACTCGCGGCTGATCCCGGGGACCACGTTCTCGACCTCGCCCATCACCCGGTCACCCGCTGCGTAGACGTAGAACTCGGTGACCTTGGCACCGGAGTTGGTCACGTTGAACACCACCGTGCCGGCGCCGACAGTGGTGCTGCCGACCTCGCACGCGGTGTCGGTGGCCTTGACCGCGATCGCCCCACCAGCGGCGTCCTTGCTGCCGTCGTCCTTCGCACCGCAGCCGGCGAGGCCGATACCGGCGAGCGCGCCAGCGGCGGCGAGCGCCACGAAACGGGTGGTACGCATCTGTTTCTCCTTGTGCTCAGATCAGACGGCGGGCTGGGCCACGGGCGCGGCTCCGGTGGCGGAGCCGGTGGTGCCGGAGGCGGAGCCAGTGGTGCCGGTGGTCCCGGAGCCGCGGCGCCCCGGGAGGAGGAAGAGAAGCAAAACCGGGATCACGTACGCGCCCCAGGCGACGACCTCCAGCACGGTCGACTCGGCGGTGACGTTGAACATGCCGCCGAGCAGGGTGCCGTACCAGGTGGACGGGTCGAGCACACCGGAGATGTCGTACGCCATGGTCCTGATGCCGGGCAGGACACCGGCTTCCTGGAAGTCGTGGGTGCCGTACTTGAAGATGCCGGCGGCGACCAGGATCAACAGCGCACCGGTCCAGGTGAAGAAGCGAGTGAGGTTGATCCGGACCGCGCTCGCGTAGAGCAGGTAACCGATCCCGATCGCGGTGACGACGCCGCCGATGAGCGCGTAGAGCGGACCACCGTCGACCTGGGCGCTCTGCGCCGCCGAGTAGAAGATCAGTGCCGTCTCAAGTCCCTCGCGGACCACGGCGAGGAAGGCCATCAGGGCGACCGCGAGCGAGCCGACGGCGAGCGCGTCCGAGAGCTTGCCTCGGAGTTCGCCGCTGAGCGAGCGGGCCGCGCCACGCATCCAGAAGATCATCGCGGTGACGAAGATGACCGCCGCCACCGAGGTCACCGCCTCGAACAGTTCCCGGTCCTCGGACTTCGCCAGCAGCGTGGTGCTGGTGTATTCGAGCAGCCAGCCGAAGAAGACGGAGAGTACGACGGCGAGTGCCACCCCGCCCCACACCTGCGGCAACCGTTCCCGACGGTCGGACTTCACCAGGAACGCGATCAGAATGCTGACCACCAGGGTGGCTTCCAGGCCCTCACGTAGACCGATCAGGTAGGTGGCGAACATGAGGACTCCGGGTTCATCAATTAGGCATGCCTAACTTAGGCCAGCCTACCTTGCGCCCTGGTCGGACCAGTTGTCAACGTGGCGCCGCCCACCCATCCTCTGATCCAATGACCCGGTGAAAGCCTTCGTACCGTGGCTCACCGTGCTCGCGGTCATCGTCGCGCTGAACGCGCTGCGCCTGCGTCCACTCGCCACCGTGGTGGCGATCGGCTGGCTCGCGTACTGCGTGTGGAGCTGGGTACGTCCCACCCGTACCCGACACGACGACGGCCGGGCCGGCTGACGCGCTCGTCAGTCGACCCGGCCGGTACAGGCGGTTCTCAGTAGCGGTAGTGCTCCGGCTTGAACGGGCCCTCGACCGGAATGCCGAGATACGCGGCCTGTTCCTTGGTCAGCTCGGTCAGCTTCGCGCCGAGCGCCCCGAGGTGCAACCGGGCGACCTTCTCATCCAGATGCTTCGGCAACACATACACCCCGACCGGGTAATCCTCGGTCTTCGTGAACAACTCGACCTGCGCGATCGTCTGGTTCGCGAACGAGTTCGACATCACGAAACTCGGATGCCCGGTCGCGTTACCCAGGTTCAGCAACCGACCCTCGGACAACACGATGATCGAGTGCCCGTCATCGAACTTCCACACATCAACCTGCGGCTTGATGTTCACCCGCCGCACATCCGACCGCTTCGCCAACCCCGCCATGTCGATCTCGTTGTCGAAATGACCGATGTTCCCCACGATCGCCTGATGCTTCATCCGCGCCATGTGCTCGTTCGTGATCACATCAAAACAACCCGTCGCGGTCACGAAGATGTCCGCCGTGCCGACCACATCATCCAGCGTCGCGACCTGGTAACCATCCATCGCCGCCTGCAACGCGCAGATCGGATCAACCTCGGTGATGATCACCCGAGCGCCCTGACCACGCAACGACTCCGCGCAACCCTTACCCACATCCCCGTAACCAAGCACGACCGCGACCTTGCCACCGATCAACACATCCGTGGCCCGGTTGATCCCATCGATCAACGAGTGCCGACACCCGTACTTGTTGTCGAACTTGCTCTTCGTCACCGAATCGTTCACGTTGATCGCCGGGAACAGCAGCGTCCCCGCCTGCTGCATCTCATACAACCGGTGCACACCCGTCGTGGTCTCCTCGGTAACCCCCTTGATCCCCGCCGCGACCCGCGTCCACCGCTGGTTGTCCTCAGCCAAAGACCGGTGCAACACACCCAGGATGACCGCGTACTCCTCCGAATCAGCCGACTCCACCGCAGGAACCGCACCCGCCGCCTCGAACTGCGCACCCCGGTGCACCAACAGCGTCGCGTCACCACCATCGTCGAGGATCATGTTCGGACCCTGACCATCCGGCCAGAGCAGCACCTGCTCGGTGCACCACCAGTACTCCTCCAGCGACTCGCCCTTCCAGGCGTACACCGGAACACCGGCGGGGGCGTCGACAGTGCCGTCCGGGCCCACCACGATCGCCGCGGCGGCGTGGTCCTGCGTGGAGAAAATGTTGCACGACGCCCACCGCACCTGCGCACCGAGCGACGTGAGGGTCTCGATCAGGACCGCGGTCTGGATCGTCATGTGCAACGAACCCGTGATCCGCGCACCGGCCAACGGCTGCGCCGCCGCATACTCGCGACGCAACGACATCAAGCCCGGCATCTCGTGTTCCGCCAGCTCGATCTCCTTGCGTCCGAACTCGGCGAGCGACAGATCCGCCACCTTGAAGTCGCCGCCAGCGAGAGTGGTGGGCCGGCTCTGGGTCGACGCACCACCGGAAGGCGCCGGGAGAGTACTCGTCATGAAAGCTCCTGTCGTACGGGTCTGCTGCTGCGCGACCCTCCACATTACGCCCGGCTGCATTCGTGCGGACACAGGCGGTGCCGTCCACTCCGGGACAACCACGACAATCCGCGACGCATGGCCCGCCGCGCGACGGCCACCCGGGAGACTATCCAACCCTTGGCTCCCCGGCCCTGCCGACGGGCGGCGTCTTCAATGGGCGAGGGGTCTGACCTGCGTGTCACCCGCCACCAGACGTCCGGCCCGACCGCCCCGCCTCGCGGAGAGGGCCCGGATGAGGGGACACATGCCCGATGTCGCCAGGGAAGGGTACGGACAGCGCGCGGGGCGGTGGGGCATGGACGGTTACCCGCCCAGCATCCCTCCGCCCCGCGCATCCCCCCGGTTTGGTACCTCGCAGGACGCCTCACCACTCGCGGTGATAACGCTGCGTGGTTATAGAGTCACATTCTGCAAGTTACGTGTCAAGCCAAACCCGGAAATGTCTGACTTGCCGGAAAAGGTGGGACTAGTCCTTATATGCCGGCCGCGCCGACAAAGACCTCACCCCGCCCGGAGAAGAGAAGTTCCCCACCGTCCGCCGCGCTGATCGCCGCCCGACCCGGCTCGACCGTGACCTCGCCCGCCGCGTCCCGTACCGCCACCGCGCCGGAGGCACCGAGCACCACCCGTGGGCCGGTCAGCGTCAGCCGGGCCTGCTGGGTCTCCTCGTCCAACCGCACCCGGTGGAGCGAGAAATCCTCGACCGGCACCCGCCAACCGACCACCCCGGGCGCCACCGGCACCGATTGAAGCAACGGATCGTCCAACACCTCGAACCGGAGCACCCGCAGCAACTCGGGCACGTCCACGTGCTTGGGAGTCAACCCGCCCCGCAGCACGTTGTCGCTGGCGGCCATGATCTCCACCCCGGCGCCCCGCAGGTACGCGTGGAGATTGCCGGCCGGCATCCAGATCGCCATCCCCGGCTCCAGCCGGACGTGGTTGAGCAGCAGCGCGACCAGCACACCGGGATCGCCCGGATACCAGCCGGCCAACCCCCTGACCAGTTCCTGTTCGGCAACGTAACCGGGGCCGAGGTCGGTCGTCCTGACCGTCTCCACCAGCGCGGCCCGGTCCACCGCCGGCCAGCTCAGCAACCGCTGCACGGCATCCCGCAGGCCGTCCACCCCGGTGCGCAGGGCCGCCACCACCGGCTTGAGCGCCGGGATGTCGAACGCCTCCAGGACCGCCGCCGAGACCCGTGGGTCCCGGAAACCGCAGAGCGCCTCGAACGGCGCGACCGCCACCAGCATCTCCGGCTTGTGGTACGGATCCACATAGTTGCGGTGTGCGGTCGGCGGCAACGCCTGGTCCGTGGCGTACCCCTGCCTGGCCTGCTCCGGGTCCGGGTGGGCCTGCAACGACAGCGGCGCCTCGGGCGCCAGCAGCTTCATCAGGTACGGCAACCGCCCGTCGAAGCGGGCCAGTACCTCGTCGCCCAGCCAGCGCCCCGGCTCGGCGGCGAGCAGTTCGACCAGGCTCACCCGGGCCTCCCCCTGGCACACCATCGCTGGTGAACCGGGATGGGCGCCGAGCCAGAGTTCCGCCTCCGGCCCGGCGCTGGGTACAGGCCGGCCCTGCAGGCCGGCGATTACCGTACGTGATCCCCAGGCGTAGTCACGAATGGGTCCGTGCAGTGGTTCCACCGTCAGCCTTTCCCGCCCGTTTCGGGAGCGGTCTCCGCTTCCACGCTCTCTGGCCGAGCAGCCCGCCGCGCGCTGTAGATGTCCGGCTCCAGGTAGATCACCCGTGCGATCGGCACCGCCGACCGGATCCGCGACTCGACCGTGTCGATGTCCCGGGCCACGTGCTCCGCCGAAGAGGCCGGCCGGACCGCGATCTTCGCCGCTACCAGCAGCTCCTCGGGGCCGAGGTACAGCGTACGCATGTGGATGATCCGCTCGACCTCGGAGCCCTCGTGCACCGCCCGCTCGATCCGGGCCACGTCCTCCGGGGTGGCCCCCTCGCCGAGCAGCAGGCTCTTGGTCTCGGTCGCCAGGATGACCGCGATGGTCACCAGCAGCAGACCGATCGCCGCCGTGCCGGCCGCGTCCCACCGGCCGTTGCCGGTGACCAGCGTCATCGAGACCCCGACCAGGGCGAAGACCAGACCGAGTAGCGCGCCGAGGTCCTCCAGCAGCACCACCGGCAGCTCGGGCGCCTTGGCCCGACGGACGAACTGCACCCAGGTCGCCTTGCCGCGGATGTGGTTGGACTCGACGATCGCGGTCCGGAACGAGAACGACTCCAGGCTGATCGCGACCAGCAGCACCGCCACCGGAAGCCACTGGTGGTCGTCGATCGGCTCCGGGTGCTGCCACTTGTGGTACGCCTCGTAGAGCGCGAAGAGGCCACCGACGCTGAACAGCACGATCGAGACGATGAAGGCGTAGATGTAACGCTCACGCCCGTACCCGAAGGGGTGTTGCGGGGTCGCACCGCGCTGCGCCCGACGGCCGCCGACCAGCAACAACGCCTGGTTTCCGGTGTCGGCGACCGAGTGGACCGCCTCGGCCAGCATCGACGACGAACCGCTCAGCAGCCACGCCACGAACTTCGTGATCGCGATGCCGAGGTTGGCCAGCAGCGCGGCGATGATCGCCCGCGTTCCACCACCGGCGCTCATGTCCGCGTTCCCTGCTGGTCGCTCTGCCCGTTCACGGGTTGGACAGCTCCTTCATTTCGGTGACCGCCGCCACTGCCATCGGGTCGAGCCCGTGGGCCAGGGCGAGATAAACAGATGCAAAATCGGGTACGGCGATCAGCGAGGCGAGCCGTTCCAGCGCCGAACCGCCCTCGGCGGTGACCACGTCGCAGCGGACCCCGCGCCGCTCGGCGAGGGTCTGCAAGGCGTCGGCGCGCCGCTCCTCCACGGCCAGCGGCTCGTCGCTGTCGTCGTCGGCGTTCAAACCACCGTCGCGCAGCAGCACCACCCGCAGCCGGGTCCAGTCGGACTCGTCCTCCTCGTCGGCGAAGATGTCCCGGGTCGACTCCGCCAGCCCGCCGAAGACCCCGTCGAGCAGCCCCACCCGGCCGCGCCCGGCCTCGCCGAGCGCACCCGCGATCACCGGGTAGCGGGCGTTCGCCGACAGGGTGTCGCCGAACCGCCGGGCGGCGACCGTGGCCAACGGGGACGAGCCCCAGACCACCGGCACCGAGTTGGCCAACCCGAGCGCCAGCGTCTTGGCCGGGTTGACGAACGACTCGGCGGTGGGCCGGCTCCGGTCCGCGTCGGCGTCGAGCCGCGCCGCCGTCTCGGCCAGGTCGGCCTCGTTGACCTTGACCAGCCCGAGCGCCCGGGCGGCGAGCAGAACCGGCACGGTCAGGCCCCAGAGGCTCGCCCGCGCGGGCGCCCGCCGGGGCACCGGGATGAACGGGGCCCGGACCCCCTCGGCCACCGACTGGAGCTGCGAGTCCGGTGCGCCGACCGCGACCAGCCGGGCGCCCCGCCGGGCCGCCGCCTCAGCCGCGCCGAGCGCCTCCGGGCTGCGCCCCGAAGCGCTCACCGCGATCACCACGTCGGCGGCACCCACCCAGCCCGGCACGCCGGCGCTGCGGTGTGCGATGACCGGCACCGGGCAACGCGGTCCGGCGACCGTGGCGAGGATGTCGCCGGTCCGTCCGGCGGTGCCGATGCCCGCGATGACCACCGCACGGGGCCGCCCCTCGTCGGCCAGCACGCCCAGGTTCGCCTCCGCGGCGAGGGCCGCGGACTCGCGTACCTGCGCGCCGGCCGAGGCGGTGAACCGCAGCATCCCGCCCGGGTCCGCCTCGGAGAGCGCCGCCGCGTCATCGAGCAGCCCCTCGTCTGGGACCCGTCGCCCACTCACGCCGGCGTGGGCGTCCATCACTTCTCCTCCTGTGCGGCGCTGCCGCGGGCCTCGTCGAGCAGCAGTACCGGTACGTCGTCGCGGACCTCGAAGATCCGCCGACACTCGGTGCAGGTCAGGGTCTGACCCACCGGGTCGTAGTCGAGCGGGGCGTGGTGTGTGTCCGGGCAGGCGAGAATCTCGAGTAACTGCGGGTCAAGGGCCACGATGCGGCTCCTTCCACGTCATCCGGCGGCCGAGTCGGCGTTCCGGCCGGCGCACGGGATCTTATCGGCGTACCAGGTCGAGCACCTCGTCGCGGAGCGCGATCATCCGGTCCTTGGTCGGGCCCTCCACGTTGAGTCGCAGCAGTGGTTCCGTGTTGGAGGGCCGCAGGTTGATCCAGGCTCCGTCGGGGAAGCGGACGGTCAACCCGTCCAGCTCGTCGGTCTCGGCACCCTGGTAGACCTGCTTGACCTCGGCCAGCTTCGCCGCCTGGTCGGCGACCGTCGAGTTGATCTCGCCGGAGCAGACGTAGCGCTCGTACTTCTCGGCCAGCTCGGAAAGCGGGCGCTCCTGCTCGCCGAGGGCGGCGAGCAGGTGCATCGCGGCGAGCATCCCGGTGTCGGCGAACCAGAAGTCCCGGAAGTAGTAGTGCGCCGAGTGCTCTCCACCGAAGACCGCGTTGGTACGGGCCATGTCGGCCTTGATGAACGAGTGTCCGACCCGGCTGCAGAGCGGTTCGCCACCGTTCTCCCGGATGATCTCCGGTACGGCGCTGGAGGTGATCAGGTTGTGGATGACCGTGGAGCCGGGGTGCTTGGCCAGCTCCCGTACGGCCACCAGGGCGGTGATCGCCGACGGCGAGACCGGCTCGCCCCGCTCGTCGACCACGAAGCAGCGGTCGGCGTCGCCGTCGAAGGCGAGTCCGAGGTCGGCGCCGTGCTCCAGGACCGCCGCCTGCAGGTCGACCAGGTTCGCCGGGTCGAGCGGGTTCGCCTCGTGGTTCGGGAAGTTGCCGTCGAGTTCGAAGTAGAGCGGCACGATGGTCAGCGGCAGCGGCGACAGTACGGTGTCGCCGAGCACCACCGGGACGGTGTAACCACCCATCCCGTTACCGGCGTCGACGACCACCTTGAGCGGGCGGATGCCGCTCAGGTCGACCAGGCCACGCAGGTGGGCCGCGTACTCGGGGAGCAGGTGGAGCTGACGTACGGGCTGCTCCGGCTCGTCCGCGAGTGGCTCGCCCTTGTCCAGGATCGCCTGGGCCCGCTCCCGGATCTCGGCGAGGCCGCTCTCCTGGCCGATCGGGCGGGCACCCGCCCGACACATCTTGATCCCGTTGTAGCGCGCCGGGTTGTGGCTGGCGGTGAACATGGCGCCGGGCAGGTCGAGACTGCCCGAGGCGTAGTAGAGCAGGTCGGTGGAGCCGAGGCCGGCGTCGATGACCGCCATCCCCTCCGAGCGGACACCGGCGGAGAAGGCGGCAGCCAGGCCGGGCGAGCTGTCCCGCATGTCGTGGGCGATCACCACCGTGTTCGGGTCGCCGGTCGCACCGCCGTCCCGGCCCGTCGAACCGTCGCCCGTACCGGCGCGCAGCAGCTGCGCGAAGGCCGCACCCAACGCCTCGGCGACGCGCTCGTTCCACTGTTCGGGGACGGTACCGCGGACGTCGTACGCCTTGACAATTTGGGATAAATCAGACAACGGTCTCGCTCCTCGGTCATACGCCAGCCAACGGCCTGAGCGTATCGGAGCCGGCACCCCGGCCGAGGGTAAGGCGGGTTGCCAGGCAGGGTCCAACAGGCTGCGGGAAATGGGCAAGATCAAGTCAGGCTCCGACCGGACGGCGACAATCCACCCTCGCCGAGGCCGCGGTCAGCGGACCGGACCCCGCCTCAGGGGCGGATCCGGGGCATGATCACCGTCGAGTCGCCGCCCGTGGGCATGACCACGGTGGGATCGGCCCGCCCGGGAATGACCATCGTCGGATCGGCCCGACCCGGAATGATCATCGTCGGATCGGCCCGACCGGGGATGATCATGGTCGGATCGCCACCCGGACCACCTCGGGGCGGGTACGGCGGACGCGGCGTCGCGCCCAGTCCACCACTACCGCCGTCCGGCTCCTCCCGACCACCTCGGGCCCGCCGCAGCAGCAGCACCAGCAGGGCGATCCCGATCGCCACCATGCCGACCCCGACCACCATCACCATGGAACCGATCCCGCCACCGTCGCCGCCGGCGCCGCCCCCGAGCCCGATCTCGGTCGGCGGTGCGACGACGTCGCTCTCGGTCGGCTCCGGCTCGGCGGCCTCCGTGGTCTCCTCCGGCGTCGGGCTCGGCGAGGCCGACCGGGTCCTGGTCGGCGTCGGCGCGCCCTTGGCGCCGTTCACCCTGCGTGTCTCGGCATCCTGCTTGATCAGGTCGCCACCGGCGGTGTAAGCCTCACCGACGATCGTCACCTGGCCGGCCGGCACGTTGGCACCCAGAGCCAACCGGTAGCGGACACTCACACTCTTGCGCTCGCAGAGTTCCGCCTTCTCCGGCGCGGTCCGGCCGCTGTGCAGCGTGCCCTCCCCGGAGACCGAGACCGGCTGCCAGTCCCCGTCCCGGGCGACCAGCAGGCCCACGTCGCTGGCGGAGAGCCCCGCCATCTGGAGCGCGACCGAGGTCCGGACCGACACACAACCCTTGGACCGCTTGGCCACGGTCACGGTGACCGAACCCGGCGAACCCCCGGCGGTGAAGCTGCTGGACGTACTGATCCGGACCGAGTCCTCGTCGTCGGCGAGTGCCGGTGCCGCGCCGGCCACGACCAGGCCGGCCAGGAGCGCGCAAACCGTCGCCAGCCGCGCCGCGCCGCGCCGTACCAACATGATCACCTCGCCGCTTCCGGTTGGGGTACGGCGGACAGGCTACCGCGTACGGGCACGGGCCCTTCTCCCGCGCACGCCGTCACCGGCCCCCGCACGCCCCGATCAGGGCAGTTCCGCGGCCAGGTCGGCCAGCCAGCTCCTCGACTCCGCGCAGCTGAGCGCATCGACACGGAGGTTGTCGAAGACCATCCGGTAGCGGGCCACCCCGGGCTCCTTCTCCACGTAGATGTCACCCGCCTCGTTCTCGACGTAGACCACGTCGCCGTCCACCGGCTCGTCCACCGGACCCTCCCCCTCGGCCCCGTCGGCGAAGCTGAGCAGCAGGAACGGGCCGGTGTTGCAGGCGTACGCGCCCCGGGCGAAGGGCAGCACCTGAAGCTGGACGTTGGGCCGGTCGGCCATCTCCACCAGGTGCCGCAACTGCGGACCCATCACGTCCGGCCCACCCACCTGCCGGCGCAACACCGCCTCGTCGAGAATCGCCCAGAGCCGGACCGGGTCCTGCGGGCGGCTGAGAATCCGCTGCCGGGCGAGCCGTACGACGAGCTTCTCCTCCGTCGAATCGGGGATCTGCTCCAGCAACGTCTTGCGCAGCACGGTGCGGGCGTACTCCTCGGTCTGGAGCAGCCCCGGCAGCACCGACGACTCGAACGTACGCAACTCGGTCGCGTCGTGTTCCAGTGCGATCAGGGTCGAATATTCCCAGGTCAGGCTGTCACTGTGCGCCTGCCACCAGCCCGCCTCCTGGGCCTGGCGGGCGAGCGCGACCAGGCGCTGCCGCTCCGCCCCCTCGACCCGGTAGACGTCGAGCAGCTCGTGCACGGTGCCGGGTGTGATCCGTACCCGGGCGGTCTCGATCCGGCTCACCCGCGACGGTGAGCAACGCACCTCCAGGGCGACCTGCTCCGCCTTGAAACCCGCGGCCTCGCGCAGCTTGCGCAGTTCGCGGCCGAGTTGCCGGCGTCGCACGGTGGGTGGTGATCCGACAACCATTCGGTGCCTCCCTGTCCGATTCCCCGAGGCAGTCTCCCGCACGGCACGTGCTTTGTCAGCAACAGATCGTTGCCTTTCCTCTAGAATCGACGTCCATCACCGTGCGTGGTCACGTCACCGACCCGACCGGGTCGCCGGTCGGCCTTCACCGCCGCCCGCGTCACTCCAGGTCCGAGGAGCGCGTCCGGCCCAGAGCCAACCGGCACAACCGATCCGCCTGGCGGGTGGTCTCCGGCAACCGGTAACGCGGTGTGAGTGCCAGTACCTGGGCGCAGGCGTTGTCCAGGCCCATCCGGTGCCCCACCGACACAAAGACCGGCTTGGTCCCGTCCCGGGTACGCAGGACCCGACCGACCGTCTCCGAGCCGTCCCTGAGCGCGGTCCAGGCGCCCCGCTGTTCGGCCGGCGGATCCCACCGGCCGACCAGCGGGGTCTTGCCCACCCCGATCGCCGGCAACCCGGTGAGCACGCCCAGGTGGCACGCCAGCCCGAACCGACGCGGGTGGGCCAGCCCGTGCCCGTCGCAGACCAGCAGTTCCGGGGTGGTGGTCAGGCGGCCGAGCGCGTCCAGCAACGCGGGCAGCTCGCGGAACGCGAACAGGCCGGGCACGTACGGGAAGGCGGCCCGACCGATGCTCACCGCCGTCTCCAGCACGGCCAGCGTCCGCGCGTCCAGCACGGTCACCGCCGCCGCCAGTCGGTCGCCGTCCTCGGCGTACGCCACGTCGAGGCCGGCGATCGTGCGGGGTTGCGCCGGTCCGGGCCCCACCAGGTCGGCGAGCGGACGCAACCGATCCTGTACGGCCTCCGCCTCGGCGACCGTGCCCGGCCACGCCACATCCGTCATCGGAGCCGTCCCCGTCATCGATTCCACCCCTCCCGCAGCACCACCGTGGTCCGGCGCGACCGTCCCGCGCCGCCACCCGTCACAGTGTCGGGTTGGTCGCGGCCCGGTGCCGTCTGGAGAAGGTTTCCAGGACCGACACAACGGCCAGCAGCAGGGTGCTGACCAGAGGTGCCACGATCGGCGGCAGGAAACCCATGCCCGGCGCGACGACGATCATGAGTATCAACCCGATCCAGAGCGACGGGCAGGCGCTGCCGAACAACTGGTACTCGAAGCGCACCCGGCCCGCCAGGAACAGCGCCGGACCACCGAAGATGACCGCGATCCAGGCGGGGTCGAGCGGCGTCTGCGGGTGGTCGATGACGAGTCGGTAGCCGACCCCCGCGATGATGATGCCGGCCACCATCACCAACAGGGTGTAGCTGGCCGACTGGCTCAATTCGATGGCGCTGCGGGCGCGCGCCAGCGCCGGCGCCAACGAGAGACCGGCGTGGTAGAAGAAGATCCGCCAGAACAGGAGCGTGGTCAGGAACGCCGCCACGAAGACCGTCATCGCGGCCGCGGTGAACGGACGTACGCTGATCTCGATTCCGGTGGCGATGACGGATTCGCCGAGCGCGATGAGCAGAAACTGGCTGTACCGTTCGGCCAGGTGCCCCTCGGCCAGGGTCCATTCCTCGTCCTTCGGCCGGCCGAGAATCGGCGTCGGCCAGCGTAACGCCGGGCCGAGCAGCTCCAGCAGAACAGCCGCCGTCCAGAGCCCGCCACGCACCTCGTCCTCGTTGAAACCGCCAGCGAGCCAGAGCACCGCGGCGAGGACCGACCAGAACAGGATCCGTGCGGTGGCGCCCTGCCGCGGATGACCGCGCAGCGCCCAGAACAGGTACGCCGGGCGACCGACCTGGATCACCACATAGGTACAGACGAAGATCAGTCCACGGTCGCCGAACGCCTGCGGCAGGCAGACAGCGATCAGCAGACTGCCGGCCATGGTCACGATCACGACGAGTTGGATGTCCGGCCGCTGCGGGTCGAACCGGCTGGTCAGCCAGGCGTTCAGGTACCAGACCATCCAGAGGGCGAGCAGCAGCAACAGGGTCTGACCGGCCTCGGAGAGCAGCGCCCGGCGGGCGATGGTGAAGTCGTCGGTCAGCCGCTGGGCGACCCGGGTGATCGCGAAGACGAACACCACGTCGAAGAGGAGCTCCAGGACGGTGACGCGCTCCGTACTCCTGCTGTCGCCGAGTCGACGGGGCGCGAAGGGCGTGGTCACGACCGGTACGGCACAGGGCTGGTCCGGGACTGGCCGCGCAGGTCCACCGGACTCTTGCCGCGTGACTGATCCGGACAGGGCATATCAGCAGTAACGATCGAGCATGTGTCGGGTAACCCGAATGGGCGGCACCCCGTCACCACATTGGCGAAGGCTAACCGTCGGTATCGCCAGCCGTACCGGCTGACGCGAAGCCGCATGGTCCGGTAGTTTCGCGAACGACGTCCGGCTGAGCAGGAACGGGGAGACTTGCACATGATCAGCCGCCAGGAAGCAGAGGGAATTGCCGATACCTGGGCCCGGCGGGAAACGCTGCGGCGCGGTTACCAGTGCACTCCGATGCTCGACGAATTCGATATCGGCTACGTGATCTGGACCAGTCCACCGACACAGGATTCCACTGTGGCTGGTGCTGGACCGACGACCATCATCGACAAGGAGACCGGCGAGGTCTCGAGCTGGCCGGGACTTCCACCGGACGTGGTACGCGAGATGTACCGCACCGACCGCCTGGGACGGAGCCGGCGCCCCAGGACCGTGGAGACGGCGGTCGAGTTGCGTCGGGCCACCCGGCGGCAGCCGACACCCGGCGCCACCGCACACCTGACCGTGCAGCACGACCTGCACATCGGGCACGCGGCAAAGGGCGACCTCGAACTGCGGCACCACCCGCTGGTCCGCGACCACCTGGCCGGCCTGCCGACCGGGCACCTGGTGCGCGGCGGTGACCGGCACGCCGAACTGGTGGTCGTCTCGGACGTGCTGCACGAGTACGACCGCAGGCGCGCCGCGCTCGGCCAGCCACCGCTGACCCAGGAGACGGCCCGGGAACTATTCGGCAGCGCCCAACTGGAGCTGTTCCGGGTGAGGGAGCCGGGCGACCCGGCCGGCGGCACCGCCGAGCGCCCATGCGACTCGTGCGTACGGATTCTCGTCCACTTCGGACTGCTGCCCTGGTCGCACCTGGCCTTCGCCGAGGAGTGGCATCCGCCGGCGCAACCCGTCCCGGACCCGGACCGGTTCCCGCCCGAGGTCGCGTACGCGCTGGTCGACGGGGGCTGGCGGCCCGGTTTCGGGGATCGACTGCTGGCCGGTGAGGCGATCAGCAAGGTGTGCGCCGTGACCGGAAGGCAGCACCGGCACCAGAGCTTCGAGGCGGCCGAGCGGGCCTTGACCGCCTTTCCCGGCCTGGTGTGCGGCCGGCGCGGTCCCGGGGAACACGTGTGGATCCGACGGTTCGAGATCAACCCGGCCGGGGCCGCGCACAGTGCGGACAGCCTGGCCGACTTCGGCACCCTGATCGGCGTGCGGCTCTTCCCGATCGGCACCGAGGGCGGCGACAGCATCCTCGCCGTGGACGAGCAGGGTCGGGTCTTCGCGCTCGACGAGGCCGGTGAGTGGTTCCTCGGTACGGCGATCGACGTCGCCCTGACCAACCTGCTGCTGGGCCGGCCGGCGCCCCGGGTACGCGACGACGGCACCTGGTGACAGCCGGTGCCCTACCGGCGGCCCGGGCTCGTCCGGCCGCCGCTCAGCCGCGGATGGACAGCTCCACCTCGCGGTACCGCTCGACCGGGTGCAACCGCACCCCGCCGGGCGACGTCATGGCGTGCAGCAGCGCCGAAGCGGCCGGGTCGTCCGGGACCCCGCCCTCGGTCGCCTCGAAGTACTCGACCATGAACTGACTCAGTGGCTCGCCCGCCACCGTGTCGGCGCCACCGGCGCCCTGGAACTCGGTGTCCGCGTGCAGGACCAGCAGCAGGAGGTCGGGCACCCGGGACAGCCCCGGGGCGAGCGCCGGCTGGAAGTAGGGCAGCTCCAACAGGCGCGCCCCGTGCCGCCCGTAGAACCTCAGCCGGGCGACCGGGTCGCCGTACGCCTCGCTGCCCGAGCGTCCGACCGGACTCTCCACCTCGGCCAGGACGAGACACGGGCGGTGCCGTGCCGGCCAGGTCTCGACGGCACCGGTGTAGAGGAGCCGGCCGACGCCGCCGCCCCGGGTGTCGGCGGCGACCGCCAGGTAACTGAGCAGCATCACCCGGCTCGCCGGAGACCACTCCCCCACGACACCGCCGAGCACCCGGCCGTCATCGTCGACGGCCGCCGTGACGACCACCAGCCCGGTCTCGATCTGCTCGCGGAGGTCTGCCAGGGAGACCAGCTGGTCCGGCGGGAACGAGGTCGCCAGCACCTCCCGGTGCAACGCCTCCAACAGGGGTCCGCCGGTGAGGTCTACCAACTTCATTTCCGTGTCCCTCCGACCGAGTCCGTGGTTCGCTTCCGGCGCCCACGTGATCCGGACACGGTATCCCGTTGGAAGTGGTGCAGGCCCCAACCCACAAGTACGGCGAGCACGACCACCACCGCGACCAGCCCGGCCGCGCTCAGCCGTTGGACCTGGTAACCAGCCTGGATGATCTGCATGAGGCCGGAGATACCGACAGTGGCGGTCGCGATCGACAGCACGTCCTGCCAGTGCCGGGTTGCCCGTTCCCGGCGCTGCTGCAGCTCCCGCTCGGCCGACGCGGCGGCGGCATCCCGCTCCTGCTGCGCGCGGGCCCGCGCGTCGTTGCGCTCCCGCTGACGGCGGACGGAGGCGTCGACCAGCGCCCCGATCCGGTCCCCGAGCACGTTGTCGATCATGCCCTCGAAGTCGCTGCGCAGGGCGTCGAACTTCGCCGCGACCAGGAGCTGGTCGATGGTGGACCGCGCCACCGGTGACATCACCAGCGACGGCGCGGTCACGAACATCAGACTGAGTCGACTCGCCATGACGAACTGGTGCAGGCGAAGTTGCTGGGCCTCCAGCCGGGCCTGCATCTCGCCGAGTTCCCGGGTGACGCGCTCGTACTCGGCCGGGTCGACCCCGGTCGGGTCGGGTGCGGCGTCGTGCCGCTCCAACCGCTCGATCATCGCCGCGAGCTGCACCATCACCTGGTCGTAGTGGTCCGCGATCTGGTCCTGCCAACCGGCGAACATGCCCTCGAGCGTGGCGACGAACTCAGCCGCCTCCAGCACCATGTTCACCCCGTAGTCGGGGGTGCCGGGCAGGACCATCAGGGTGGTGTTGCAGGTTCGCAGCAGCAGGTCCCCGATGAAACCCGGAGCGTCCACTTTGGGTAGCGTGTCAATTTCGACCGGATAACGCAGCCACTCGGCGAGCGAACTGATGCCGTTGCGGACCGGGTGCACGAGCGTCTGCGCGCCGACCGCGGTCGCGGCGTCCAACGCGATCGCGACCGGCACCGGCTCCCCGCCGACCGGCGAGACCAGCGATCCCCGCTCCACCGAGAGCATCACGTGGTACATACCGGGCCGGCCGCTGCGGCGTACCGCCAGCCCCGAATGCTCGGCGAGCTGGCCGGTGACGTCCCGGACCACATCGACGGCGAAGTCACTCAGCCGGGACCAGAGCTGCGTCGGCCGCGCGTCGACGGCGGGTTGCAGCGGCGTACCGAGCTGGACGAGATCGCCGAACTCCGGCGCGGCCCGGGTCATCGCCGCGTAGACCTGGGGCGGGGTGGCGCCCGACAACTGGCACTCCACCCGCAGGTAGTGGTTGCCCAGCTCGGAGAGGCGCAGCTCGACCTGGAGCAGCACCGGCTCGACGTTGACCCGGTCGACGTCGGCGAACTCCAGGTCCGGCAGGCGGACCGCCATCCCCCGGTACTGACGCCCGAGCGGGTCGTCTCCCTTCCAGGTGTCGTCCAGCAGCAGGTCCTGCTCAACCACGGCCTGCGGGTGGTCGGCGACCGACCATCCCGCCACCGTCCACTGCTGCGCCGTACGGCGGGCGACCGCGACGAGACGCTCGGCGAAGGTCGCGCCGTCCCGCGTCGCCACGTCCGGTCCGGGGTCGGCCCGACCCGCGCGGGACTCCTGGTACAACCCGAAGGGGTACAGGTAGACGACCTTCGCGTGTTCGAGTCGGATCCAGGGTTGCTCGGCTGCCTCGGCGAGCACCTCCAGGTTGTAGCGGTGGGACCGGAGTTCGCTGCGCGAGCAGGCGTCCGGGAAGCTCTCCTCGGCGAGGCGCAGGGTCCGTACGGCACCGTCGAGGTCGCTTCCCCCGTACGCGAAATGGTCGTGCACCGCGAGCGCGGCCCGGCTCACCGCGAGGTAGTAGGTCTCGTCCTCGCGGGTGTCGACCGCGACGTAGGCCGCGCTTGCCGACGCGTCGGCCGTCTCCGCCGCGTCGGCGACCCGACCGGCGAGCGCGGCGGTCTCGGCGGCCAGCCGTGCCCACTCGGCCAGGCTGGCGCAGGACGCGGCGTTGAGCGTGCCCATCTCGCTGACGAGTACGGCGAGCTGGTCCAGGGCGAGCCGGGTCGGTTCCGGGTCGGCGAGTTGGCCGGCCGCGACCAGGTCCGCGCCGTAACGACGGGCGTGCTGGAGCACGGCCAGGATCAGGTCGACGTCCCAGGCGACCTCCCATGCCTGGTCACACTGGTATTTGAGGTAGAAGAGCAGCAGTGGCGTCGCCCCCGGCACCAGCGCCGCGGCGGAGAGGGTCCGTTCGACGCCGTCGAGCACCCGCTGCCTTGCGGCGTCGTCGTGCTCCTCGGCGTTCCAGAACACCAGTCCGTCCAGGAGTCGCAGGTCGGTCTCGACTCCCGCGCCGGGCGCGGGGGCGAGGTGCTCACCGAGCCACTGGCGTAACGGCCGGGCGTCACCCTCGACGAGGGCGTCCAGCAATTCGGTGTACGTGTCAGAGGCAGCAACCATGTCGACTCCACGGGTGACGATGCGCAGCGGCTCCCCGCACTATCCCCTGTGGAGGCGAACACCGTGGTCCCGCTGGAGGCGAACGGCGCGACGGTCGACCGGGATGTCCGGCTTCGTGGTGGTGAGGCCCCGGCCGGCGGTGGTGATGCCCACCCTGGCCCGGTTGCCCGGTTGGTCTATTTAGCGGGCGGAATGACCCGAAGATGGCCGCGACGGCCGGTCTGCTGCCCCGGCGGCAGATCGATGTCGATCTCGTCCTGCCGCTGCACCGGGCGGGCCGCCTCGCGTACGGCCTCGGCGAGTGCGACCAGGTCGTCGGTGGTGGGCGGCGGCGGTTCGAACTCACCCTCGTGCCGGACCACGTCCCAGCCCCGGGGGGCGGTCAGACTACGGGCGTGCGGCTCACAGAGGTCGTAGGTGTGCGGCTCGGCGAAGGCGGCCAGCGGACCAACCACGGCGGTCGACTCGTTGTAGACATAGGTCAGCGTGGCGACGGCCTGACGGGGGCAGCCGTTACGCGAGCAACGCCGTGGTGACCTCACGGCGGCACGGTATCTCTCTTACCGCCTTCAACACACCGCTTGCCGGTACGACACGCCGATCGTCCTGGCCACAATTCGGGCAACCGCCCGTCGGCGTCCCGATCCCCGCGCCGACACGGGCCCAGCCGCGCTCCGGGATCCGGCCAACCGGGGTCTACCCTGTGCACATGACCAGTCCGGACCATCGCCGCCCGGGACCCGGACACCGTACCCGCCGGGACCGCCACGGCCGCGGCCTGCGCGGTCGGCTGGTGCCGGCGACGGTGCCGCTGGCGCGTACCAAGGCCGAGATCTTCGACGATCTTGTGCTCGACACGGTGGAGACCCTGGAACGCCGCTTCGCCAAGGAACTGGCGGGCGTGGAGTTCGCCGTCGAGGACGTGCCGCCGGATCTGAACGTCTACGACACCGACGTGCTGGAGGACGGCGAGGTGCCGTTGGCCCGACTGCTGCCCGGCCGGCCGGGTCGGCAGGAGGTGCCGCCCCGGATCGTGCTCTACCGCCGGCCGTTGGAGTTCCGGGCGATGGACCGGGAGGACCTGGCCGACCTGGTCCATGACGTGATCATCGAACAGGTGGCGAACCTGCTCGGCGTCGATCCCGACGAACTGGCCTGAGCCGGGCGGCCCCCACCGCCCGGCCGGCGTGCGTCAGGCGACCCTGCGCTTGAGCTTGCGGCGCTCCCGTTCCGAGAGTCCGCCCCAGATGCCGAACCGTTCGTCGTGCCCGAGCGCGTATTCCAGGCATTCGGCCTTGACCTCGCAGCGCGAGCAGATCCGCTTTGCCTCACGGGTCGAGCCGCCCTTCTCGGGAAAAAACGCCTCCGGGTCAGTCTGCGAGCAGAGCGCTCGCTCCTGCCACTCCGGCGCATTCCCGAGCAGGTCGGCCACCTCGAGTCGGCCGTCCATCAGATGCCTCCTTGATCGCGCGCCGGCAACAAGGCCGGCGCAACCCCCCACGCGGAAGGCGTGTTTTTGTCCGTACGGTGGCAGTTTGATGCGCTCCGTTCGAACGACCCCACCGAAATTACACGGGTGTAATGCGTGCGTCGTCAAGCCGAACCTGATAAATGGGGCCACCCTCCCGGTACGTCCTCGACGACTCTCGGAGCCGTCCGGTGTCGCCGCCTGCCCTACCGATTGAGACCAGCCAGGAGTAACGCCTCATCGGCGAGTTGCTATCGAAATCCGGCGTGGCGCGACCAGACACGCCAGCAAGGCGGCCGGCGTGTCCCGCGAACTGTCGGATATCCAACCCTGGATCTGGTACGCCGAACGGCACGCTCCCGGCCATGATCACCCGAACCCACGGCCGTCGGCGGTCCCACCGACGGCACCGCTGGCACGTCCGGTCGGATCAGCCGGCGTGCCCGTAGGCGGTGGTACGTCGACGCGCCGGACGACCGGCCGCCACCGCGATCGCCTCCAACTGCGCCACCGTACGGGCCGAGCCGTTGTCGGAGCCGGCCATCCGGGAGATCGTCTCCTCCATCAGGGTGCCGCCGAGGTCGTTGCAACCGCCCCGGAGCATCTCCACCGTGCCCTCGTCGCCGAGCTTGACCCAGGAGCACTGGATGTTGTCGATCCGCCCGTGCAGCAGCAGTCGGGCCATCGCGTGCACGACCCGGTTCTCCCGCCAGGTCGGGCCGGGACGGGCGATACCGGCCAGGTAGATCGGGGCGTTGGTGTGCACGAACGGCAACGCCACGAACTCGGTGAACCCACCGGTGCGGTCCTGCACCCCGGCAAGCACCCGGAAGTGGCCGAGCCACTGCCCCGGGTGGTCGACGTGGCCGTACATCATCGTGGAACTGGACCGGATCCCCAGCTCGTGCGCGGTGCTCACCACCTCGACCCAGGTCGCGGCCGGCAGTTTGCCCTTGGTGAGCACCCAGCGCACGTCGTCGTCGAGGATCTCCGCCGCGGTACCCGGAATGGTGTCCAGCCCGGCGTCGCGCAGTTCGGTGAGCCAGTCCCGCACCGACACGCCCGCCTTCGCCGCGGCCGTCACGATCTCCATCGGCGAGTACGCGTGCACGTGCATACCGGGAACCCGCGCCTTCACCGCCCGGACGATGTCCGCGTACACGGTGACCGGCAGCTTCGGATCGATGCCGCCCTGCATGCAGACCTCGGTGGCACCGGCCCGCCACGCCTCTTCGGCCCGGTCGGCGACCTGCTCCACGGAGAGCCGGAACGCGTCCGCGTCCCGCTCCCGCTGGGCGAAGGCACAGAACCGGCAGCCGACATAGCAGACGTTGCTGAAGTTGATGTTGCGGTTGACCACGTAGGTGACGTCGTCACCGACGGCCGAGCGTCGCGCGTCGTCGGCCAGACGGCACAACTCGTCCAGGGCCGGGCCGTCGGCGGCGAAGAGCGCCAACGCCGCGTCGGTGTGCCGAGGCTCCAGCAGGGCCGCCGGGTCGTCCGCCGCCAGCCGCAGCCCGGCCAGCAGATCCGCCGAGGTCCGGGACACGGCCCCGGTCCCGACGGGCGGCTGCGAGCTCTCGCCGGTCGTCCGGTCCTCCGCCCCGCCGCCGCCCTGCGCCAACGCTGCCGCGCCCGCGCTGACCTGCTCGGCAAGCTGTGCCCAGTCGCCGTACACGCTGTCGAAGTCGCCCCGACGGTCGCCGGTCCGGCCGGTGGTGTCGATGGTGGCGTGGAGATCCACCCGACCGCCCGGGACAAACGCGTCCTCCGGCTCCTGCCACGGCCGCCCCACCGGAACCGCCGACTCGACCGCGAGCCCGGTCGCCGGTTCGGCGAGTGCCCGCACGTGCGGGTCGAGCCGGGGGTCGAGCCACGGGTCGCCCCGGCGGACGTACTCGGGGTAGATGGTGAGCCGCTCACGCAGGGTGAAACCGGCGGCGGCGGAGTGCTCGGCCAGCTCGTCGATCTGCGGCCAGGGGCGCTCCGGATTGACGTGGTCGGGAGTCACCGGTGACACCCCACCCCAGTCGTCGATGCCCGCGCGCAGCAACAGTTCGAACTCGCCGGCGATCAGGTTCGGCGGCGCCTGGATGCGGGCGCCGGGACCGAGCAGCACCCGGGCCACCGCCACCGTCGCCGCCAGGTCGTGCAGCTCGGCGTCGGGCATGCCGCGCATCGCCGTGTCCGGCTTGGCGCGGAAGTTCTGCACGATGACTTCCTGGATGTGCCCGTACTCGCGGTCGCTGCGGCGGATCGCGAAGAGCGCGTCGACCCGCTCGGCCGGGGTCTCCCCGATGCCGATCAGGATGCCGGTGGTGAACGGCACGCCCACCCGGCCGGCGTCGTCGAGCACCCGCAGTCGTACCGCCGGCTCCTTGTCGGGCGAGCCGAAGTGCGGGCCGCCCGGCTCCGACCAGAGCCGGGTCGCGGTCGTCTCCAGCATCATGCCCATGCTCGGTGCCACCGGCTTGAGTCGCTGCAGTTCCCCCCAGGAGAGCACCCCGGGGTTCAGGTGCGGCAGCAGCCCGGTCTCCTCCAGCACCGCCACCGCGCAGGCGCGTACGTAGTCGAGTGTGGAGTCGTATCCCCGCTCGTCCAACCACTGACGGGCCGCCGGCCAGCGCTCCTCCGGACGGTCGCCGAGCGTGAACAGCGCCTCCTTGCAGCCCTGCGCCGCGCCCTCGCGGGCGATCGCCAGCACCTCGTCGCGGTCCAGGTAGGCGGCCGGAAGCCGGTGCGGCACGGTGGCGAAGGTGCAGTAGTGGCAGCGGTCCCGGCAGAGCCGGGTCAGCGGGATGAAAACCTTCTTGGAGAAGGTGACCAACCCGGGGCGGCCGGCGTCGCGCAAGCCGGCGTCCCGGATCGTCCCGGCGACCGCCAGCAACTCGTCGAGCAGCTCGCCGCGGGCGCTGAGCAGCGCGACCGCCTCGTCGGTGTCCACAGCCCGGCCGTCTGCGGCACGCCGCAGTGCCCGGCGAAGGCTCGCCTCTGTCGGTCCGGAGTCGGTGCGATCAGCCACCTGTGCAGCCTAGGCCGTAACTAGGACAAGATCGCATGGTGCCGGTCACATGGGCGGGCCGAACCCGCCCGCCGTGCCGCCACGGCCACCGGAGCGGGCCGGCCGGGCCGCCCGCTCCGGTCGCCGGTCACCGCTGGTACGGCTCGGTCGGCTCGTCGCCGATCCGGGTCGCCGGGGGCTGTCCACCGGCGGTCGGCTGCTGACTGGCCGGGTTGATCAACTGGGTCCGCTCTGCGGCCACACCCTCGTCGGCGGCCTGCCGGATCACCTGGGTCCGCTCCTCACCAACGGCCGACGGGGCCGAAGTCGGCGGGGCGGCCGGCGGCGCGGTTGGCGACACGTTCGACGGCGGTGCGGCAGCCGGCGGGGCCGAGGCCGGCGGCGCGGAAACCGGCGGCGCGGAGGCCGGGGTGGGGATGCCCTGACCCTCGCCCGGCTGGCCGTATCCCGGTGCCGCGAAACCCGGCGGCGGGTACGACTGCTGCGGGTAACCCTGCGGATACCCCTGCTGCGGCTGCCCGGGCGGCGGGTAACCCTGCGGATACCCCTGCTGCGGGTAACCCTGTGCCGGGTAGCCCTGCGGGTAACCCTGCTGCGGGTAGGTGGGCTGACCGTAGTAACCCGGCTGCGGCTTCGGCTTGGGTACGTAGTAGAGCTGCCGCCAGAGCGTGAAGACCACGTACGCCGCGACCGCGAAGACCGCCAGCAGGGCGAGTTGGGCGAGGAGCCCGGTGAACGCCAGCCGGAACTCCCCCTCGGCCAGGGCCCCGACCAGCCAGGCGAGCATGGTGACGACCCAGAAGAACGCGGAGACGGCGTACTCCACCAGTGCGACCTGGGTGATCAGCTTCGCCTGGCCGACGACCGGCTGGATGTGCGTGGCGAGCAGCACGGCGAGCAGCGGCAGCAGGATCGTGGTGAGCCCGACGAAGTCTCCGAAGCTGTCACCGGCCCGGCGGGTGAACTCGTCCCCCTCGCCTCGTGGCACGAGCAAATTGATCACCGCGACGAGGAGCAGCAGCGCGTTGGCGCCGACCAGCACCAGTGCCGCCGGCTCCCGCAGCGGCTGCGTTATCTGTCGGGCCCGGGCCGAGTCGATCGGCGCGGGACCAGGCTGACTGGTCAAAGCTCCCCCTGGGGCGGTGTACGGACGGCTGCCGCGGGTGAGCCTAGTCGCCAACCCGCGCGTCGGCTCGCCACGCCGGGTGAGCGAGGATGGGGGCCATGCACATCGTGGTACTGACCGGCGGCATCGGCGGAGCCCGCTTCCTGGCAGGGGTACGGGCGTACGCCCGCGAGACCGGTGACGAGGTGACCGCCGTGGTCAACGTCGGCGACGACGTGATCATGCACGGGCTGCGGATCTGCCCGGACCTGGACAGCGTGATGTACACCCTGGGCGGCGGCGCCGACCCGGAACGCGGCTGGGGCCGGGTCGGCGAGACCTGGACGGTCAAGAACGAACTCGCCGCGTACGGCGCGGAACCGAGCTGGTTCGGCCTGGGTGACAAGGACATCGCCACCCACCTGGTCCGGACCACCATGCTCAACGCCGGTTACCCGCTCTCGGCGGTGACCGAGGCGCTCTGCGCCCGCTGGCAGCCCGGCGTACGGCTGCTGCCGGCGACCGACGACCGGCTGGAGACCCACGTGGTGGTCGACGTACCGGTGGGCGAATCCGGCACCGCGGATGGCGGCACCGACGACGGTGGGCAGCGGGCGATCCACTTCCAGGAGTGGTGGGTGCGGTACCGAGGCGACGTGCCGACCCACCGGTTCGTGTTCGTCGGCGCCGAGGCGGCGAAGCCCGCGGCCGGCGTGCTCGACGCGCTCACCAGCGCGGACGTGGTGCTGGTGGCGCCGAGCAATCCGGTGGTGAGTATCGCCCCGATCCTCGCGGTGCCGGGGCTGCGGGAGGCGCTGACCACCGGCCGGGCACCGGTGGTCGGCGTTTCGCCGATCATCGGCGACGCACCGGTACGGGGCATGGCCGACCGTTGCCTCGCGGTGCTCGACGTGCCCTGCACCGCCGCCGGGGTGGGCGGCCTGTACGGCGCCCGGTCCGCTGGCGGAATCCTCGACGGCTGGCTGGTGGACACGACGGACGCGGGGACCACGGTGCCGGACCTGACCGTACGGGCCGCACCGCTCTGGATGACCGACGAGGCCGCGACCGTGGCGATGGTCCGGGCCGCTCTGGAGTTGGCATGAAACTGGAAATCATGCCGGTGCTCGGCATCGGCGACGTGACCGAAGGCGACGACCTGGCGGCGCTGATCGCGACCGCGGCGCCGTGGCTGCGCGACGGCGACGTACTCGTCGTCACCAGCAAGATCGTGTCGAAGGCGGAGGGGCGGCTGGTCGACGTGCCGCCGACGGAGGGGCCGGAGCGGGACGCGGCACGGGAGGAGGTCCTCGCCGCCGAGACGGCCCGACCGGTGGCCCGGCGCGGCCCGACCCGGATCGTGCAGACCCATCACGGCTTCGTGATGGCCTCGGCCGGCATCGACGCCTCCAACGTGGACGCGGCCCGGCTGGTGCTGCTGCCGAAGGATCCGGACGCCTCCGCGCGCGGGCTGCGGGCCGCCCTGCGGGAGCGGCACGGAGCGGACGTGGCGGTGATCGTTTCGGACACCATGGGGCGGCCGTGGCGCAACGGCCTCACCGACGTGGCGCTCGGCGTCGCCGGCATGGACGCGATCCGGGACCACCGGGGCGAGGTGGACCCGTACGGCAACCAGCTCAGCATCACCCAGATGGCCGTGGTCGACGAGCTCGCCGGTGCGGGCGAACTGGTCAAGGGCAAGTGCGACCAGGTGCCGGTCGCGGTCGTACGCGGTTATCTGAACGCGGTCGGGCCGGACGACGGACCCGGCGCGACGACCCTGGTCCGGGACGCCGAGATGGATCTGTTCTCGCTCGGCACCGCCGAGGCGCGGGCCAGCGGGCTACGCGCGGCGGCCACCCTGCCGGAGTCGACCCCGGCCGCCACGCAGGACCCGGCGTCGGTGGCGGATCCGGTCGTGGTGGCGCGGGCGATCGCCGCCGTGGCCGACGTGGTCGCGCCCGGCACGGTCTTCTCCCCCGTCACCGACCAGGGGGTACGCGCCGAGCTGACGGCCCGCGTTCCGGACTGGCCGACGCATGCCACCACGATGATCCTCTGCGCTCCGCCGGAGGCGAGCGGTTCGGCGGCCACGCTGATCCGCTTCGGTGCCGACCTGCACCGGCTCCGCGCCGCCCTGGCGGCCGAGGGACTGCCCTCGTCGATCACGTCCGCACCCACCGACGGCGCCACCGCCGCCCTCGCCCTCTGAGTCGACCGGCACAGACCGGGCGCACGGGTTGTCGGGCGGGGCCCGCCGGTCACTGGTGCAGCATCGCCCGCCCCAGTGGCGTGAGCGTGTGCCGTACGTTGTTGCGGTCCCGCTGGCTGACCAGCAGTCCGGCGTTGCGCAGCACGGTGGCGTGCTGACTCGCGGCGGCGGGTGAGATACGCAGCCGGCGGGCCACCTCACCGGTGGAGCAACCCGCGTCCACCACCTCCAGCACGTTCGCCCGGGTCCGGCCGAGCAGCGCGGCGAGCGCCTCCCGGCCACCGCCGGCCGGGGCCGATCCGGTCCCCTCGCCGAGGGCTGGTACCAGCCCACCGAGCCGGTCCACCGGGTAGACCAGCACCGGCGGCAGTTCCGGGTCGAACAACGCCACCGGTGTCCGGGAGCAGAAGAAAGACGGGATCAGCAGCAGCCCACGGTCGCCGAGGTGCAGTTCCCGCGTGTCCGGGTAGTCGAGCACCTCCAGCACCCCGGCCGACCAGCGCACCGCCGGCCGGAGACTGGCCAGTAGTCCCTCGGCGCCTCCGTCGAGCAACGCCCTGGCCCGGCGGATCCGGTCCGCTTCGATCGCGGCCTCGATCCGGTCCCAGTACGGTCCGATCGCCACCGACCGGTACTGCCGCATCGAGTCGGTCAGGTGCTCCAGCACCATCGACTCGCCCCGGGCCAACGCCGACGCCGAACTGGGCAGGGCGCTCTCGGTGGCGAGCACGGTCAGGTCGCGGTGCAGCAGCCGGGCCGGGGTCGACCGGATGGCTTCGAGCCCGGCCTCGAAGCCCTGCGCGCTCTGCACCGGGGTGAGAAAGTCGGGAAAGTAGCCGCGCGGCGGGTTGAGTGCGAAAAGAAGCCGCTGCTGAGTGGCGGCGTTCTCCCGGCGTAGCCCCCGGTAGACGTCCCGCCGCCAGCCTGACATCAGCGGGTCGTTGGTGCGCCCCTGCAAAAGGTGCAGGCTCAGGATCAGTTCCCAGACGGGGTCGGCCGCGGACGCGACCCGGGTGCGGGCGATGTCCTCACTGGAGAAGAAGATTCTCAGCATCCAGGGTGCTCCCGATGGTGGCGGCCAAGGGGCGTTCCGGCACGCGTCGCACTGTACCCGCCTCAATCCACCTGCGTCTTTCAGCCTGAACTGAAACAGCTCGACGCTCGCGGTGACTGCCCGGCATGCTCGTCATTGCCCAGTGCGACGCAAGTCCTACCGGGGGCACGGGGAGGTGAGGACGTCCGGGCAGGTCACCACGAGGTTTCGCGGCCATTGATCCGCGGAGGTGCCGCCCGGACGTCCCGATCCGACGACAGACCCGACCAGAGCGCGATCCGCTGATCCTCGTCGGTCACGTAGAGATGACCTTCGTCCACCTCGGCCAGCCCCTCCACGTTGTGCAGTGGAGCGAGGTCGGCCACCAGTTCCGCCGGCACCGCCGTCGCGTGCGGCTCCGCCGGCAGCTGGAAACGTACGTGCCGGGATGTCACGTCCCCGCCGCTCGGGTGGTCGTCGAGCAGCACCGAACCCTTGCCGAGGGCGTCGATGGAACCGATCACGGCCGCGTACGACCCGTCGGACTGCGCCGACAGGGCGCGGAACCCGGTCAGCGCGCCGGCCGGGGTCACTCCGGTCAGCGCCAACGCCCGGACCGCGTGCGGCCACCCGCCCGACTCGAACATCCCGACCAGCCCGGAGAGCTCGATCAGGATCGGTTCGCCCCGGTCGGTGACCGGGAACCGGAGCCCGAGCAGCAGGTTGCCGCTCGGGGTGAACGCCGCCCCTTCCACGTTGAGCGGCAGGTCGTCCGGGGCGAGCCGGCTCACCCAGGTCTTCGCCCTGGCGGTGCCCCTTGCGACCGTCTCGGCGATGAACCGGTGTCGGACCCGGTCACCCGGGGCGAGCGTGGTGATCTCCGCGCCAGCCAGGACGTCGTTGACCGCCCGGTGCAGCCGGAACTGGTTGCGTACCACCTGCAACCGGAGCAGTCCGACGGCGGCGTCCGACTCCCGGAACCGGGCCACGAACGCCCGGCGGGGACGCAGCGGACCGGCCTTGGAACCAAAGTGGGAGCCGAACACGTAGACCCACTCGCCGAACCGGGCCAGCGCCTCGCCGTCCTCGGTCCGGCCCTGCTCGACCCCGGCGTCGGCGGCCACCGGGTACGCCGCCCACCGGCCGCTCTCCTCCTGGACCAGCAGGGCCAGCGCCCGGTCGATCGGGGCCTCGTCGAGCACCGTCCAGAAGGCGCGCCGCGCGCCGTACGCGGAGAGCACCTCGGGCGCACGTACGGCGAGCAGGTCACTGGCCTCGTTGCCGGCGACGACTAGGTCCACGGTCGGTACGGCTCCGGTCATGTCGATCAGGGTACGGAGCCCTGTCCCGCCTCCGGCCGACCCGGACTCCGTCCCCGGCCGACTCAGACGTAGCCCTCTTCGCCCCGCGACTTCAGCTCGTCGACGAGTTTCTTCACGTCCTGGGCCCGGTCCCGAGGGCAGATCATCAAGGCGTCGGGGGTGTCGACCACGATCAGATCCCGCACGCCGAGCGCGGCGACGAGCCGGTTCGAGTACGGCACCACCACCAGGTTGGCCGTGTCCCAGAGCAGGGCACCGGGCTTCTCCGTGCCCTCGCCGCCGAGCACCACGTTGCCCGAGGAGTCGGCCGGGAGCACCTCACCGAGGGTGTGGAAGTCGCCGATGTCGTTCCAGCCGAAGTCGCCCGGCACGGTCGCCACCCGCCCCGCCTCGGCCGCCCCCTCCATCACCGCGTAGTCGACCGAGATCTTGGTGAGCGTGGGCCAGACCGTGCCGAGCACGTCCTCCCGCTCGGGGGTGTTCCACGCCGCCGCGATCGCGGTCACGCCGGCATGCAGTTCCGGCTGCTGGCGGGCCAGTTCGGCCATGAAGACGTCCACCCGCCAGACGAACATGCTGGCGTTCCAGAGGTAACGGCCGGAGCGGACGTACGCCTCCGCGATGTCGGCCGCCGGCTTCTCCTTGAACTCCTCCACCCGACGCAGCGGGCCACCGTCGATCAGCGGACCGCACTGGAGGTAGCCGTATCCGGTCTCGGCACGGGTCGGGGTGATGCCGACTGTCATCAGCAGGCCCTGCTCCGCACCGACGATCGCCTGTCGGACCGTCTCCACCCAGCGGTTCGGGTCGACGATCAGGTGGTCCGCCGCGAACGATCCCATCACCGCGTCCGGCTCGCGTACCGCGATCACCGCCGCGGCGAGGGCGATCGCCGCGCAGGAGTCCCGCGGCGAGGGCTCGACGAGGATGTTCTCCTCGGGCAGTCCGGCCAGCTGGCGGGCCACCGCGGTCACGTGCGCCACCCCGGTCACCACCATCGTCCGGTCGGCGGAGGCCAGCGGGGCGACCCGCTCGACCGTCGCCTGGAGCAGTGACGCGTCGGTGCCGGTGAGGGGGTGGAGGAACTTGGGGTGTCCGGCGCGGGACAGGGGCCAGAGGCGGGTGCCACTACCACCGGCCGGAATGACGGCGAAAAACATCAACACATCATGCCGGATGTCGGCGCCGCCGTACGGAGGGTTGCCCCGAGCCTGGCGGCGACCGGCTCAGCCACGGACCCGGCTCCAGGCCGCGACGTGCACCTCGGCGCTGGACTCCCAGGTGAACTCCTTCGCCCGGTCGAGTCCCGCCTTGGCGAGGGTGAGCCGGCGCGACTCGTCGTCGAGCAGCGCGGCGAGATCGGCGGCGATCTGCTGCGGGTCCTCACTGGTGTACGCGACCGCGTCGCCACCGACCTCCGGCAGCGACAACCGGGGGGTGGTGAGCACCGGGGCGGCGCAGGCCATCGCCTCCAGGATCGGCAGACCGAAGCCCTCGCCGTAGGACGGGTACGCCGCGACCAGCGCACCGCCCAGGAACCCGGGCAGGTCGGCGTAGCGCAGATAACCGGGGCGGAGCAGCCGGAGGTGCGCGGGCACGTCGGCGACCGCCTGGTCGATCTCGTCGTCGTGTCCCTGACCACCGGCGATGACCAGGGCCGGCGGGTCGGGGCGGTGCTGCACCGCGGCCACCCAGCCGCGGATCAGGTTCGGCACGTTCTTGCGTGGCTCCTTGGCGCCGAGGAACGCCACGTAGCTGTGCCCACCGAGCCCGAGGCGGGCCCGTACCCGGGCCTTCTCCTCCTCGGTGGGGGCGTGGAAGGCACCCTGGTCGACCCCGTGGTACGCCACGTCGATCTTGGTGGGGTCGGCGTCGAGCAGCCTGATCAGCTCGTCCCGGGTCGCCTTGCTGGGCACGATCACCCGGTCGGCCCGGCGGAGCGAGGTCTTGATCGCGCTCCGGAAGAACGTCCGCCGGGACTTGTCGTAGTGCTCCGGCTCGGTGAAGAAGGTCGCGTCGTGCACGGTCACGGTCACCGGACAACCGGCCCGCAGTGGACAGGTGTAGAACGGCGAGTGCAGCACCTGCGCGTTGACCTGCTGGGCGAGCAGCGGCAGTCCGGTCTGCTCCCAGGCCAGCCGGGCCGGGCGGTGGGCCACCGCGGCCGGCGCGGAGATCACTTCGGCGGCCGGCAACATCCGGGCGTAGCGCTCCGTGTCGGTGCGCAGTCCGACCACGGCCAGATCGACGCCGCCGGATGCACAGAGCTTGCCCAGAGCGCCGAGCAGTCCGTCAACGTATCGACCGACGCCGCCCCGGTCGGCGGGGACGCTGGTGGCGTCGATCAGTACGCGGGGCGGTCGACCGGGGGTCACTTGGCGACTCCTCAAAACTGCGGGGTTGTGGGGAACAACACTCTTGCCAAGCCTACGCCGCCCCACTGACCCGCCGTCGACTGCGACCCGACAGCCGGCTGTCTTTCCGGCGACTCAGTCGCGTCGACGGCCGGTCCCGGCGCCGACCCGGAACGCTATCCTCAGTGGCGATGACGGACAAAAACACGGCCGACACGATCGCCCGGATACTCGCCTCGGCGGTTGCGGCCGACCCGACCAGACCGTTGCTGACCTGGTACGACGACTCGACCGGCGACCGTACCGAGCTGTCCGGTGCGACGCTTGCCAACTGGGTGGCGAAGACCGGCAACCTGCTCGTCGACTCGGCCGGACTGGCACCGGGCGACCGGGCGGCGGTCCTGCTGCCGCCGCACTGGCAGTCCGCCGCCGTGCTGCTCGGTTGCTGGTCGGCCGGGCTGGCGGTATACGGGGCCGGACTCACCGTGCCCGGCGCGGGCCCGGCCGGTGCCCCGGCGGGAGGTGCCGAGCCGCCGCGCCCGGTCGACGTGCTCTTCGTCGCGGCGGCCCAACTGGCGTCCGCGTCGTCCTGGGCGGCCGACGATCGGTACGCGCTGTCGCTCGCACCGATGGCCATGCCCCTGCGTACGGTCCCGTCCGGCTTCGCCGACTACGTGGTGGAGGTACGCGGCCACGGCGACCACTACACGCCCGCACCCGCGGGTGGGCCACAGGACGCCGGGCTGGCCGCGCTCGCCACCAAGCGCGCCTCCGCGCTCGGGCTCACCGCCGGTGCCCGGGTGCTGTTCGACGCGGCCACCCACCCGGACCCGGTGGACTGGCTGCTCGCCCCGTTGTCCGCCGGCGCCACGGTGGTGCTCTGCGGCGCGCTGGACCGGTCCCGGCTGGCCGACCGGGTGGCGGCGGAACGGGTCACCCTCGACCTCTCCTGACCGCCGCCGACCCCTCGGCGACCGGCGCACCGCTCACAGTTCGGCGGGCACCACCTCGCGCAGTACACCGTCGGGGCCGCACCGGTGGAACCCGGCGATGTCATCGAGCCACGGCCGGGTACGCGCCTGCGCCGGGGTGAGGACGGTCGCCTGGACCCGGAGTACGACGACCCGCCCCCGGTACGGGCTCCGCCCGCCGCCGACCACCCCGTTGTCGGTCGTACGGGCCGACCGCGCCGGCCACCCGGGGCGGGTGGCCGGCCTGCCGGTCAGCCCTCCGCCCGCCCCTTGGCGAAGAGTTCGAACGCGAGCAGGGACTCGGGATTGGCCAGCGCCCCGGTCGCCGCGGCCGACGCCACCGGCGTACCGGTGAGGATTTTCTTGACCGGCACCTCGAGCTTCTTCGCGGAGAGGGTGCGGGGCACCGCCCGGACCTGGTGGATCTCGTCCGGCACGTGCCGGGGCGACAGGGCGGTACGCAGTTCACGGGCGATCTTCGCGTGCAACGCCCGGTCGAGTTCGAGACCGTCGGCGAGGACGACGAAGAGCAGCAGCTCGCCGGCGCCACCCTCGTTGTCCTCCAGGTGCACCACGACCGAATCGGTGACCTCGTCCAACCCCTCGACCACGGAGTAGAACTCGGCGGTGCCGAGCCGTACGCCGCCCCGGTTCAGGGTGGCGTCGGAACGACCGGTGATCACACACCCGCCACGCTCGTTGATCGTGATCCAGTCGCCGTGCCGCCACACACCCGGGTAGTGGTCGAAGTACGCCTCCCGGTAGCGGTGACCGTCGGGGTCGTTCCAGAAGCCGACCGGCATGCTCGGCATCGGGGCGGTGATCACCAGTTCGCCGAGTTCGCCCCGGACCGGTTCACCGTCGGCCGACCGCGCCTCCACCCTGGCCCCCAGCGCCCGGCAGGCGATCTCACCGGCGTACACCGGCAGCAGCGGGACACCGCCGACGAACCCGGTGCAGACGTCGGTGCCACCGGAGAGCGACTGGAGTTGGAGGTCGCTGCCGACCTCCTCGTACACCCAGGTGAAGCCCTCGGCGGGGAGCGGGGCACCGGTCGAGCCGAGGCCGCGCAACCGGCTGAGGTCGGCGATCCGGCCGGGTCGTACGCCGGCCTTCCGGTTCGCCAGCAGGAACGGCGCGGAGGTGCCGAAGTAGGTGGTGCCGGTCTCCTCCGCCATCCGCCAGAGGGCGCCGAGGTCGGGTTCGGCGGGGCGACCCGGTTCGGCCCGTACCGCGGGATTGCCGTCGTAGAGCACGATCGCGGCGCCGACCGCCGGCCCGGAGACGAGGAAGTTCCACATCATCCAGCCGGTGGTGGTGAACCAGAAGAACCGGTCGGCCGGACCGAGGTCGTGGTGCAGGGCGAGCATCTTGAGGTGTTCGAGCAGGATGCCGCCGTGCCCGTGCACGATCGGTTTGGGCAGGCCGGTGGTACCGGAGGAGTAGAGCACGTAGAGCGGGTGGTCGAACGGCACCGGGTCGAAGGTGAGCGGCTCGTCGGTCTCGGCCGCCAGTTCCGTCCAGTTCAGCACCGGTCCGGCGGCCTGGGCCGGGGCACCCCGCGGGTGCAGGTAGTCCAGGACCACGGTGTACGCGAGCGACGGCAGCGCGGCCCGGATCGCGGCCACCTCGGCCCGCCGGTCGACCGGCTTGTCGCCGTACCGGTAACCGTCGACCGCGACCAGGACCTTCGGTTCGATCTGCTGCCAGCGGTCGGTGACGCTGCGGGTGCCGAACTCGGGCGCGCAGGAGGAGAAGATCGCGCCGAGGCTGGCGGTGGCGAGCATCAGCACGAACGTCTCGGGGATGTTCGGCGCGTACGCGGCCACCCGGTCGCCCCGGGTCACGCCGAGCCTGCGCAGTCCTGCCCGGACCCGGCGTACCTGGTCGCGCAGTTCGGCGGCGGTGAGGGTGACCGGCGGGCGGGTCTGACTGCGCGCGATCACCACCGGGGCGTCGTCGGCGAGGCCCGGCATGCGCAGCACGTGCTCGGCGTAGTTGAGGGTGGCGCCGGGGAACCAGGCGAAGCCGGGCATCTGGTCGCCGTGCAGTGTGGTGGTGGGCGGGGTGTGCGCGATGACCTCGAAGTAGTCCCAGATCGAACGCCAGAAACCGTCGAGGTCGGTGACCGACCACTCCCAGAGCGCGGCGTAGTCGGCGAAGTCAAGGCCGCGCCGTTCCCGCAACCAGTGCAGGTAGTCGCCGATCCGCGTGGTCTCGCGGACATCTGCCGGCGGCGCCCAGAGCACGTCAACCATGGTCCTCCCCTCCCCGGGCCTGCCACAACGCCGTGGTGTGACCCAGCCGCCATCCTGCCGTACGCCAGGCGCCCATTCTGCGCACCGCCCAGCCCCACCGACGCGTGGCCCGACCACATGGTTTGACCCAACCGATGTGGGACGCCCACGGCCCTCTCTCCCCGCGCTCGGGAAAGGAGATTTTTGTCCGTGTATCAGGTGACCGATTCCCGCCCTTACCTCGCACATTGACACCCGATCCGCGGCAGCCATAGCGTGTGATCGATCGCTCGGCACCGCCCTGGCCATCCCGACCAGCCGCGCGATCCGAAAGGACCCCGTCATGAACATCGACACGCGTACGCCCATGACCAGAAAGACGGTCCGACTCCTCGCGCTCCTGCTGGCGCTGATCTGCGTATCGTCCAGTCCCGCGATCGGCAGCGCGAAGGCCGCCGCGGCGGCCCCCGCCTTCAAGGTGATCGCCTTCTACAACGGCAACTGGGACCCGGCGCACATCAGCTTCGTCCAGGAAGCCAACCAGTGGTTCCCGCAGATCGCCGCGCAGAACAACTTCTCCTACACCTCGACCAGCGACTGGAGCCAGCTGAACACCGGCAACCTGGCCCAGTACCAGGTGGTGATGTTCCTGGACGACCTGCCGCCGGCGGCACAGCGTCCGGCGTTCCAGCAGTACATGCAGAACGGCGGCGCGTGGATCGGCTTCCACGTCTCCGCGTACACCGACAACCCGGGCGGCTGGGACTGGTACCACAACCAGTTCCTCGGCAGCGGCGCGTTCCGGAACAACACCTGGGGACCGACCACGGCCGTCCTGCGGGTGGAGGACCAGACGCACCCGTCGACCGTACGTCTGCCGTCTACCTTCACCTCGTCGGTGAGCGAGTGGTACAGCTGGAACAACGACCTGCGCAACAATCCGAACATCGACATTCTCGCCTCGGTCGACCCGAGCAGCTTCCCGCTCGGCACCAACCCGAACGAGACCTGGTACAGCGGCTACTACCCGATCATCTGGACGAACAAGAACTACAAGATGCTCTACGCGAACTTCGGACACAACGCCATGAACTACGACACCAACACCCCGCTGTCGTCCACCTTCGCCAGTGAGATCCAGAACCGCTTCGTCATCGACGGACTGCTCTGGCTCGGCGGTGGCGGCGGCACGCCGGAACCGCCGACCGACCCGATCTCGCCGACCGCCTGGTACACGCTGGTCAACCGGGGCAACGGCAAGTGTGTCGACAGCCGCGCCGCCGGCACCACGAACGGCACCGCGATCCAGCAGTACACCTGTAACAACAGCAACGCCCAGCAGTTCCAGTTCCAGCCGACCAGCGGCGGCTTCGCCCGGGTCAACAACCGTGGCAACAGCGCCCGGTCGCTCGACGTCACCAACGTCTCCACCGCCGACAACGCCCCGATCCAGCTCTGGACGTACAGCGGTGGCAACAACCAGCAGTGGCAGGCGGTCCCCGAGACCGGTGGCTACTACCGACTGGTCAACCGGCTCAGTGGCAAGTGTCTGGACGTGCCCGGCGCGTCCACCGCGAACAGCGTGCAACTGGTGCAGTACACCTGCAACGGCTCCGCCGCCCAGTCGTTCCGCCCGACCCCGCAACCCTGACCATCCAGCACCGCACGAGTACGGCCGTGACCTGCTGATCGGGTCACGGCCGTACTCGTGGGATCAGCCCGGAAACCGGCCCGGGAATCAGCCGGGAGCCGATGGTGGAATCGGCGTCGACAACGCGTACCGTGCACCCGTGAGCGAGCTGGTGTGACCAGCTTTTGTCGGCCCGGAGACCGTGGAGTGGCGCAATGGCCCCGGAGACATCGAGTCCGGAACGGTTGACCGGCGACACCGTCATCATCGGCAGAACCGAGCCCGAGCCGACCCGGCAGCCGACCCGGTGGAAGATCAACGCTCCGCGCGTTCTCCTCGGCTTCGCTCTGTTGATCATTGTCGTGGCGCCGGTCGCGCTCGCCGTCATCTCCGGCAGCATCTCCATTCCGCACAACGACGCCTGGTCGTACAGCCGGATCGCACAGGAGTTCGGCCGGACCGGAGAGATCCACCTGCTCGGCTGGAACCGGTCCGCGCTCGTCGGTCAGATCGTCGTACTCGGGCCGCTGGCGGCCTCGATCACCGCGCAGCAGATCTTCGTCGCGCTGCTGGCCGGCGTCGCGGTACTGGCCTGCTACGACCTGCTCGCCCCCAGCATCGGTCGGCTCCCCGCCTCGGTCGCCGCGCTGGTACTGGCGGTCTGGCCGGAACTCGGCCTGCTGGGCACCTCGTTCATGAGCGACGTGCCGGCACTGGCCGCCACGCTCGGCTGCCTCGCCCTGGGGCGTCGCGCCCTCACCGGCTCGTCGTTGCCCCTGTTGGCCGGGGCGCTGACGGTAGGACTCTGGGGGGTGGCCATCCGCGAGCAGGTCCTCGCCGCGCCGGTGGCGGTTCTGCTCGCCGCGCTCACCTCGTCCCCCACCCCCGTCCGGCGGGGAGCGCTCTCGTGGCGCTGGTCGGTCCTCGCCCTGGGCGCGGCGTTCGGCGCGGGGCTACTCGCGTTCGAGTGGTGGCGGCGGTCGCTCGCCGGTGACGACCCGCCGGCGCCGCTGCCCGACGGCCCGGTCCTGCCGGACGTACTGGATGTCGGGGTCCGGGGGTACTTCCTGCTGGCGATCGCGGTGGCACCGGCCGTGCTCGCGGTCGCCCGCCCGTGGCGGTGGAGTCCGGCCGCGTTGCTGGTCGCCGCCGGCACCGGTGCGCTCGCCCTGCTGGTCTGGCACGACTACCACCTGAGCGGCTTCCTGATGAGCGACTATCTGCTGCCGTCGGGTCCGTACCCCGCGGTGTTCAGGGGTGAGCGCTCGATGATCGGTGAATCCGTACTCCGGGTGCTCGTACTGCTCGCCATGGTGTCGGGCGTACTCCTGGCCGGCCTCGTGGTGGAGCGGGGGCGGCGCCTGCCTCCGCTGCTGCGCTGGTTCACTCTCTTCACCGTGGGCGGGCTGCTGGCGACCAGGGCGGCCGGGCAGACGGTGTTCGGCCGCTACCTGATCGTGCTGGTCCCGGTCCTGCTGCTGATCGTCCTCGCCCGGCGGGAAGAACCGTCCGGGTCGCCCGAGCGGGCCGAGTCGAGCGGGGCGGGAGACCGGGTGCGGCGCGGGTTCCCGCTCGGCCGGGCCGGGGTGCTGGCCGGGATCGCGGCGGGTACGTTCCTGGCCGCCTTGTCCCTGTTCGTCACCGCGTACGGGTCGGCGCTCGATGCGGCCCGGTGGCACGCCGGTGAGCGGTTGGTGGCGGAGGGCGTACCGGCGGCCGAGATCGATGCCGGGTTTGAGTGGTCGGGCTACTACTCGCCCGACGGCGTGGAGTACGCCCCGAAGGGGGCGGTGCTGCTCAACTGGTACAGCACCAAGTTCGCCAGGAACCCACCCTGCTTCGCCGTCGCCTCCTCGGCGCAGTCCGAGCCGAACTGGCGCCTGGTCCGTACGGTCGACTACCGCGAGTACGTCGTTGCCGGCAATGCGCGGCTCTGGGTGTACGAGACCGGGCACTGCGCTCCGCGCTGAGCCGGCCGGTCATCTCCCCGCCGACCGGCTATTTCCCGGTACGGACACGGACGCTGTCTGGATTGCATACCTTGACCAGGTATGGCCCGTTCCTCCGTAGCCCTGACCGGTGTGGTCCGCCGTGGGCCACACCACCCGGTCGGGGGAGGCTGACCGATGCCGAACAAGGGTCGGGGCACGCTGGTCCGGAGTTCCGACGCGCCGGAGCGGGCCACCCTGCTGGAGTTGCTCTTCGACGTGGCGTACGTCGCCGCGCTCGCCCTGTCGTCGGTGCGACTGGCCGGGAACCTCACCCCGGTCGGGGCGCTACAGCTGCTCGTGCTCCTCATGGCGATCTGGTGGACCTGGTCGATCACCGCACTGCTGACCGACTTCTACAACCCGGAGCGGCTCCCGATCCAGGCGATGATCGCTGGCAAGATGCTCGGCACCATTCTGCTGGCCGCCGCGGTGCCGCACGCCTTCACCGAGATCGGGGTGGTCTTCGCTGGCGCGTACGTGGTCATGCATGTCGGCCGGGGAATCGTGCTGATGGCCGTCCTGCGCGGGCACACCGCCCAGATCCGGGCCACCCGCTTCCTGTTCTGGTTCGTCATCTCGGGGTTCTTCTGGATCGGCGGCATCTTCGCCGATGACGGAGTCCGCCTCGGACTCTGGGCAGTGGCGATCACGATCGACTATGTCGCGGCCGGGTTCCGGTATCCCACCCCGCGCATCGGCCGGGTACCGGTGGCGCAGTACAACAAGGCCAGCAAGCACCTCGGCGAGCGCTATCAGCAGTTCGTCATCCTCGCGCTCGGCGACCTCCTGCTGGTTCCCACCCTGCGGCTGGGGAACAACGAGTTCACCGTCGGCCGCGTCGGCGCGTTCACGCTGGCCCTGGTGACCACGCTGCTGCTCTGGCAGATCTACGTCTTCCGGGCCGACGCCTTCCTACAGTCGGCGCTCCGGGGCGCGGCCCGGGCCACCCGTTGGGCGCCCTACACCCACCTGCTCATGGTGCTCGGCGTCGTCTGCAGCGCCGCCGGGTTCGACCTGGTCATCGCGCGACCCGAGGGCACGACCCCGGGCGGCTGGATCTATGTGATCTTCGGCGGACCGATGCTCTTCCTGATCGGCCGGACAATCTTCGAATACGTGGTCTTCCACACTCTCTCGCGGTCCCGGCTGGTCTGGGTAGCGGTGCTGCCGCTGGTCGGACTGACCACGGTGAACCTGCCACCGGTCCTGGTCACGGCCGTCAGCAGCGCGACCCTGCTCGGCGTCGTCGTCTCCGACGCGCTCCACACCTGGCGGAAGACCTCGGGCAGAGCGGCCGGAAGCTGACCCGCCGGTCTCAGCCGGCCGCGCGGTTGGCCTGGATCGCGTTCCGTTTGGCCAGCCGGTGGGCCCGACGGATCTCCGCCTCCCGCCACCGGCGCTCGTCGTCGAGGGTCTCCGGCAGCACCGGGCGTACCTCGCGCGGGTTGCCGGCGACGTCGACGGCGACAAAGACGAGGTACGCGGTGACCACCCGCAGCGGCTGGTCCTCGGCGCTGTCCCAGCGCTCGGCGACCACCTTGACCCCGACCTCCATCGAGGTGCTCCCGGTCCAGTTGACCTGGGCGTGTGCGTGCACCAGGTCCCCGACCCGGACCGGCTCGGAGAAGACGATCTCGTCGATCGCGGCGGTGACCGCCGTACCGCCGCTGTGCCGGGCGCCCGCCGCCCCGGCCACGTCGTCGACGAACTTCATCAGCACCCCGCCGTGCACGGTGCCGTACAGGTTGACGTCCACCGCGGTCATGATCCGGCTCAACGTCACCCGGGAGTACGAGGTCGGCTTGCCCACCAGTGGGGACGTCGTCGGCTCGGTCATGCCCCAGACGGTACGGTCCCGCGGACCCGCCCGGCACCCGGACCGACGGGTGGATGACCTACGTCTCCGCGGCCGTCCACCCGTCGGGGGATCGTCACCGGCAGCACCGGCTACCGGGGACGGGCGTTACTGGTAGACCCGGACGTAGTCGACGAGCATCCGGGACGGGAACGGGGTGGTGCCGTCCACCGGTCCGGGGAAGTCGCCGCCGACCGCCAGGTTCAGGATGATGTAGAAGGGGTGGTCGAAGACCCACGGGCCACGGGTCGACTCGACGGTCTCCTTGCTGGCGTAGAAGACGGTCGTCCCGTCCAGCTTGAAGGTGATCCCCCGGCTGTCCCATTCGGCCGACCAGACGTGGTAGTCCAGCGACAGGTCGGTGTTGCCGGGAGTGGTGTACCTCTGCCCGTACCCGCCACCGCCGTTGTAGGCCGGCGCGTGCAGCGTCGAGTAGCCCTCCAGGGTGTTGCGGCCGAGCACCTCCATGATGTCGATCTCGCCGTTGTACGGCCACGGGCGCCCGGTGAGGAAGTCGGCGCCCATCATCCAGAACGCCGGCCACAGCCCGTTGCCCTTCGGCACCTTCACCCGGGCCTCGACCCGCCCGTACTGGACGGTGAACTTGCCCCCGGTGTTCATCCGGTGCGAGGTGTAGTCACGTCCACCGGCGGTCTCCCGCCGGGCCTCGATCACCAGGGAGCCGTTGCCGTCCATGTTCGCGTTGTTGTTGTTCGTGTAGTACTGGATCTCGTTGTTCTGGCCGGTGCCCGGGTCGATGGTCCACTTGGCCGGGTCCGGCTTGGTGCCGGCTCCGCCGTTGAACTCGTCGCTCCAGACCAGCCGGGTGGCCGGGAAGGTCGGGTCGGCCGGCTGCGCCGGGGGTGTGATCGGCGCGCCACCGGTGCCGTAGACCTTGAACTCCCAGAGCGAGTAGCCGTACGCGGTGCCCCGGGCGGTGCCGTACATCCGGACGTAGCGACCGGTGCCGTTGAGGTTGATCGTCTCCTTGAAGCCCGCACCGGTGGTGGTGGAGTAGACCGTGGTCCAGGTGGTCGCGTTCGGCGACACCTGGATCTGGTACGCCCGACCGAAGGCCGGGTCCCACTGGAGTACGACCTGCGAGATCGTGGCGGTGGCGCCCAGGTCGACGTAGATCCAGCCGGGGTCGACCCAGCCGGTGGTGGAACTGGTGGCCCAGCGGCTGGCCGGATCGTTGTCGAACGCCTTGTCCGGGGTGCAGCCGTAGCAGTTGACGTCGTTCTGGTCGGACGAGGCGACCGCCGGCTTGCCGTACGACAGCAACCGAACGCCCCCGGGCGGTGGGGTGGTGGTCGGCGGCGGGGTGGTGGTCGGCGGCGGAGTCGTCGGCGGGGTGGTCGGGGGCGTGGTCGGCGGGGTGCCGCCGCCACCGGTGCGCACCTGGAACTCCCAGAGCGAGTAGCCGTACGCGGTGGCGCGCGCGGTGCCGTACACCCGGATGTAACGGCCGGTGCCGGAGACCGTCAGGGTCTGCACCCCGCCGGCGCTGGTCGTGGTCGAGTAGATCGTGGTCCACGGCGCGGTTCCGGTCGCCGAGACCTGGATCTGGTACGCGGTGGCGTGGGCGGCCTCCCAGTTCAGGGTCACACCGCAGATCGACTGGCTGGAGCCGAGGTCAACCTGGAGCCACTGCGGGTCGCTGAACGCGCTGCCCCAACGGGTGGTGGCGCTGCCGTCCGTCGCCGCGCTCGCCGGGGTGCCGACGGCCTCGGCGGAGGAGGCGGTGGTCGGCCGGTTGAGGGCCGCGTTGGTGGTGCCGCAGACCGCGGGGGTGGTGGGGCCGAAGACCTGGAACTCCCAGAGCGAGTAGCCGTACGCGGTGCCACGCGCGGTGGCGAGCATGCGGACGTAGCGGCCGGTACCGGAGACGGTCAGCGACTGGGTGCCGCCGGCGCCGGTGGTGGTCGAGTAGACCGAGGTCCAGGTGGTGCCGTTGGTCGACACCTGGATCTGGAAGGCGCGGGCGTAGGCGCCCTCCCAAACCAGGTCGACCCGGTTGATCGCCTGGCTGGAGCCGAGGTCGACCTGCAACCACTGGGCGTCACTGAAGGCGCTGGACCAGCGGGTGCCGGCATCGCCGTCGACCGCCGCGGAGGCGGGCATGGCCGCCGACTGGACCGAGGACGCGGTCGCCGGCCGCCCCTGGGACAGCGGTGGTTCGGCCGCACCGGCCCGGTCTGCGGAGATTGCCACGTACGCGCTGAGTAGTGCCACGAGGGCGCTCAACACGACGATCAGGCGCCACCGGATCAGCCGGCGGCGCTGGACGTCGGGCAGCGATACGGCCCCATCCATCGTTCCTCCTTGGACTGGCCTAACCGAGGACATGATTCGACTCGGTTACGCGAGGGTGTCGAACATGTGAGAGCGCTCTCTTAATCGCCAACTTTCACCCTCACGACGACAAGAGTCAATGCCCTGTCGGTTCCGGAACTTGGCCGAGGTTCCCATCTCGGGCAGCCCGGGAAGATCACCCTCAGACAAGGGCAGATCCGGGCACGTAGCGCGACCCCACCATCACGGACCATGAATGCTTTTTCCCGGCAGCCGGGCGTACGCCGACCGCTCCCACGGGAACCGGTACCGTGCGCCAATGCGACATCTCTGGAGCTTCCTCGCCGGAGTGGTGGCGGCACCGTTGGCCTGGGTTCTGATCACGCTCGGTCAGGACGGGTCGACCCGCACAGTCACCCGCTGGCTGGAAATCGGCAACTACAACACAGCGAACCTGATCGAACCCTCGGTCTACCTCGCGGTCGTCGGCATCCTGCTCGGCCTGCTCGGCACTCTGCGCTTCTCACCGCTCGGCCCGCTGATCGCCGGGCTGGCACTGGTCACCCCGTACGTCGGACTGTTCGTGAGCCCCTTCTGGGTACGCGACACGGTGCCGGCGAACTGGAAGGTCTTCGGTGACCCGTTGCCACTGCTCCAGCCGGTGGAGAACGGCACCCTCTTCTTTGTCGGTGCCCTGCTGGTGATCGCGGTCTTCAGCGGCCAACGCTGGCGGAGCTGGCCGGCACCGGCGACCGTACCGGAGACGGAGACGGAGACGAAGACCACGGACGAGGCCGACACCGAGCCGTTCACCCGTACCGACTGGTCGGCGTTGCAGCCGGACCTGGTCGACCGGGACGCCGCTCCACCCACCCTCGGCTACCCGGATCCACCGGCGCCGACGCCGACGCCCGTCACCACCGCGCCGACCCCGCTACCCCGTCGCAGCGAGAGCGAGAGCCCCTGGTCGGCCCCGCCCCGCGGCGGCACCCCCAAGTCGGAGACCCCTCCGAAGTAGGCTGCCGGCTTCACACCCACCTCTCAAAAGAACACTCCTTCGATACGGAAGCGTGGCTACCGACGAGCGGTAGCCACGCTTTCGCCGTCGCGCACCCCGCAGAACACAAGCCCGACCCGGGGAAGCACCACCCGACCAGGACCATTACCGGTGCGACCTAGCTGGGCGCGGTGGCGGGTCGTTGCAGGGTCTGCGCGATCGCCTGGAGTTCGGGGACGTCCTCGGCATCACGGAGGGCCCGGACGAGCGCGGCGTCGTGCACCGGCCGCGCGCGTTCCAGGAAGTCGCGTCCGGCCGGGGTGAGTTCGGTGTAGATCCCCCGCCGGTCGTCGGCGCAGAGGATCCGTGCCAGCAGCCCTCGTTCCTCCAGCCGGTTCACCAGCCGGGTGGTCGCGCTCGGGCTCAGCGCGGCGGCTCTGGCCAACTGCTGCATCCGCATGTGCCAGCCGTCCTGGCGGGCGAGGGCGTCCAGCACGGTGTACTCGACCACGGAGAGTTCGACCTCTCGGGCGAGCGCGCGTTCGAGCGTCGTCTCGATGAGCCCGTGCAGCGCGGCCAGGGTCCGCCAGCCCTGTGCGCGTACCTCGACGGCGTCGTCGCCGATCCCCATCTCGCCTCCCGGTCGGAGATAGTTGCGCACGCCTCCTATCGGCGTGTACAACTAGAAACCTGGCGTGTGCAACTACCAGCGTACGCGTCGTAACGGCTGACGCACAGACGGAGAGATACATGCCGCTCGGACTCATCGCCCTGGCCCTCGGCGGCTTCGGCATCGGACTGACGGAGTTCGTGATCGCCGGCCTGCTACCCGAGGTCGCCACCACCTTCGGTGTCTCGGAGGCGGCGGCGGGCTGGCTCATCACCGGCTACGCGCTCGGCGTCGTGGTCGGGGCGCTCGCGCTCACCGCCGCCACCACCCGACTGCCCCGCAAGGCTGTCCTACTCGCCCTGCTGGTCCTCTTCATCGTCGGCAACCTGCTGTCGGCGATCGCACCCGACTACGGACTCATGCTCACCGGACGGATCGTCGCGGCCCTCTGCCACGGCGCCTTCTTCGGCATCGGCTCGGTGGTCGCGGCCGACATGGTGGCGCCGAACCGGAAAGCGGGCGCCGTGGCGATCATGTTCACCGGCCTGACCGCCGCCAACGTGCTCGGCGTACCACTCGGCACCCTGCTGGGCCAACAGCTCGGCTGGCGCTCCACCTTCTGGGCGATCACCGTCGTCGGCGTGGTCGCCCTGCTCGGCATCGCCGCCCTGGTACGCGTACCACGTGACGCGACACGACCCGGCGGGCTGGCGTACGAACTCAGCGCCTTCCGCGCGGGTCAGGTCTGGCTCTCACTCCTGATCACCGTGCTCGGCTTCGGCGGGATGTTCGGAGCGTTCACCTACATCGCCTACACCCTCACCGGGGTGAGCGGCTTCCCCAGCGCGGCGGTGCCCTGGCTGCTGATCCTCTTCGGCGGTGGCCTGTTCCTCGGCAACATCGTCGGCGGTCGCTTCGCCGACCGGTCCGTCGACCGGACCCTGATCGCCGTCCTGGCCGGCCTGGTCGTCGTCCTCGTCCTCTTCGCGCTCACCGCGCGCAGCCAGCCCGCAACCTACCTCTCGCTACTGCTCATGGGGGCGTTCGGCTTCGCCACCGTGCCCGGACTACAGACCCGGGTGATGAGCTACGCCGCGCACGCGCCGACCCTCGCGTCGAGCGCCAACATCGCCGCCTTCAACCTCGGCAACGCGTTCGGCGCCTGGATCGGTGGCCTGACCATCTCCGCCGGCCTCGGCTACACCTCACCCATCTGGGCCGGCGCCGTGATCACCGCCGCCGCCCTGTTCGTCATGGTCGTCGCCGGTCGCGCCGCCCGGACCCGCCGACCCGGCACGGTCACGGCCGACGCCCGGCCACCGGTGCCGACGCCGACCGCCTGATTCACCGACCCGCACCATCCGCACCATCCACGCCGAAAGGATCCACGCATGTCGACCCCTCAGCCCACGATCACCCTCAACAACGGCGTCACCATGCCGCAGCTCGGCTTCGGTGTCTTCAAGGTGCCGAACGGGGAGACCGCGGCAGCCGTCTCGACGGCCCTGTCGGCCGGCTACCGCAGCATCGACACCGCCGCCGCGTACGGCAACGAGCAGGGCGTACGCCAGGCGATCGAAGAGTCCGGCATCCCGCGCGCCGACCTCTTCGTGACCACCAAACTCTGGAACAGCGACCAGGGGTACGACAGCACCCTGACCGCCTTCGACACCAGCCTGGGCAAGCTGGGTCTGGACTACCTCGACCTGTACCTCATCCACTGGCCCGCCCCGGCCGCCGACCGCTACGTCGACAGCTGGCGGGCGCTGGAGACGCTCCACCGCGACGGCCGGGTACGCGCCATCGGCGTCTCGAACTTCCTCCCCGAACATCTCGACCGGATCATCGACCTCGGCGGTGTGGTACCCGCCGTCAACCAGATCGAACTGCACCCGGCCCTGCAACAGCGCGAGATCGAGGCCGCGAACCAGCGCTTCGGCATCGCCACGGAGGCGTGGAGCCCGTTGGCGAGGGCGGCGGTGCTTACCGACCCCGTGGTGACCGAGGTCGCGGCGGCACACGGCCGCACCGCCGCCCAGGTCGTCCTCCGCTGGCACCTCCAGCAGGGCCGGATCGTGATCCCGAAGTCGGTGAACCCGGACCGGATCAAGGAGAACATCGACGTCTTCGACTTCGACCTGAGTACCGGGGAGATCGATGCGATCAGCTCGCTCGAGCGCGACCTGCGTACCGGGCCGCACCCGGCGACGTTCAACGGCTGACCGCCGCGCCGCCGGTCCCGTGCCGTCCGCCGCACCCTGGTAGCCGTCGTCCACCCATAGAGGAATTCAATATAATTTCTCTACTTTGGATGACTTACCAGGGAAAATGAGCCCTGTGCTGCGGCAACCTCCCGCTCCAGGGCTCTACCGGGACAAGGGAGCGGCATGGCTCGGCACGAGCGGCCCGTAGATCCGACGGCTGGACCGTTGTCGTCCTTCGCCCACGAGCTACGGAAGTTACGCGTCGAAGCGGGCAACCCCACCTACCGGCGGTTGGCCGAACTCGCCGGCTACAGCGCCTCGACGCTCTCCGCCGCCGCCAACGGGATCCGGCAGCCCAGTCTCGACGTGGTGCTCGCGTACGTCGGTGCCTGCGGCGGGGACACCGCCCAGTGGCGGCAGCGCTGGCTCGAACTGGACAAGGAACTGCGGCCCACCGGGTCGGCGGGCGCGCCCGCCGACCCGGTGGGCGCCGGGGCGGCAGAGCCACCATCCACCGTGACCGCCGAGGATTCACCCGCCCCGACTCCGGATGGGCCAACCGGCACCGGCGGCAAGGCGGGAACGACCCACGACCGGCCCGTCAGCGCCCTCCGGCACCGGAAACTCCGACGGCGACTGGTGCTGGCGGCGGTGGCGGTGGCCGGTCTCGCCGGCATGGCCGCCGTGGTGCCGATGACCCAGCCGAAGCGGGCGACCAAGGGGGTGTCGTCGGCCGCTGCACCGACGACCACCACGGCCTGTCCGGCGACCACCACGGACGCCGCCTTCACCGCCGTGACGTACGGCGGCGGTGTGCACGTCCGGAGCGAACCACGCCGTGACAAGGAGATTCTCTACACCATCCCGCCCGGCTGCGTGGTCGGGCTCACCGGCTACTGCCTGGGTGAGCGGATCATCGACTCCACCTCCCAGACCCCGGACATCCGCTGGTTCACCCTCGCCGGCGGCGGGCTGATCGCCTCCGGGGTGGTGCACGGCAACCCGCCCGCAGGTCTGGAACCGTCCCGCTGCGCGGGCGACCGACCCGGACCGGCCTCGATCGCCATCGCGATCGCCCCCGATGTGACCGGCCCGGGTCGGTGGCGGCTGAGCGCGACCGGCACGCACGTGGAGATCGTGGGCTTCGCCGCCTACTACGCGGACGACCCGGCACTGCCGGGCGACCGCCGCTGGCACCAGATCGGGATGACCGGCACGACCACCCCGCCGTTCGACCTCACCTGGAACCTCGACCAGCTCGCCGCGCACCCCGGCCCCACCACGGAGATCCCGGTGGCCGCGGTCGCCTGTCTCGGCGGTGGCGCGCCGACCGACGTACTCGACGTGCGGGTGGCCCGTCCGGACGGCTCCAGCGCCGCCGAGGCCCTGCCGCTCGCCGCCGAACAGCGGCTCGCGGCCCGCCGTAGCGCCTGTCTCTACCCCTGAGACCGGGGTACGGGGACAGCCACCACCGGTGGCCCGGCGGGACGGATCCCACCGGGCCGCCGGTCAGGCGTCACCGGACTCAACAGCCCTGGCGGCCGGAGTGGATCCAGTAGGTGGTGCCGGCCCAGTCCATCTCGCCGTACGCGTCGACGCAGTTGTTCGCCGTGCCGGTCACCCCACGCGGTCCGGCGTAGTACAGGTAGTCGGCGTTGTCGATGGTCGAGACCGCGGTGGCGGTGCACGAGCCGGTGCCGGAGGTCTCCGCGCACCGGGCGATCTGCACGGAGGTCCGCGCCGAGGAGCCGTACGCCGCGCCACGGTGGTACATGCAGGCGCTGTTCGTGCCGCCGTTGGTGCTGTTGTAGTAGATGACCAGCTCGGCGACCGGGTTGCTCGGCGGGTACGCGTAGCTGTAGGTGACCGTTCCCGAGCAGGCGACAGCCGCCTGCGACGGGGCGGCCGTGACGACCAGCACCGTGCCGAAGGTCAGCAACGCCAGCAGCGCTCCAAACGCCTTGCGCAGCATCATGACTTCCACTCCTCCGGGACGGGGTTGGTTGAGTGCCGTCCCGCCGTCCATTCCTACGGAACCGCGAAGTTGATCGCCGCTGGTGGCGGTGCCGATCAATCAATCCCGCACAACGCCGAACAATCGCGTACCGCGTCGCCGCACCGGGCCGAACAGGGGCGGACCGGGAGGTCGGCTGTCCGGTGTACGGACTCCCGCTAGGCTTCCTAGGAACCTAGTGTCATCCCCGAACGGATGGGCCGTCCGACCGCTACTCCCCGATGCTCCCGTCCACCGACTCCCGCAGCAGGTCGGCATGGCCGTTGTGCCGCGCGTACTCCTCGATCAGGTGGCACAGGATCCAACGCAGGTTCGGTGCCCGACCATCCGACCAGGTACGCCGGGCCACCTGGTCCAGGCCACCGGCGGCAAGCGCTTCCGCGACCAGGGAACGGGAGCGGGCCACCGCATCCCCCCAGAGCGCGTGGAGCTGCTCCGGACTGTCCCCGTCGGCCGAACGCCAATCCCAGTCCGGATCGGCCTCCCAGTCCACTGTGTCCCATGGCGGCTGCCGTTCGCGCCCGTGCAGCGCGCGGGAGCACCAGTGATCCTCGACAAAGGCCAGGTGCTTGAGCATCCCGCCCAGGGTCATCGACGAGGCGGCGACCCGCACCGAGAGCCCGGCCGCGTCCAGCCCCGCGCACTTCCAGGCCAGGGTCGCGCGTTGGAACTCCAGGAAACCCAGGAGGGTGGCGGTTTCGTCGCCGGTCAGCGGAGGTTCGGGTCGACCATGCTCGTCCAGTGCGGCCACGAGCGGCGACTCTACCGTCGGGTGGACGCCGCGACGGCGTACCGCAACGGCAGGAAGGGCCGCACCTGTCGGCCCCGTCACTGAGAAAGGTTGCCGACTCCCGCCACCATCTCGACCCACCAGGATCACGCCGACCCGGTAGTGCGGTGGCTCTGCCCCGGCTCACCGCGCATGAGCCTTGTGTGGCTCCCGTCGGGAGCGGCGGGTCGGTTCTCCTCCCGGCCGAGGCAGGACGACCAGCAGCGCCTGACTCCACCCGCTGTGTACGGCGACCGCGATCGGGATCAGCAGGGTCGTCGCCACCAGCGCGCACTGGGTCCAGCCCGGCAGTCCGACCAGTACGGCGACGACCGAGGCGGCAGCGAAGAACCAGAGTTTGAGTCGGACCCTGCCCAGCGTTTCGAACTCCGTGGCCTCCGGGGGACGGGCCGGATCGTTGCCCGAGGTTCCGGACCATCCGTTCGTCGTACGCATGACTCACCTCCTCGATCGACGGGCTGGCGGTGCTCAACCGACGAACAGCAGCAGTGTCAGGCCGACGAGAATCGCCGGAACCGTGGTGATCAGGGTTGCCAGCCCGGCCGCGCGACGGCGTAGCGCGGCGAGTGGGATGAGCGCGTCGCCGTCCTGGCTGATCGCGTTGGCGACCAGTGTCGTCACGGGTAGGCCACCGCTGACGTAGATGCCGGTGAAGACGATCTGCACCGCGCAGCCCGGGATGAGGCCGATCAACGCGCCGACGAGAACTCCGACCGCACCGGCGAGCGCCAGTTGCGAACCGTCGAACCCGGTGGTCGTGCTCAGGACCTGCCAGCCCACGTAGGCCACGGCAACCCAGAAGGTGATGAACGAGGCTTCGTGCGCGCTGTGCCGGAACGCGTCCCGTACGGTCCGGGGTTGCGAGGTCTCGAGGGTGTCGTCGGCGAACCGGCCGCGTCCGGCGGCGAAGATCAGCACCGCGACGAAGGTGCCGGCGCAGCCGAGTACGAGGTAGGGGTCGACACCGCCGAGCGGGGCGCTGAGCAGGGCCGGGTCGACGACGTGGAAGACCACCGGTACGGAGACCAGGAACGCGGGAGTGGTCAGACCCCAGAACGCGGTCGACATTCGGCGTTGCCGCTCCACGACCGGGTCGGCCCGGGTGAGGAGCGCGAGCGCGGTGGACTGTCCCGACGCGGCCGGACCCGCCGACCCGTCGGCCAGGGCGTCAACCGACTCGGGCCGCCGATCGGGGCGGACCTCCGATCGGTGCAGTGCCCGGGCCGGGTCGATGCCGAGCAGGTCCACGGCGTACCCCGTGGCGAGTCCCACCGCGAAGAGCAACGCATGGATCTTGAGAGCGAAGCCCGGGTCGGCGGCGATCACCACCCAGGAGGAGTCGCCCATGGTCGAGGCGAGGGCGGCCACGACCGTACCGAAGGAGACCTTGCCTCGGGCGTAGAGCGGCATGAGGATGATCGCGCCGCCACAGCCAGGGCTCACCCCGAGTAGCGCACCGACCAGCGGACCCAGCCGGGGGCGACGGGTGAGTCCGTCGGTGACCCGGTCGCCGTACCGCCAGCGCAGCCAGCCGAAGAGCGCGACCAGCACCGCGACATAGACACCGACCTGCATGAACGCGTCCGCCAAGGGACGGGCCAACAACTCAATCATGATCGACCCTTCCGGTCCCCGGTCGCGCCGGGTCGCCCCTGGGTGGGACGACCGGCGCGACGAAACAGGTCAGCGACGGCTTGTGCCCGCGGTGACGAGATGACCGGTCGCCGGCGGCGTGCCGTGCAGACGCGGGTCCCCGGGCGGCAGCACCGGCTCGCCGGCGTGCGCGGTCGGGGCCGCCTGGTAGCTGAACTCGCCCTTGCCGTCCGGGCTCGGGCCGGACGCCCACCGACCCTCCGCCGCGTCCTCGCCGGCCGAGAAGTTGATGTACTGGTAGGCGAACTGGTTCTCCTGCTCCGCGTCGGGAAACGCCTCGGGAACCGGCATCTCCTCGAGACCGTCCTGCTTGAGTTGCTCGATCGCGGCCAGCCACATGTTCTGGTGCATCGTGTCGCGGGCCAGCAGGAACCGCAGCATCTTCTTCACGCCGGGGTCGTCGGTCATGTTGAACAGGCGGGCGACCTGCAGCCGGCCCTGTGCCTCGGCGGTCACGTTGAGGTGGAAGTCGGCGAGCAGGTTGCCGCTGGCCGTGATGAAGGAGCCGTTCCAGGGCACCCCGTTGCTGTCCACCGGCAACGGTCCGCCGCCGGAGTGGATGAAGTGCGCCGGGTTCGACCCGGCGTAGATGGCGGTCAGCATCGGGTTGTCCTCGGCCGCCGCCTCCTGTACGGACAGGGGAGCGCTGTCGAGCAGCCGGGCGATCATCGTGCAGATCATCTCGACGTGGCCCATCTCCTCGGTGCCCACGTCGAGGAACAGGTCCTTGTACTTGCCCGGCAACCGGCAGCTCCAGCCCTGGAACAGGTACTGGTTGGCGACGGTCATCTCGCCCCACTTGCCGCCCAGCACCTCCTGTAGCCGGCGCGCGAAGGCGGCGTCAGGCCCGTCTGGCTTCGCCTCGAACTGTAGGTCTTTGACATGGCTGAACACGGTGGCCTCCTTGGTCACGGACGGCGAACACCGCGTTCATTCCCACTCTGCGGGCCTGTCGGTGCCATCCCTCGGCCCACCGGGGCCAACCCCGGTACGTCGGCCGACAACCGGCCGACCGGGAAGTCTCACCTCGACGGCGACCCCACGTGATCGCAACCGGTACGCGACCACGGTGCCGCCTTCCACGGCGACGAACTGGCGGACGATCCAGAGTCCGAGGCCGGACATGCCCGGGGGTGCCGTCGAGCGGCGCAGAGCCGCCCGCAACGCGGTGCAGGACCTGCCCTGGTCGGCGACCACGAGCACCAGGTCGTTCGAGCGCAGCGAGGCGGAGATCCAAACCCGTCCATCGGGCGGCCCGTGTCGCAGCGCGTTGTCCACCAGGTTGATCAGGATCTGGCGTACGCGTTGACCGGCCACCAGCCGATCTCCCGCCGCCGGGCTGACCCTCACCCATACCCGTTCCGGGGGCGCGGTCGCCAGTACGGCGGGGAGGATCCGACGCAGGCGTACCCGGACGTCGGCGGGGGTTGTCGTCAGGTCCTGCACGAGCCGCGCCGCCTGCCGCCAGACCCCGTCAAGATGCGACGCCTGGTCCCGAGCGAGCAGCAGCATCGCCTGCCGGTCCGGCTCCCCGAGCCGCTCCGGCTGCTCGGCCAGAGCCCGGGTCAGGGACATGAGCGCGGTGATCGGCGAGCGGAGTTCGTGACAGAGCACCCGTAGCAGGACCGGATCGACCCCGTCCTGTGCGCCGGCCGGCGCCCCGGCGGTTCCGACCCGCATCGACGCCACGTCCGGTCGGTTACGCCGCCACCCCCACGGCGCGGCCACGGCGAGGAGCCCGACCAGCCCGTTCAG